>NZ_CP123990.1:5481283-5810675 GCF_029919115.1 Variovorax paradoxus
AGCAGCGTGGCGACGAGCCGATTGACGGTCGGCCGCGGAATGCCCGTCATGCGCGCGATGTCGGCATGGCCCAGCACGGGCCTGTCTTCGCTGAAGCAGCGCAGCACCGAGATGCCGCGCTCCAGCGCGCTCACGGTGTCGGAGCGGTCGCCGCGCGCATCGGCGGCTTCCGATGCGGAAAAAGAGGTGTCGTTTTTTTCAGTGGACATGGAAGAACCCGTTGCAAGACTCAAGACTCTGCAATGTAGAGGCTCGCGAGAGAAGTCGGTCGGGCTCATGGCAAGTCATTCAGACGCCGGCTTCGGCCGCAGCCGCTGCCGCCGGCGCATGCGCGCCCTGCCCGGCACCGGCGCGCAGGTACACGCCCTGCGCGAGCAGCGCCGACTGCAGCGCGCCCACATCGACAAGGCGCGGCTCGATGCCGCCCTGCGAGGCCAGCGCCGCCGCCACGCCGGCCGCCTGCCCGGTGATCCAGCACTGCGGAATCTCGCGCATGAAGCCGTGCGAGTTGCGGTCGCAGGAGATGTGGCGCCCGCAGGCCAGCAGTCCGTCGAGCTGCTGCGGCACCAGCGCGCCGTAGGGAATGGAGATGTTCGGAAACTTGGGCGACACCGCGGGCGTCACGCCCACTTCGTCGGCCAGCGCCACGCCGTCGGGCCACTGGCTGCGCAGCACGGCGCCCACACCGGTGAGGCGCCGCGCATGGCGCACGCCGATCTGCGGCGCGCTGAGCATCAGGTAGGCATCCTCGAAGCCCGGTGCATGCGCCTTGAAGTAGTCCAGGTGCGCGGCCATGGCGCGGTGCGAGCGCACCTCCACGGCCGTGAGGTCGTCCACATCCAGCGCCGAGTAGCCCGACTGGCGCGGCCCCATGAACAGCGCCACGTCGTTGCGCCACGAGACAAACGGCCGCTCGAACAGGCCGCACACTTCGCGCCCGCGTGCCATGAAGGCGGTGAACGCCTCGGGCTGGCCGGCCTTGAATTCGATCCAGCGGTTCATGTCCACGCCGCCGAAGAGCCACGAGGTGTTCATGCAGTGGTGCACGTCGGCTTCCTCGATGTCGTTCACGTAGGCGGCACCGGCACGCGCGAACAGGTCACCGTCGCCGGTGGCGTCGACCACCACGTCGGCCATGATGGCCATGCGGCCTTCCTTGCTCTCGAAGACCACGCCCTTCACGGCGCCGTCCTGCACGATGGGAATGGCGGCCCAGGAGTGGTAGATGAGCTTGACCTTGCGTTCCAGCACGATCTCTTGCGAGAGCAGCTTGAGCCGCTCGGGGTCGATGGTGGGCGACCACGTGACCACGCCGTGATAGGCGGCCGTGCGCTGCGACCAGTGCGCGGCCTTGGCCGCGTCCTGCGAGCCCCAGTCTTCGCGCGCGGGGCCGGCAATGGCGTCGGCCGGCAGGCGATCGAACAGTTCCTCGGCAAAGCCGCGGATCACCAGCTTGCCCTCCCAGTCGGTCATGCGGTCGATCCAGATCACGAGGCCGCCGGTGGAAAGGCCGCCCAGATGGTTGTAGCGCTCGAGCAGCGCCACGTCGGCGCCGGCACGCGCGGCAGCCGCGGCGGCCGCAGTGCCCGAAGGCCCGCCGCCCACCACCAGCACGCCGCAGCGGTGATAGACCGGAATGTTCTTGCCGGGCTCTGCCCAGGTGCCGTGGTCAGGACGCTTGACGCGGCTGTCGCGGTCGAAGATGTCGGAGCTGAGGATGCGCTCGTCGGTGCGGACGACAGTTTTCATGGATGATTGGCTTGGATGGGCTGTTTCGTCGTATTTTGATTTCAATGTTCATTTTGTCAAATACAAAAGCTCTGAAAATGCTCTACTTCGGGGTTTTCCCTAGATTGTGTGGATTTTTATGGATTTCTAAATCAATATAAGAAGAACATTCATAAACGGAGACATCGATGAAAGAACCTCGCGGCACTCGCCGTGCGTTCGGCGCAGCGCTCGGCGCTGCGGCCCTCCTGGGCTTGGCGCCCATGGCATTCGCGCAAGACTTTCCGGTGCGCGGCGGCAAGCCGATACGCATCGTGGTGGGCTTTACCGCCGGCGGCGGCACCGACGCGCAGGCGCGCATCGTGGCGCAGAAGCTCGGCGAGGTGCTGGGCACCGGCGTGATCGTCGACAACAAGCCCGGCGCCAGCACCATGCTCGCCGCAAGCGAAGTGGCGCGCGCGCTGCCCGACGGCTACACGCTCCTCTACGCGCCCTCTTCGACCATGGCGCAGAACCCGCACACCTTCTCGCAGGTGCCCTACGACCCGTTCAAGGACTTCACCGCCGTTTCGATGGGCGGCCGCGGCCCGCTGGTGCTCTCGGTGAGCACCACCGTGCCGGCCGCCAACGTGAAGGAGCTCATCGCCTACGTGAAGGCCAACCCGGGCAAGGTGAGCTACGCCTCCTTTGGCGCGGGCACTTCGTCGCACATCTACGGCGAGGCCTTCGTGAAGAAGGCCGGCATCGATGCGGTGCACATCCCCTACAAGGGCGGCTCGGACGCGGCCAAGGACCTGATCGGCGGCCGCGTCCAGTACATGTTCGATTCGGCCTCCTCGGCACTCATCACATCGGGCACCGGCAAGGTGAAGATCCTGGCGATTGCCGCCAACGCGCGCATTGCTGCCCTGCCCGACGTGCCCACCTTCGCCGAGCAAGGCGTGACAGGGCTCGACCTGCCGAGCTGGCTCGGCTTCTACGGCCCCGCGCACATGCCGGCGCCGGTGGTTGCCAGGCTCAATTCGGCGCTCACGCAGGTGCTGGCAATGCCGCAGGTGCGCGACTTCTACCGCTCGGGCGGCTACGAGGCGGGTGCCTCCACGCCGGAGGAATTTGCAAGCGTCACGCGCTCGAGCTACGAGCGTTGGGGCGCGATGGTGCAGCAGGTGGGGTTGGCCAGGCAATGAATCGCTTGCCCATGTTCATCCGCCTGTTCAACCGCCGCCGCATGGCCGCGTTCATCGGCGTCGGCTTCGCACTTGGCGCAATCGCAGTGCCGGCCGGCGTGCTCGCAGCCGAGCCCGCCGCCTTCCCTGAGAAGGGCCGCAGCATCCGCATCGTGCTCGGCTTGGCGGCGGGTGGCGCCTCCGACGCGCAAGCGCGCTTTGTCGCCAACAAGCTCGGCGAGGTGCTGCAGACGCCGGTCATCGTCGAGAACCGGCCGGGCGCGAGCTTCATCCTGGCCACCGAGGAAGTGATTCGCGCTGCGCCCGACGGCTACACGATGATGTACGCGCCCTCTTCCGTGGTGGCGCAAAACCCGCAGACGCTGGCGCAGGTGCGCTACGACCCCTTCAAGGACCTGGCACCCATTTCGCTCGGCGCACGCGGGCCGCTGGTGCTGACGGTGCATGCGAGCGTGCCGGCCCGCACGGTGCAAGAGCTGGTGGCCTACATCAAGGCCAACCCCGGCAAGATGAGCTACGCCTCCTTTGGTACCGGCACCTCGTCGCACATCTACGGCGAGGCCTTTGCGCAGAAGGCGGGGCTCGACGTTGTGCACGTGCCCTACAAAGGCGGCGCCGATGCCGCGAAGGACTTTCTTGCAGGCCGCGTCCAGTACTACTTCGATGCGGCGCCCAACGCCATCCAGAACACCGCCACTGGCAAGGTCCGCATGCTGGCAGTGGCCGCGCCCAAGCGCAGCGCAATGCTGCCGGATGTACCCACCATGACGGAGCAAGGCGTTGCCGGCGTCGACATGCCGAGCTGGCTTGGCTTCTATGGGCCCGCGCGCATGCCGGCGCCGGTGGTCGCCAAGCTCAACGCCGCGCTTGCGCAGGTGCTCGCGATGCCCACCACGCGCGACTTCTTCCGCCAAGGCGCCTACGAGGCGGAGTCATCGAGCCCCGCCCAACTGGCCGAGCTCACGCGTTCAACCTACGACCAGTGGGGCGACATGATCCGCAAGCTGGGACTGGTGAAGCAATAGCAATAGCGCGGCGTCCGCTGCAGGGGTCACGCCAGAAAGCGCAGCAGCAGCCGGTTGAAATCATCGGCGCGTTCGTACTGCGCCCAGTGCCCTGCCCCTTCGATCACCACGCCTTCGCGCTGCGGTTGCCCGGCCGTGAGTTGCGCCACCAGCGGACGCGGATCGGCGGTCACGTCGTACTCGCCCCACAGCAGCAGTTGCGGCCCGCCGATGGTGTCGAGCGCAGCTTGCAGCCCGCCCGCCTGCGACACCTCCTTGCTGCGAAAGCGCGTGCCGTGGCAAGAGATATCGTGAATCTCGAAGGCCAGCGCGTCGATGGCGGCCTTGTCGTGCAGCATGAGCGCGCCCAGGTTGTGCAGCAGCGCGGCACGTTCTTCCTCGCGATCGGGTGCGGCGCGCCAGTTGATCATTTGCACTGCCATGCGCCGCATGGTGCCGTGGCCACCGCTGCCCACCAGCGCCAGGCGCCGGATGTTGCCGCGCCGCACGGCAAAGCGCGCCGCGGTGAGCCCGCCAAAAGAAAAGCCGCCCAGGTCGATGGGTGTGCCGGCGCCAATCAGTTGGTCGAGCGATCCGCCCAGCGCATCGAGCAATGGGCCGAGCGGCTCTTCGCCGAGCGCTGCGCGAGGCGGCGCATCGGAATCGTTGAAGCCGGGCATGTCGGGCAGCCACAGCGTGCGGCCCGCCGAAAGCGCATCGACATTGCGCAGCCAATGCATCCAGCTGCCGTGGCCGCCATGCAGCAGCACCAGCGGCGGATGGGCGGTTTCTTCTTCGGCGCCGAAGCGGCGCCAGCACACGCGGACGCCGCCGTGCACCACGTCATGGCGCGTGCCGGTGGCGGCGATGCGCTCGATGAGCAGGCGGGCTTCTGCGTCTGGTTCTGGAACGGAATTTGAATCGGGGATGGAAGGCATCGCCCGATTCTGCCAACTGGCCGTTCTTCTAGCTGGCGGCCGCGCCAAAGCGGTAGCTCGAGACCACCAGCCCGCCCATGAACGCGTCTTCGTGATAGATGCGTTCGCCGGCTTCCTGCTCGGCCGCGCCAACCGCGACCATCAGCGGAATGAGGTGTTCCTCACGCGGATGCGCCATGCGCGCCGAAGGGGCCGAAGCCCAGTCTTGCAGCCGCTGCACGCGCTCTTGCGGCGATGCGTGCACGGAGGTGTCGTCGAGCCAATCGCCGAACGCCTTTGAAACGCCATGCGCCTGCGGGCCGAAGTTGCGCAGGTTGTGATAGCTCAAGCCGCTGCCGACGATGAGCACGTTCTCGCCCCGCAAAGGCGCGAGCGCGCGGCCTAGCGCCAGGTGCTCCGCCGGGTCGAGCCCGCGCTTGAGCGACAGCTGCACCACCGGCACGCTGGCGTCGGGGTACATGGCGGCCATGGGCGAGAACATGCCGTGGTCGAAGCCGCGCTCGGGGTCGATGGCCGCAGGCAGCCCGGCCGCGACCAGGAGCGACTGCACGCGCTGCGCAAGCTGGGGCGAGCCCGGCGCCTCGTAGCGCACTTCATACGTATGGGCGGGAAAGCCGCCGTAGTCGTAGATCATGGGCGGGTGCGGGTTGCCCTGCACGGTGAAGACGGGCGCCTCCCAGTGGGCCGACACCATGAGGATGGCGGCGGGCTTGCGGCCGATCTGGCGCGGCATGTCGGCCAGCGCGGCGGCCAGCTGGTCGTAAGTGGGGCCCATTTCCTTCTTCATCCAGGGCCAGGGGCCGCCCCCGTGCGAGATGAAATACGTGGGCAGGCGCGAAGTGCTGTTGTCGTGGGTCAAGCCGATGCTCCTTTGAAAGCGTTGCATCGACTTTAGACATTTCCCACCAGGAAATCGACAGGCTACGATGCATCGGTTCATTTCTTCACAGCAAACCTTGCATGGACCGCCTGACCAGCCTGCGCGTGTTTCGAGAGGTCGTCGAATCGGGCAGCTTCGTGGCCGCGGCCGAGCGGCTGTCGATGTCGCCGCCCATGGCCAGCAAGCATGTGGCCCAGCTCGAAAAATCTTTGGGTGCGCGGCTCTTGCACCGCTCCAGCCGCCACCTGAGCCTGACCGAGGCCGGCACCGCCTGGTACGAGCAGAGCGGGCGTGCGCTCGACCTGCTGGACGCCGCCGAAGCCGCCATCGGCCAGAAGAGCGAGGCGCCGCGCGGGCAGCTCAAGGTGAGCGCGCCCGTGTGGTGCGCCACGCCGCGCTTTGCACGCGTGCTGGCCGACTATCGCGAGCGCTTTCCTGAGGTGCTGGTCGACATCCACCTGGAAAACCGCAAGGTCGACCTTGCGGCCGACGGCTACGACGTTGCGTTGCGCGCCACGCAAGAGCCCTCTCCCGCGCTCATTGCGCGGCCGCTGTGCCGCGTGCCTTTCTATCTGGCGGGCACGCCTGCCTACCTGCGCCGCATGGGCGGCAACCCCACGCTGCCGGCCGAGCTGGCGCGGCTCGGCGCCATCGTGCCGAGCTACGTGAACCTCGACAACCTCTCGCTCAAGGGACCGGGCGGACGCATGTTTGCGCTGCGGCTCACGCCGGCCATGCGCTCGGACGACACCACCCTCACGCTGCATGCGGTGCGCGCGGACATGGGCATTGCCTTCTTGCCCGAATGGCTGGTCGACGACGACCTGGCAACCGGGCGCCTTGTGCAGCTGCTACCCGACCACGCGCCGCATCCGGTCACGCTTTTTGCCGTGTACACCAGCCGCAGGTACATGGCGCCCAAGCTGCGCAGCTTCATCGATTTTCTGGGCGAACGGCTGGGCGGCCAGCCACCGGCGGCGCCGGAACGCACCCTTTCGGGGCAGGGAGATGCCGCCGCGGGATAAAGTCGCAGCTTCTCCCTGGAGACTGCACGCCTTGTTCCGTTTCTTCGAAAAACTGCTCCACCCCTATCCCGCCGCCGAACCGGCGCTTCCCCCAACGGGCTTCTTCGCCTTTCTATGGGCCTGCACGCGGGGCCTGCGCCTCAAGATGGCCGTCATGGCAGCCCTTACCGCGGCCATCTCGGGATTCGAGGCGCTGCTGTTCGCCGTGCTCGGGCGCGTGGTCGACTGGCTCGGCGGGCAGGTTCCGTCGCAGTTGTGGGCAGACCGCGGCAATACGTTGATCTGGCTGGCCGCGCTGCTGGTCATCAGCATCGGCGTGGTCGCGCTGCAAACCATCGTCAAGCACCAGACGCTGGCGGTCAACCTGCCGATGCGCCTGCGCTGGAACTTTCACCGTTTGATGCTGGGCCAGAGCATGGCCTTCTACCAGGACGAATTCGCGGGCCGCATCACGGCCAAGGTGATGCAGACCGCGCTCGCGGTGCGCGACACCCTTTTTGTGCTGGCCGACGTGGTAGTGGCCATGGGCGTGTACGTGGTGACCATCATCGTGCTGGTGAGCGTGCTCGACGTGCAGCTGGTGCTGCCGTTCATCGTCTGGCTCGTGCTGTATGCGGCCTCGCTCATGTACTTTGTGCCGCGGCTCGGCAAGGTGGGCAAGGCGCAGGCCGATGCGCGCGCGCTGATGACCGGCCGCGTGACCGACGCCTACACCAACATTGCCACCGTCAAGCTGTTCTCGCACACGCAGCGCGAGGCCGGCTTTGCGCGCGAAGCCATGCGCGAGTTCATGTACACCGGCTACGGGCAGATGCGGCTGGTGAGCGCATTCGAAATCGTCAACCATGCGCTGAGCATGGGGCTGACGGCCGGCATGGCCGGCACTGCGCTGTGGCTCTGGTCGAACGGCACCGTGGGCGTGGGCGCCGTGGCCGCCGCCACTGCAATGGCACTGCGCCTGCAGGGCATGTCGCACTGGATCATGTGGGAGATGACCAGCCTGTTCGAGAACATCGGCACCGTGCAGGACGGCATGAAGACGCTGTCGCGCCCGCGCATCGTGCTGGACGCCCCTGACGCCGGCGTGCTGCAAGTGCCGCGCGGCGAGGTGCGCTTCGAGCATGCGAGCTTCCGCTATGCGGATGCGGGCCGCCGCGTCATCGACGACCTGAACCTGGTTGTGAAGCCGGGCGAAAAGATAGGGCTGGTCGGCCGCTCGGGCGCGGGCAAGTCGACGCTGGTCAACCTGCTGCTGCGCTTTCATGACCTGGAGAGCGGCCGCATCCTGATCGACGGGCAGGACATTGCCCATGTGACGCAGGATTCGCTGCGCAGCCACATCGGCATGGTCACGCAGGACACCTCGCTCATGCACCGCTCGGTGGCCGACAACATTGCCTATGGCCGGCCCGACGCGACGCAAGAGCAGATCGAGGCCGCCGCCAAGCGTGCCGAAGCGCACGACTTCATCCAGACGCTGGGCGATGCCACCGGCCGGCGCGGCTACGAGGCGCATGTGGGCGAGCGCGGCGTGAAGCTGTCGGGCGGGCAGCGCCAGCGCGTGGCCATTGCACGCGTGATGCTGAAGGACGCACCCATCCTGCTGCTCGACGAGGCCACCAGCGCGCTCGACTCCGAGGTGGAAACCGCCATCCAGCAAAGCCTCTACCGGCTGATGGAAGGCAAGACAGTGATTGCCATTGCGCACCGCCTCTCGACCATTGCAGCAATGGACCGGCTCATCGTGCTTGACGAAGGCCGCGTGGTGGAAGAAGGCGACCACCGCTCGCTCATGGCGCAAGGTGGGCTTTATGCGCGGCTTTGGGCGCACCAGAGCGGCGGCTTTCTGGGCGATTCGCTCGAGGAAGACGAAGGCGAAGCGCTGCGGGCATAGCCCTTGGCAGGCCCGGCGGACCTCAGGTTGGCAGCGCGCCGGCCTCGTACAACGCCGCGAATTCCGCGCTTGGCGCAATGGGCTTGACGATATCGATCAGCACGCCGTTCGGGTCGCTGGTGATGAAGTGGCGCTGGCCGAAGTCCTCGTCGCGCAGCGGCAGAAGAATCGGCAGGCCGGCCGCGGCGAGCCGGTCGTGAACGGCATCGGGGTCTTCCACCTCGAAGTTGAGCAGCAGGCCGCCCGCCACCTGGCCGTGCGCGGGTGCGGGAATGGTCTCGTGCCGGCCGTCGAGCACGGCAAGGTTCACCGATGGGTTCTCCGCCAGCTGCAGGTGCACGTACCACTCGCTCGTGAACAGCGGCGTGAAGCCGAAATGCGCCTGGTAGAAGCTGGCCGTTCCGGCCACGTCGTTGGTCATGATCACCGGGTAATAGCTCGTCACTTTCATGGCAATGGCCCTTTCAATTAACATGCAGTCTGCATGTAAGTTGGATATTAATTTACAAACAACCTGTATGTAAATGCCAAAATCGATCGCAGACTCTCAATCCAGAACCAACCGCGAGCGCACCGAAGCCACGCGCCTTGCGCTCATCGATGCCGCACGCGCGCTGTTCGTCAGCAAGGGCTACGGAGACACCTCGACGCCGGAAATTGCTGTTGCGGCCGGTATCACCCGTGGCGCGCTGTATCACCACTTCGCCGACAAGCGCGACCTGTTCAGGCAGGTGCTGGTGCGCGAAGCCGAAACCGTGGCGGCCGACATCGAAGCGGCCACACCGCAGCAGTTGACGCCGCGCGAAGCCCTGCTGGAGGGAAGCCAGGCCTACCTGAAGGCGATGAGCGCGCCGGGCCGCACGCGGCTGCTGCTCATCGAAGGGCCGGCCGTGCTGGGCCTGGAAGAGATCATGGCCATCGACGAGGCGACCTCGGCCGGTTCACTGCGCCAAGGGCTGGAGAACGCCAGGCCGGGCAAGGGAGAGGTTTCGCTCGACGCCCTCGCCCGGCTGCTCTCGGCAGCCTTCGACCGGGCAGCGCTCGAGATCGATGCCGGGGCTGACGCAGGCGAAATCCGTTCCGCGATGCGGTGGCTGCTGGAGCAGGCACTGCCCCCCGAGCCGCGCCGCAAGCCCGCGGCCTGAGGCTGCGCCGGCGGGGCACATGCGCTCGCCCGGGTCTTCGCGAGTCCTACAGCACAGGCCGCCCCTCGCCGACAGTCACCAGCCCCCTCAGGCCCGATGCTGAAGCTGTCGTCAACAACGAGGAGTCCTCGCGTGAATTCCATCATTTATATCGTCGGTCTGGTCGTGGTTGTCGTGGCCGTGCTTTCGTTCTTCGGCCTGCGCTAGAACCAGCCACTCCCCCAGGCTTCGCGCGCTTCGCGTCGCTTCTCCCTCCCCCTCCCCGGGGGCAACACCAGCGGCCCGGCAAAGCCGGTTCCGCGGTGTTCCACGAAAGGGATCGCTTGCGGTCCCTTTTCTCGTCGCTCTCACAGAGTCCTTGCAGGCGCGCCGGGCATAATTTGCGCGCCTTCCGCCATCGTGGAACGCTACTTGCGAAGGGACCCTGTTGACCAACACCGCGTTGCGCGAATCTGCTTTTCCGGACGCGGTCATTACCGAGGCGATCCGATGGACCGAAGAGAAAGGTCCACTCGACGATGCGCAAGCCATGCGCGCCGCTTCCTCCCGCACAGCCGATGTGCATGCACGCATTACCGCGCGCGCGCTCCAGCTTGGCGAGCGCATCGGCCTTCAACCCGAACTGGCACGCGCGCGGCAATGGGGGCCGTGGGTATTGCTCGGCCTTGTGGCGCTGGTTGTCGCTGCAGGCCTGGGCCTTGCGGGCAACGTGGTCGGCGGGGGCGAACGGCACATCAACGTGATCGTCGCGCTCGTGAGCCTTCTTGGCATTCACCTGCTCACGCTGCTGCTCTGGCTGGCCGGCCTGTGGTTGCCGCTCGCCTCGTTCAATACAAGCTCGCTTGGGTGGGTATGGCTCTCGCTCACCGCCCGGGTGGCCGGCGGCAAGCGGGGCCAGGCACCGGTGCTGGTGCGCGCAGCCACCGGGCTGTTGACCCGTGCCAGGCTGCTGCCCTGGGCCTTCGGGCTCGTGAGCCATGGCATCTGGGCGCTGTCTTTTTCGGTGGTGCTGGCCGCTCTGCTGTTCGCGCTTGCGTTTCGCAGCTACACGCTGAGCTGGGAAACGACGATTCTCGACCCCGCATTCTTTGTGCGCGCGGTACAGGCGCTGGGCTGGGCGCCTGCACAGCTCGGCTTTCCGGTTCCCGATGCCGCGACCGTGCTCTCGGCCACGCCAAACGCAGCAGCCCAGCGCACTTGGGCACTGTGGCTCACCGGCTGCATCGTGGTGTACGGATTGCTGCCGCGCGTTGCGCTGGTGCTGCTGAGTGCGGTGGTGTGGTGCAGGCGCCGCGCAGCACTGCATCCGGATTGGAGCGACGCCTACTACCGCAAGCTGACGGCCAGGTTCGCCGCGCTCGCACCGCCGGCCATCGTGGATGCCGACCCCGGCCGCGCGCCGGGCATTGCCCCCGCCGGCCTCGCACCTTCGGAACTGCTGGACACGCTGTTCGTCATCGGATTCGAGCTGCCTTCGGACATGGCTTGGCCCCCCGCAGGTTTGCCCGCTGCGCAGGTGCAACGCATCGACGGCAGCGCCCCCTCACGCCGCGCCCTGCTCGACCAATTGGCGCTGGCACGCCCGCGCGCGGTGCTGCTGGTTTGCCACGCCGCATCGAGCCCAGACCGCGGCACCGAGCGCTTCTTGCGCGAAGTGCTGGCCCATTGCGGTGAATGCCGCCTGTGGCCGGCTGAAGACGTGAATAGCGTGCAGAACGATTCCGCCGTGGGCGCCGCAAAGCGTTGGATCGACTGGCTGCAAGGCACCGGCCTCGAGCGCGTCGCGGCCACGCATCGGCTCGACGATGCGTTGCAACAACTTGGCGCGGCACCATGACGCAGCAGCAAGCCATCCGCATCGCCGTTGTAGGCCACACCAACGCGGGCAAGACCTCGCTGCTGCGCACGCTCACACGGCGCGCGAACTTCGGCGAGGTGTCGCAGCGCCCGGGCACCACGCGCCATGTGGAATCGGCCGACCTCGAAGTGAATGGCCAGGCTGCCGTGCGCTTCTTCGATACGCCGGGGCTCGAAGACGCGGTGGCGCTCCGCGAACACCTGGCCGGCCTCGACCCTCGAGCGACGCCGCCCGAACGCATCCGCCAGTTCTTGCGGGGCCCCGAGGCACACGGCGTGTTCGAGCAAGAAGCCAAGGTGCTGCGCACCATGCTGGAGATCGACGCGGCTTTCCTGGTCATCGATGTGCGCGAGCCGGTGCTGCCGAAATTTCGCGACGAGATCGAATTGCTCAACTCCTGCGCGCGGCCCGTGCTGCCGGTGCTCAACTTCGTGCGCGATGCGGCAAGCCGCGAAGCTGCATGGAAAGAGCTGCTCTCGGCCTACGGCCTGCACGTGCAGGTGCGCTTCGATGCGGCAGCCCCGTTCACCGGCGCCGAACGCGAGCTGTACAGCGATCTTTCGACGCTGCTGCGCGACAGGCGCCAGCTGCTGCAAGGCGTGGCGGATTCGCTGGCCGCCGAAGCCGCCGAACGCCGGCGTGCCGCCTGCTCGCGCATCGCCGAGTTGCTGGTCGATGCCGCCGCACTGCGCCGCACGGTGGCGGCAGAAGAATTCGCGGACAGCGCCCGCCGCAAAACACTCGTCGCCGCGCTGCAGAAAGACGTGTTCGACAAGGCGCAGCGCTGCACCGACGACCTGCTCGCGCTCTACGGATTTCGCCAGGACGATGCCGGCGAAGCGCCCCTGCCGCTGGTCGAAGGCCGGTGGACGCTGGACTTCTTCAGCCCCGAAGCGATGAAGGACGCGGGCCTGCGGCTTGGCAAGGGCGCCGTCATCGGCGCCGCGGTGGGCGTGGTGGCAGACCTTGCCGTCGCCGGCATTTCGCTTGGCGCGGGTGCCGCGGTGGGCGGCGCCATCGGCGGTGCCGTGTCGCAAGGCTGGGGCCCCTTGGGGCGCAAGCTGGTGAACAAGCTGCGCGACGTGCACGAGCTCACGGTCGAAGACGGCGTGCTGTTTGCGCTCGTCGCATGGCAGCTGAAGCTCACGCGGGCATTGGAGCAGCGCGGCCATGCGGCCACCGGACGCATTGCAGCCGAAACCAGCGCAACGCAGGACGCACCGACACGCGCAACCGCGGCTGCCGTTCGCGCGGCACGGCCGGCGCGCAATCATCCGGAGTGGGAATCGAAGGGCGTGGCCACGCGCAGCTTCTGGCGCCCCGCTCCGCAGCGCGAGGCCCTCGCGGCCGAGCTGGCGCGCAGGCTCCAGGGCGCCTTCGAAAGCTGAGCCTTCGCTTGCAGGCGGTGGCGAAGGATTCCTACGCGCCCGTGCAGGCGCGAGCTCCAGTCTCTTCGATGGACAATAACGGCACGCGGGGTGCCGTTTGTCTTGTCGTCATCCAGAAAAAGGAGCACCCATGTCCGTCGACTGCAAACTGCTCGCCACCCCTTTGATCGGACGCGTATGGCAAGGCCGCACGCCCATTGCGCGGGCCGACGAATACCTGCGCTACAGCTTCGAGCACGGCATCCAGGAGATCGCGAAAAAACCTGAATGCATGGGCGTGCAGTACTTTCGCAAACTGAACGGCGACACCGCCCAGTTCAGGACGGTGTCTTACTGGCAATCGATCGAACACATGCACGCCATGCACGCGCAGCGAGGCGATCCGCTGCGCGTGGCGCCGCTGGCGCGCGATGCCGAGTTCCTGCTGGAGCTGCCGGAGTTCGTGGACATCGTCGAGGTGCATGTCAATTCGTTCGGCACTACGGGCAAGTAGCCCCCGGCTCAGCTCTCCAACAGGTCTTCCAGCCGCAGCGGCAGCCGGCGCAGCCGCTTGCCGGTGGCGTGGAACACCGCATTCACGATGGCGGGCGCCACGCCCACCATGGCCACTTCACCGAGGCCTTTCACCCCCATCGCATTGAGCCGCGTGTCGGGCTTGCCGACAAAGTCGACGTCGATGCGGCCGATGTCCGCCGCAACGGGCAGCACGTATTCCGCAAGATCGGCGTTGAGAAATCCGCCGTAGCGCGCATCGACCTCGCTCGCCTCGCGCAATGCGGCGCCAATGCCCCACACCACGCCGCCTTCGACCTGGCTGCGCGCGGTGCGCGGGCTGGCCACGGTGCCGCAGTCGGCCACGCTGAGCACGCGCGGCACGCGAATGCGCCGGGTGGTGGGTTCGATGCGCACTTCGACAAAGTGCGCAATGAAACTGAAGGCGACGAAGTCCGGATACACCGGGCCCGCCGCGGCGGGCAGGCCGCCGGTGAGCCGGCCGAAGACCTGCTCGGGCTGGCCCGGCGCGCGCATGCGGCTTTCGGCCTCGGCGAAGGGACGGCCCGAGGCGCGCAGCAACGCCACCGCGGTGGCGCCATTCGCATCACCTGCGGCAGTGGCCGCGCCTGCGTTCTGCCGCAGGTCTTCCATGAGCCGCTGGGCAGCTTCCTGCACCGGCGGCAACGCGGTGGCCGTGCCCCAGGAGCCGGCTGTCAGGTGCTGCGGCGCGGCGGTGGTGTCGCCGAGCACGATCTCCACCGCCGCCATCGGCGCGCCGAGCGTGCGCGCCACCGTCAACGCAATGGCGGTGCGAATGCCCTGCCCCATCTCGTGGCCGCCCACGGCCACCCTTACGGTGCCGTTGGTGTTCAGCCGCACCTTGGCAACGGCCGGTGCGATGGCCGCCTTGTAGGCACCGGCCGCTACGCCCCAACCGATGAGGCTGCCGTCGGCCGCGCGCATCGAGCCCGGCGCCATCGTGCGGCGCGCCCAACCGAAGGCGGTGCTTCCCTTTGCGAGGCACTCGGCCAAATGGCGCGATGAAAAAGGCTTGCCGCTGATCGGGTCGACAGCCGCATCGTTCGCAAGCCGGAACGCGACCGGGTCGCGGCCCAGCGCGTAGGCCATTTCGTCGACCGCGCTTTCGAATGCAAAGGCAGCCGGGTGCTCGAACGGCGCCCGCATGTAGCCGGGCGTTTGCACGTCGGTACGCACGAGCCGCTCGCGGCCCAGGAAATTGCCGATGCCGTAGAGCCGCGAGGTGATCTCGGTGCCGCTCGACGGGAACAGGTCGTGTTGCGAGGTCTGCTGGTCGATCTCGTGGATGGCCGCCGTCAGCTTGCCGTTGCGGTCGGCACCCAGCCGCACATGGTGGCGGCTCGCGGGCCTGAAGCTCGCATTGTGGAACAGCTGGCTGCGCGACAGCACGAGCTTGACCGGTTGACCCAGCGTGCGCGCCGCCATTGCGACCAGCGCGGTGTGCGACTGCAGCGAGTTCTTCTGGCCGAAGCCGCCGCCCACGGTGGGCGACAGCACGCGCACCTTGGCGGGCTCGATGCCAAGCTGCTTGGTGAGGCCGTGGCGCACACCTTCGGCGTTCTGGGTAGGCTCGCGAACGGTCAGCACGCCGTCGGCGCTCCACTCGGCGACCGTCGCGATGATCTCCATCGGGTTCTGGTGCTGGGTCGGCAACTCGTAGGTCGCGTCCACCGTGAATGCAGCGCCCTGGAGCGCGGCCTCCGCGTCGCCCGCGCGCCGGTCCGCGAACATCGGCTGCTGCAGCAGTGCCGTTTGCGCCAGCGGCTGTGCATCGGGCGCGTCGATGGTGGCCACGAAAAGAGCGGCCTCATAGGTCACGGCCACCAGTGCCGCGGCCTCGCGAGCAGCCTCCAGCGTGTCCGCGACCACCATGGCAACGGTCTGCCCGCGGTAGGCGACTTGCGGCGAACGCAGCGGATAGAAGCTCTGGAAACCGAAGCCGCCGCCCATCAGGAAGCCCCCTGTGTCGAAAGCACCGACGTTCTCGTGCGTGAACACCTGCCGAACGCCGCGCACGCGCTGCGCCGCGGCGGTATCGATGACGGTGACGGTGCCGCGCGCAATGCGCGATGGCACCAGCGCGGCGTGCAGCAGCCCGGCGCGCGCGTCGTCCGCCGCATAGCGCGTGGCGCCGCGCACCTTGTCGCGCGCGTCCACACGCTCGGCACCCGCGCGAGGCGTGTTCCTTGGTGCTGTCTTGAGGTTGGTTGCCATCTTCAGTTCCTTTCCCTGGCCAGCATCAGCGCGTCGGTCACCGTTTCGATGCCTAGCGCCACCTTGAACGCGTTGTGCGCGAGCGGCCTTGCGCCCTCGAAGGCAAGCTCGGCGGCACGCCGTGCGGCCGCCCGAGTGAATGGCTGGCCGACCAGGCTGCGCTCCGCCTGCTCCGCTCGCCACGGATGCGTGGCCACGCCGCCCAGCGCAATGCGCGCGTCGGCCACACGGTTGCCCCTGATCTCCAGTGCAACCGCCGCCGATGCAAGCGCAAAGGCGTAGGACTCGCGGTCGCGGATCTTGTGGTACGTCGAGGCCCGGCCGATGGGCCCGCGCGGTACGCGGATGCGCACGATCAGTTCGTCGGCCGCAAGCACCGTTTCCAGGTGCGGCGTGGTCCCCGGCGCGCGATGCAGTTCGCGCACCGGCACCGTGCGTTCGCCGCGCGGGCTCACGGTGTCGACCAGCGCATCGAACGCCGCCAGCGCAACCGCCCAGTCGCCGGGATAAACGGCCACGCAGGCTTCGCTGCCGCCAAGCACTGCATGGCCGCGGTTCTGCCCGCCCATTGCGGCGCAGCCGCTGCCGGGCACGCGCTTGTTGCAGGCGAATTCGGGCCCGCCGCGAAAGTAGGCGCAGCGCGTGCGCTGCAGCAGGTTGCCGCCCACGGTCGCCATGTTGCGCAGCTGCTGCGAGGCGGCCTTCCAGAGCGATTCCGACAGGGCCGGGAACTCACGCTGCACCGTGGCGTTCTCGGCCACGTCGCTCATGGCCGCGAGCGCGCCGATGCGCAGTTCGGCGCGGCTCGTGGTGTCGACTTGGCGCAGGCCTTCAATGCGGGTGATGTCGATCACCGTGGCCGGCGCTTCAACGCCGAGCTTCATCAGGTCGAACAGCGTGGTGCCGCCTGCGAAGTAGCGCGCGCCGGGCTGGTGCCGGGCCAGCAGTTGCACGGCCTCGCCGGTACTGCGCGGGCGAAGGTAGGCAAAGTCATGCATGGCGGCTGCCCTCCATGCGGCCTTCCATGCGAAGCACTTGCGGCGCCGCCTCGCGGATCGCTTCGACGATGCCGGTATAGGCACCGCACCGGCAGATGTTGCCGCTCATGTATTCGCGGATCTGCGCTTCGCTGGCGGCGTGGCCCTCGCGCACGCAGGCAATGGCCGCCATGATCTGGCCGGGCGTGCAGTAGCCGCACTGCAGCGCATCGTGGTCCAGAAAGGCCTGCTGCATCGGGTGGAGCGTGCCGTCGGCCGACTCAATGCCCTCGATGGTGGTGACGGCGCAGCCGTCGGTCTTCACCGCCAGCGTCAGGCACGAGGCGACGCGGCGGCCGTCCACATGCACCGTGCAAGCACCGCACTGGCCATGGTCGCAGCCCTTCTTGGCGCCGGTAAGGCCGAGTTGCTCGCGCAGCACGTCGAGCAGCGATGCGCGCGGCTCCAGCTTCAGTTGGTGGGGCTTGCCGTTGATGGTGACGCGGGTCTCCTGGGAACCCCCGCCGTAGAGCGGTGTGGCGCTGCCGGTTTCCGCAGCCGTGCCAGTGGCGGACGAAGCCGCGGCACCCGCGCCCACCGCCGTGGTCATCATGAACGTGCGGCGGCTGAAGTTGAAGCCACTGACAACAGGCACCGGGCCTGTCGGGCGTTGCTGAGGTTGGTTCATGGGGCTTTCCTTTTGGTCTTCTTGAAGGACGGATGGAAAGTTTCTCTGTTCTGTATGAGCGAATAAATACGCAAATCTCGCCAATACAATTCAATGAGACTCAACAATCCGAGGAGCCCATGGACCGCTTCGACGCCATGCAGCTGTTCACCCGCATCGTCGATCTGGGCAGCTTTACCCAGGCCGCGGCCGCGCTCGACATTCCGCGTGCCACGGCCACGCATGCCATCAAGGAGCTGGAGGCCAGGCTGCACGTGCGCCTTCTGGAACGCACCACGCGGCAGGTGCGCACCACCGTCGACGGGCAGGCTTTCTACGAGCGCTGCCGCCATCTGCTGCGCGAACTGGAGGAGGCGGAGTCTTCGCTGTCGGAGCTGGCGGTCAACCCGCGCGGGCGCCTGCGCATCGACATCCACGGCGCGCCGGCGCAGGCCATCGTGCTGCCCCGCATTCGCGAGTTTCACGAGCGCTATCCGCACATCGAGCTTGTCATGGGCAGCGGCGACCGTCTTGTGGACCTGCTGCGCGAAGGTGTCGATTGCGTGGTGCGCGCGGGCGAGCCGAAGGATTCGTCGCTTGTCACCCGGCGCCTGGCGCTGCTGACGCAAGTGACCTGCGCAAGCCCGGGCTACCTGGCCGAGTACGGCACGCCCACGCAGCCGTCCGAGCTTGCGAGGCACCTCGGCGTCAATTTCTTCTCGGCTTCGAGGCCCGAGGTGTTTCCGTACGAGTTCATGGTCGATGGCACGCTCGAGACGTACATGCTCAAGGACTGGATCAGCGTGAACAACGCCGACCTCTACAAGATCTGCGCCGAACAGGGCTGCGGGATCATCCAGGTGCCGCGCTTCAGTGTGGAGCGCCAGTTGCACGAGGGCTCGCTGGTCGAGATATTGGCGCACACGCCCTGCCCGCCCATGGTCTATTCGGTGCTGTACCCGCACCACCGGCAGCTGTCGCCGCGCGTGCGGGTGTTCATCGACTGGATTGCGCAGCTCTATGCGGAGCGCTTCGGCACGGCCGCGTGAACACGCATCGGAGTCACCGTGCGGTCATGGGGGCGGCCTAGCATCCGCTGGCCTTTGCCTCCCCTTTTCCGACCAGGACTGCTGCACTCCACGCGATGTACCCCGGCGAACGTCTCAATGGGTACAGCCATCTGCTGGGCCTGGTGCTTGCCCTTGTGGCCACCGTTCTCTTCCTTGCCAAGACCTTGCCCACGGGTGATGCCGCGCGCATTGGCGGTGCGCTGGTGTTCTCGCTCTCGGCCGCGCTGCTGTATGCCGCATCCACGCTGTTCCACAGCACGCGCGGGCGGCTGAAGCGCTTCTGGGAGCGGGTCGACCACTGCGCCATCTACCTGCTGATTGCGGGCACCTACACGCCCTTCGCGCTCGTCACGCTGCAGGGCACCTGGGGCTGGCTGCTGCTTGCCGCGGTGTGGAGCGCCGCGTTCTTCGGCATCGGGCGCGAACTGCTGCAGGCGGACAGCGCGGCCTCCAAGCCGCCGCTGGCGCTCTACATCGCCATGGGCTGGCTCGGCGTGCTGGCCGCTGCGCCGCTGGCTGCCCGGCTCGATGGCGGCGGCCTGGCCTGGCTGCTGGCGGGCGGATTGCTCTATACGGTAGGCACGGTGTTCTACCGAAACCGTCGCGGGTTTCGGCATGCGCACGGCACCTGGCACCTGTTCGTGCTTGCGGGCACGGCGAGCCATTTCATCTCGGTAGGCCAGTACGTGCTCTGACCAGAAAATAAGCATTTTTCATTACCTTCCGGTCCAGCTTGGCGCAAGGTGTGCAAAATGCGCCCATGCCAAATATTGCCTCCATCCTCAAAACCGAGATTTCCCGTGTCGCCCGCAAGGAAGTTCGCACAGAGATCGAAACGCTCAAAAAAGCCTCCACGCATCACCGTGCCTCCATTGCCGCGCTGCGCCGGCAGGTCGAGAAACTGGAGAGGGAGTTGCGGCGCGCGCTGAAGATGTCCTCGAGCGCCGCCCCGGCGGGCGACTCGGACGATGGCGCAGATTCGGGTCCGTCCCGCCGGTTCAGCGCCACCCGGCTCGCCTCGCACCGCGAAAAGCTCGGGCTCTCGGCGGCGGCGTACGGCAAGCTGGTAGGCGTTACCGGCCAGACCATCTACAAGTGGGAACAAGGCAAGGCGCGCCCCCGCAAGGCACAGCTGGAGGGCCTCGCGTCGGTGCGGGGCCTGGGCCGGCGCGAAGTGGCGGAACAGCTGAACGCGGAATAGTTCACTTTCGCGCGCTCAGCGCAAGCCGCCCGGCGGGTACAGTTCCGGCACTCATTTCTCCGGTTCGTTTCCGCCCCGTATTTCCATGTCCAATCTCATCGTGCACGGCGGTACGCCGCTTCGCGGCCGCATCACTCCCTCCGCCAACAAGAACGCCGTGCTGCCGGTGCTGTGCGCCACGCTGCTCACGCGTGAGCCGCTGCGGCTGCACGGCGTGCCCGACATCACCGACGTGCGAAAGATCCTCGACATCTTCCGCAGCCTCGGCAGCGAAGCGCGCATGGACCACGCCACCGGCACGCTGGAGCTGCACCACCGCGACACGGTGTTCGATGCCGCACGCGACCGGCTGCCCGAGGAAATGCGCTCGTCGATCATGCTGGTGCCGCCGCTCCTGGCGCGCTTCGGCATTGCGCGGCTCGAAGACAACGTCAAGGGCTGCACGCTGGGCGTGCGCGAGATCGATCCGCACGTGGACGTGTTCCGCCGCTTTGGCGGCAAGGTAGAGCGCGCCAGCGGCTCTCTGCTCGTGCGTTGCGACGGGGCCCTTGCCCCCACCGAACACTGGCTCGACTACGCCTCCGTCACCACAACCGAAAACTTTGTGCTGTGCGCGGCGGCGGCCAAGGGCACGTCGACGCTCACCAATGCCGCTTCAGAGCCGCATGTGCAGGAGTTCTGCCGCTTCATGACGATGCTGGGCGTGCGCATCGAGGGCATCGGCACTTCGCGGCTCACGGTGCACGGCGGCAATGCCCTCGGCGGCGGGGAATTCCGCTTCGACGAAGACTTTCACGAGATCACCACCTTCCTGGCGCTGGGCGCCATCACGGGTGGCGACGTGGTCGTGCGCAACAGCGCACCTGGGAACTTTCCGCTGATCGACCGCACCTTCGCCAAGTTCGGCGTCACGGTCACGCACGAAGACGGCTGGTCGCGCGCCACCTGCAGCGGCCCGCTGAAGGTGCAGACGCCCTTCACGAGCAACGTGCTCACCAAGGTGGAGGCCGCGCCGTGGCCCTACTTTCCGGTCGACCTGCTGCCCATCTTCATCGCGCTGGGCGTGCGTGCCCAGGGCAATGCGATGTTCTGGAACAAGGTGTACGACGGCGCGCTGGGCTGGACCAGCGAGCTCTCCAAGTTCGGCGCCCATGTGTTCTCGTCGGATCCGCACCGGCTCATCAGCTTCGGCGGCAGCCCGCTGACGCCGGCCGTGGTCGAGAGCCCCTACATCATCCGCGTGGCCATTGCGCTCTTCATGGTTGCGGCCAGCATCGAAGGCCGCTCCGAAATCCGCAACGCCGCGCCCATTCGCCGCGCCCACCCGCGTTTCGTCGAGAACCTGCGCAGCCTGGGCGTGCAGGTCGAATGGACGAGCGAAGAGTAAGCCGCGCGCTCAGCCCCGCAGTGCGTTCACCACGATGCGCGCTGCCGATGCAATGACGTCGTTTCGGGCCGGCGCATCTTCCTTGGGAAAGGTAAGGTAGACCGCCAGCACCACCGGAGCGCCCGACGGCGGCCACAGCACGCCGGTGTCGTTGTTGCTGCCATAGGAGCCCAGGCCCGTCTTGTCGCCCACCTTCCAGTCGGCTGGCACGCCGGCGCGAATACGGGCGGCGCCGGTGGTGTTGCCCAAGAGCCAGGTTTCGAGCTGGCTGCGTTGCGCTGCACCGAGCGCGTCGCCCAGCACCAGCCGCTGCAGGCTGGCGGCCATGGCCTCGGGCGAAGTGGTGTCGCGCAGGTCTCCCGGAATGGCGCTGTTGAGTTCGGTCTCCCAGCGGTCGAGCCGGAAGGTCTGGTCGCCGATGGAGCGCGCGTACGCAGTCACCGCGGCGGGGCCGCCAAGAATCTTCATCAGCAGGTTGGCTGCCGCGTTGTCGCTGTACTGGATGGTGGCAGCGCACATGGCGGAAACCGTCATGCCCTCTTCAAGGTGCTTGCCGGTAATGGGCGAATTGGGCAACAAGTCGCCCTTGCTGTAGCGCACGCGGCGCTCGAGCAGGCTGCCGTCGCGCTCGCTGCGCGCAAGAACGGCTGCAGCCAGCATGGTCTTGAAGGTGCTGCACAGCGGAAAGCGCTCGGTGGCGCGGTGCTGCACGCGCGCGCCGCTGCCGGTGTCCAGCGCGGCCACGCCCAGCCGCCCGCCCACGGAGCTTTCGAGCGCCGCAAGCTGTGCTTCTGCCGATGCGGCCTGCTGCGCCTTTGCGGACCAGGCGGTACAGGCACTGGCCAGCGGCAGCGCGGATGCGGCTAGCAAAAAGATTCGGCGATTGGCGAAGGATTTCATTTGTCTTTGAGCTGAGTGAATGGAACGAAGGCAATCGTAGGAGCGCGATTGCCCAGGCTCCAGCGCCAGGCGGTGCAACCGCGTCTCGCCTGTATCGGGTGTAACCGCGCAATTCATTCAACTTTCTGGTTGAATAACTTTCTCAGTGCGACTATATTCAACCTCATGGTTGAACTAGACGACGAACGGCTCGACGCCGTGTTCCATGCCCTGGCCGACAGCACACGGCGCACGATGCTCCAGCTGCTGGCGCAGGGCGAGTGCAGTGTGGGCGAGCTAGGCGCACCGTTTCGAATGTCCTTTGCGGGCGCCTCGAAACACGTCAAGGCACTGGAGCGCGCCGGCCTGGTCTCCCGCACGGTGCAGGGCCGCGCGCACGTTTGCCGGCTGGAGCCGGCGGCGCTCGCATCGGCCAACGCATGGCTGCGGTACTACGAAGGCTTCTGGAACAGCCATCTGGACGCGCTGGAGCAGGAGCTGCGGCGCGAAGCATCCCGCCAGTGAAGTTCTTTCCCTTTCCATTCAAGGAGCAAGCGATGACCACGAGCAGCCTCGGAACCCTGATCGAACCCGGCACCCTGCGCATGGAGCGCACCCTGCCCGCACCCGTCGAGCGCGTGTGGGCCTATTTCATCGACCCCGACAAGCGCGCGAGGTGGCTGGCCGGCGGCACCATGGCCGAAAAAAGCGGCGGCGTGTTCGAACTGCGCTTCGATCACACCAGCCTTTCCGGCGAAGTGGCACCTGATCGCTTTGCCGACTGCCGCAACCCCATCTTGCAGAAATCGCGGCTTGTGGCGCTCGAACCACTGAAACGCCTGACCATCAGCTGGGGCAGCGAAAGCGCCACCGCGTCCGAGGTGAGCTTCGAGTTCACGCCTCGGGGCGACTCGACACACCTGGTGCTCACGCATCGCCGCCTGCCCGACCGCAAGGAAACGCTCAGCGTTGCGGGCGGCTGGCACGCGCATCTGGACGTTCTGGACGACGTGTTGCACGAGCGCAAGCCCCGGGGTTTCTGGAGCAACCACGCGGAGCTCGAAAAAGCCTACGAGGCCCGGCTTCCGGCCTGAGCCGGAGTCGGATGGCGACTACAGGCAAGCGGCCCCGCTTGCGTTAAGGTGCGGTGCATTCGCAGACTCCGAAGCACCCCATGACCACCCCCTCCTCCGCACCGGCCCACAAGCATTTCTCCATGATCCGCGGCTTTCACCTGGCCGATGCGTTCACGCTCGGCAATGCCGCGTGCGGCGTGGGCGCGGTGTTCCTTGCCATGGCCTTCATGGCGAGCCAGTCGCTTGCGCAGTTTCTCTGGGCCGCCGCGCTGGCGCCCGCCGCCTTCGTGTTCGACGTGTTCGACGGCCGCATTGCGCGCTGGCGGCAAACCCACTCTGCCCTCGGGCGCGAGCTCGACTCGCTGGCCGATGTGATCTCATTCGGCGTGGCGCCCGCCGCGCTCGCCTTTGCGGCGGGCCTGGACGGCGGCTGGGACTGCGTGCTGCTGATCTACTTCGTCGGCTGCGGCGTGAGCCGGCTCGCACGCTACAACGTCACGGCCGAAGCGCTTTCCGCGGGCGCCGACAAGGTCAAGTACTTCGAAGGCACGCCCATCCCGACCAGCGTGGTGCTGGTCGGCGTGCTGGCCTGGGCCGCCTGGCAAGGCCGCATCGGCGATGCGGTGTGGGGCGGCGCCTGGATGCTCGGCCCGTGGCAGCTGCATCCGCTCACGCTGCTCTTTGCGCTCTCGGGCACGCTCATGATCAGCAAGACACTGCGCATTCCCAAGTTCTGACCGCCCATCCGCTGAAAGGAGACCCTTCGATGCTGAAGCTGTACTTCGACCCACAAAGCCGTTCGCAGGTTGCGAAGTGGATGCTCGACGAAGCAGGTGTGGAATACGAAATCGTGACCACCCTCATCCGCGAAAAGGCGCACAAGAGGCCCGAGTACCTGAAGATCAACCCGGCGGGCAAGCTGCCGGCACTGGTGGACGGCCGTACACGCGTGTTCGAGAACGCGGCCATCTGCATGTACGTGGCCGACAAATTTCCGCAGGCCCGGCTGGCGCCGCCGGCGGATTCGCCCGACCGAGGCCGCTACCTGTCGCTCATGGTCTACTCGACCGCGCAGCTGGAGCCCGCGATGGGCGACAGCCTGCTGGGGGTGCGCAGCAACAACAGCGCGCGCGGCTGGACCAACTTCGAGCAGGCCAAGGACGCGGTGGAGCGCGAACTGGGTGAAGGCCCCTATCTCTTCGGTGCGCGGTTCACCGCGGCCGACGTGATGATCGGCTCGATGTTCATCTGGCACCGTGCCTTTGGCGGGCGCTCCAACCGGCCGAAGATCGATGCCTACATCAACCGGCTCCAGGCTCGGCCGAAGGGCATGAAGTTCGGTTGAATCAGATCCATGTCACAGCCCCCCTTCCCCCACGGCGCGACCGCCGGCCTCGATCAACTGGTGAGCATTGCCGCGGAGCAGCCGCTTGCGCCCGCCTGCGATCACTTCTACTTCTTGCGCCATGGCCAGACCGGCCGCAATGCGCAACGCATTTTCCAGGCCGTGGACGAGCCGCTGAGCGAGCTCGGGCTCCAGCAGGCGGCCCGCGCCGCCCAGCTGCTGGCCAGCGAGCCGATCCGCACCATCGTCTGCAGCGACGCGCGGCGCGCCCACGACACCGCGCATACCGTGGCGGCGGTGCTCCGAATCGAGCCCACGCCGCAGGCCGCACTCCGGGAGCGCAACTTCGGCGCGCTCATCGGCACCTCATCCGTCAACATCGACTGGGCCTGCGAACCCGACGGCGGCGAAACCCTTGCGCAGTTCGTGGCGCGCAAGAGGCAGGCGCTCGACGAAGCGCTGGCGCAGCCCGCACCGGTTCTGGTGGTGGCCCACGGCGGCACGCTCTATGCGCTGGCCGCGCTGATCGGCGTGCCCATCGACCTGGGCCTGCTCGGCAATGCCCAGCCATTGCGTTTTTCGCGCAGCGGCCCTACATGGGCTGTAACGCCGCTGCTGCGGCATGCCGACGGGGACTCGGCCCTGGCGTAGACGGCCCGGGCGAGCACTGGTCGGCATCCACTCGAACCGACAGCCATGGAATTCAAGGACTACTACAGCACGCTTGGCATTGAACGCACCGCGTCCGAGGACGAGGTGCGCAAGGCTTACCGCAAGCTTGCACGCAAGTACCACCCCGACGTCAGCAAGGAAGCCGACGCCGAGAAGCGCATGCGCGACATCAACGAAGCCAACGACGTGCTGCGCGACAAGGAAAAGCGCGCCGCCTACGACGCACTGGCCGACCGCGTGGCCCGCGGCGGGCACCCCGAGGGCGACTTTCAGCCGCCGCCGGACTGGGACACCGGCTTCGAATTTCACCGCGGCCCGGGGCAAGGGCCGGCCGACCACGCGGAGTTCAGCGACTTCTTCTCCTCGCTCTTCGGCGAAGCCGAGCGGCGTGGCGCGGCAAGGCGCAACTACCGCGCGCGCGGCGAAGACCATCATGCGGCCATCGAGATCTCCCTTGAAGACGCGCTCAACGGCGCCGAGCGCGAGATCACGCTGCGCGCGCAGGAAATCGACGCGCAGGGCCGCCCCGCGCTCAAGACGCGCACGCTCAGCGTCAAGATCCCGCCCGGCATGCATCCGGGGCAGTTCATCCGGCTTGCCGGGCAGGGGATGCCCGGCCATGGTGGCGAGCCGGCCGGCGACCTGTACCTGGAAGTGCGCATTGCGCCGCACAGGCTCTACCGCGTCGAAGAGCGCGACCTCTACATGACGCTGCCCGTCACCCCGACCGAAGCCGCACTCGGCGCGCAAGTGAAGGTGCCGGTGCCCACCGGCGGTGCGGTCGAGGTGACCGTGCCGCGCAACGCGCGCAGCGGCCTCAAGCTCAGGCTCAAGGGCCGCGGCCTGGGCGGCAAGCAGCCCGGCGACCTGTACCTGCTGCTCGACATTGCCCTGCCCCCGGCCGACAGCGAGGCCGCCCGCAAGGCCTACGAGCAACTGGCGCAGGCATCGGCTTCGTTCAACCCACGCCAGCATCTGGGAGTGTGAGCATGGCGACCGTTTCCGTCACAACAGCCATCAGCGCGTCGCAGCCGCTCGCCGCGAGCGAGTTGGCCCATGCCTGCGGCGCCGACACCGAATGGGTGGTGCAGCTCGTCGAGGTGGGCATCGTGCAGATTTCTACCGCCGAGGCGCCGCCCGAGCGCTGGCAATTCTCGAGCAGCGACCTGCAATGCGCACTCGAGGCGCGGCGGCTGGAGCGCGACTTTGGCGTCGGTCTCGATGCGGCCGCGCTGATTCTCGACCTGCAGCACGAGGTGCGGCGGCTCAAGGCCGTGATTCGCACGCACGGCTTGCGCTAGCCGTGCAGCCGCCTCGATCTCAGCGTCAGGCGGATTTGCCGCGCGCGGATTTCTTCGAGGTCTCGGCGCGCGGCGCATTCACGGGCGCCGCGGCACCGGCACCGTTCAGCTGATCGACCCACAACAGGGTGTCGACATAGGTCATGAAGCGGTTGAGGTATTCCGGCGACAAGTCGCGCATCAACAGCAGCGACCGGTGCACCAGGTGGTGCGAGTTGAGCGGGCCGGCGTTCTCGGGCACCTTGGCGAGCGACTGCGTGAGCCGCCGCTCGGCGCTGAGCCGCGACCAGGTGCTCTTGAAGAACTTGAGGCTCTTCAGCTCGGCGGGCGCCGGCGCAAGGCCGTGCAGCGTGTCTTCTGCCGCCGCCGCGGTGCTGCCGCCAATGGCCGGCGCATGCTGCGCAATATGGTCGACCAGTTCCGCGAGCGCGCCGCGAGCGGGTGCGCCTGCAGGCAGTCGTTTCACGGCACTGTCCACGCCCTGCGCCTTTTCAAGATTCCTGCCGTAGGCCGCAGCCAGGCCGGCGAGCTTCTCATCGAGGATGCGCCTCGCCTCTCCCTGGTGCGCAGCCGTACGCCTGGCCAACGCCTCCATGAAATGAAAGCGCACCGGGTCCGCGCGATGCTGCCCCTGCGCCCGCCAGGCGCCGATCATCTCGATGGGATCGACCTGTTCGCTCACGGCCGCTTCGTGGTGGCGTTGGATTGCCTTGGCGTGGGCGCCATTTCCACACGCCGGTTCTTCGAGCGGCCTTCGGCATCGGCATTGGACGCGACCGCCTGCTCGGAGCCGAATGCCGCGGCAAACACGGACGACGAGGGAATGCCCTCTTCGATGAGCGCCCGCGTGACCGTCAATGCGCGTTGGGCCGAGAGCTCCCAGTTGTCGGCGAAGGGGCGGTTGCCGTCTTTCGACTGCCGCATCTGCCGGTCGTCGGTGAAGCCGCTCACCATCAGCACCTCGTCGCGTGCCTTGAGGTAGGCCGCCACCGGCGCGGCCAGGCTCTTGAGCAGCTGGCGGCCTTCAGGCTGCAGGTCGGCGGAGTTGAAGGCGAACAGCACGCTGCCGCTAATGCCGATGCGCCCGTTGTTCAGCGTGACGCGGCCCGCCGCGAGTGGCCCGGCCAACGCTTGTTCGAGCGCTTCGCGGCGCTGCGTTTCGGCCTGCCGCTGCTGCACTTCGGCCTCGAGCTTGGCCGCAAGGTCCAGCTGCATGCCGAGCGCGCCCACGAGAATGAGCACAAACGCGCCGACCAGGCCCGCCATCAGGTCGCCGAACACCGCCCATACCGGAACGCTCGGTTCCAGTCCGCCGTCGGCTTCTTCACCCATCATGCTTCGCTGCCCACCGCGGCTTGCCGGCTGGCAATCTGCTGCAGGTCTTCGACGATCTGCTTCTGCGACATGATGCTGAGGTCAATGACCTCCCGCGCCTGCGCAACGTAGTAGGCCAACTGCTCGTCGCTGCGCGCAATGGATTTGCCGAGCGCGCCTTCGACGCGCTGCAGATGCGCCACCAGCTTGTCGTTCGATTCGCTGAACTGCTGCACTGCAAACCCGAAGGCTTCGCCGAGGCTTGCCACCTCGACCGCGCTGCCGGTGATCTGCGCGGCAACGCTCTCGAGCTTTCCGGTTTCGGCCTCGACCTTTTCGGTGAAGCGGCTGCCCACGCGTTCGAGCACGTCGGCCGAGGCGCCGACCAGTGCATCGACCGCCGAGCGTTGCTCGGTGGAGACATGGTTCACGGCGTCGAGCAAGGTGCCGAGCGTTTCCATGATGCGGCTGCGCTCCTCCAGCATTGCGTTGTCGCGCGCCATGCTGTCGGAGAGCTTCTGCCGCAGTTCGGCCACCACTTCGGCCGCAACGCGCGGTGCATCCGAAGCGGCTTGCAGCAGCTGTGCGATTTCTTCGACCGTGCTCTTCGCATGCGCTTGCGCCTGGGCCGACATGTCGCGCGCGGTTTGCGCCAGCGTTTCGAAGAGCTGTTGCTGCTGGCTGGCCGTGTTCGCGCCGGCCTGCTGCCATTCTTGCTGCAGCGATGCAGCCATTGACGAGAGTGCCTCGGTCCACGCCGACAGCCGCTGCTCGTCCCGCGACGCCATGTCGGTTTGCAGGCTGGCATGCGCCGCGCCCACCGTGCGCAGCAGCGAAGCCGAGTGCTGCTCGAAGGTGGCCGCGGCCGCCGCGAGGGACTGTTGCGTGCCGCCCGACAGCTTTTCGCTGGCGCGCTGGTGCTCTGCGAGCGCGCTGCTCCAAGTGTCGGATACGCTGCCCACTGTTTTCTCGAGCCGCGCGGACACGGTATCCACCAGCGAAGCCGAGCGCTGTTCGAAGGTTTCGGCAAAGCGCTCCTGCGAAACGCGCAGGTCCACTGCCAACGTCTCATTGCTGCGCTGGTGTTCGGCCAGCGCGGCCTTCCACGTATCGGCCACGGTGGCCGTGGTGGCCTCGAAGCGGCTCGAAAGCCCTTCGAGCTGCTGCTGCACCGTGTGCGCGACCGTGCCATGCAAGGAGGCGGTCTCGCGCGCAATGCCGGCCATGGTGGCTTCGACGACCGGCTGGATCGTTGCGCCGGCGATGCGGGCGCTTTCGGTCAGGCTCTGCTTCAGCGACTGGTCGACCGACGAGGCCAGGCCGGCGTACACCGCCTCGGCCTTGCTGTGGAAATGCTCCTGGCTGGTGATCAGGCGCTCGTTCAACGCTTGGCTCTGCCGCTCCATGGCGGCCAGCATGGCTTGCAGCTGGTCGACCAGCACAGGCATGGCCTGGGCCTGCTGTTCGAGCAGTTGGAACGACGCCTCGCGCTGATGCACCAGCGAGTACACGCGCAAGGTGGTCGCAATCTTCGTATCGAGCATCTGCCCGGCCTGCAGCCGCTCGCGCCGGCACAGCGCTGAGGCCAAACCCAGCATCGCCGACGCTGCGACGCCGGCCACCGAGGTGCCGAACGCCAGCCCCAGGCCCTTCACGGGCGCGGAGAGCGAGGCGCGGATGGCCTGCAGGTCGGTCGCGCTTTCCAGCGCCATGCCGGTGCCGTTCAGCGTCACCACCATGCCGAGAAAAGTGCCCAGCATGCCCAAGAGCACAAGCAGTCCGGCAAGGTACGGCGTGAGCGACGGCCCGGGCAAGCCGACGCGCTCGCCCTCGATGCGCAGGCGCACCGCATTGCGCAGAGACGGATGCAGCTGCTCCAGCCACGAGCCCAGGTTGGCCGGGGCTTCGGTCAACCGCGACACTGCACTGGCCAGGGTGGAGGTGGCCTGCCTGAAGCGATGCAGCTCCACCACGCCCATCAGGTAGAACGCAGCGACGAGCACCGTGATCGAAAGCGCCAGCGGATGGTTGGAGCCGACGTAGCCCGCGCCAACCCAGCACACGGCGGCAAGGCCGGCGGCAAAAACAGCGTATTGAAGAAATCTGGTCATGGCACTCTGGTTGCCTCGCGAAAGGCTTCAAGAAGCCCTTCGACGGGTTGAAATCGGAAGTCCAGTTCGGCGAGCAGCACGTTCTTCATGTCCTTGCGGAACACATGCAGCCACTCGCCGGGCTGGGCCTCGCTGGCGGGTTCGGCTGCCGTCAGCAGGCCGTCCCCGCTCAAGCGGGTGAAATGTTTCTCGAGCAGCGCGGGCACGCCGGCCAGCAGGCTGTGCTCGCGCGAGGCCAGCACCTGCTCCATGACCACGTCCACCGCCGCCAGCCGGGCCATGGCCGGCGACCTGGCTGCCAGCGCGGCCCGAAGGCGCCCGCGCAACGGGCCGATGCCCGCTTCCATGGCTTGCTGCAGTGCGAAGTAGCGGCGGCGAAACGGCGCGAACTCGGCCGCTGCCGCCACGGCGGCGTCTTCGGCAATGGCCTTGGCCAGCGCGGTGCGCGCACCGGCGCACTCCCGCTCCTCGGCGTTCGCGCCAGGCCGCAGCCGTGAAGAAGCAGCCGCCGGAACGCCGTCCAGCGCCGCGGACAGCGAAATGGCGTCGGTCCAGCCGAACCATTGGCTCAATCGGTCCGCGGTGGCTTGCCGGGGTTCGCGCAGGTCCGTGTCGGCCAGTCGCGAAAGCAAGCGAACAAGCGCCGAACCATTGAAAACTGTGCGCTGTGAAACGTGCGCCATACCCCAGAACGAAAAACCTGGCAGTCTACACCGGCCACCCCGCCTGGACGCCCCCGACCAACCCTCCCGCCCAGTGAAACTTCCGGTAACGCGGCGGCTGGTAACCGGCCGTTTTCGAGTGCCGATCCGAAGGCCTGCCTTGCATCGTCAGCCAGATTCCAGTCCGGTGTGGCGTAAGTCCCAAGTTCTACCGGCGCTTGCCGCGCGCAGACTCCCCATTCCGGCCCATGGCCGGAAAAAGCACAAGGAGCGGCATGGCCACGCTGGACCGGATTGCTTGTCACCGCTGCGGGCGCATTTGCCTGCATGCCGACGCGCCATGCCCGGCCTGCGGCGCGGCGCCGGTGGCGAGCCCCGCGGCAGCCGGCGCGACAGAGCCCTTCGTGGGGCGCCGCAGCGAATTGCAGCTGGTGCACGATGCGCTCGGCGGCGCCTTGGCGGGGCATGGGCGCCTGGTCATGCTCAGCGGCGAGGCCGGCATCGGCAAGACCCGGCTGGCGCAGGAAGCGGCAACCCTGGCAGTGCGGCGCGGCATGCTCACCTTGTGGGGCCGCTGCCTCGAGGAACCAGGCGCACCGCCGTTCCTGCCCTGGACGCGCGCAATGCAGGCCTGCCTTCGGGCCTGCCGCGACGAGCGCCTGCCGGCGCTGCTCGGACGCGACGCCGCCGCGGCGGTCGAGATTGCACCCGAACTCGCCGAACGGCTGCCGCCCGGCACCGCGGTGCCGGCCATCGGCGAAGGCGACCAGGCGCGCTTTCGGCTGTTTGCCGCGGTCGCGCACTTCTGGCGCCAGGTGGCCACCGTGCGCCCGGTGCTGCTGATTCTCGACAACCTGCATTGGGCCGATGCATCTTCGCTGCGGCTCCTGGCTTTCATCGGGCAGGAGCTCGCTGAAAGCCGCATCGTGCTGCTCGGCTCCTACCGCGAAATGGATGTATCGCGCCAGCACCCCTTGGCCGCAACGCTGGCCGAGCTGCTGAACACGCGGCAGTTCTGCCGCCTGCCACTGCAGGGGCTGAGCCTGGAAGAAACCGAGCGGATGGTCGCCGCGGCAAGCGCGGTGACGCCGCCGCCCGCGGTTATTGCCACCATGCACCGCCGCACCGAAGGCAATCCCCTGTACCTGGTCGAAACGCTGCGCTTCCTGCTCCAGGGCCCTTGCGGAGCCGACCCGCATGCGGCCGCGACCTTGGCCGAAACCGTGCCGGACGGCATTCGCGCGGTGATCGGCCGGCGGCTCGACCGGCTCTCGGCGCCCTGCTGCGAACTGCTTTCTATCGCCGCCTGCATTGGCCGCGGCTTCGACCTGCCGCTGCTTGCAGACTTGGCCAGCCTGGCCGGTGGCGAAGCCGAACTGCTGGGCAGGCTCGACGAAGCGCTGTCGCACCGCATCATCGAAACATCGCCGTCCGGTGCGCAGTACCAGTTCAGCCACGTGCTGGTGCGCGAAGTGCTCTATGACGAGTTGCCCGCCGCGCGCCGCGTTGCGCTGCACGGGCGCATTGCCGAGTCGCTCGAGGCGCGCCACGCCGGCAATCCTGATGCAGCGCTGGCGCAACTGGCCTACCACGCAGCCGCGGCATTGCCTGTGGGCAGCCCCGCGCGCGCTCTGGATGTCGCGCAGCGCGCCGCGGCGCAGGCCGTTGCGTTGATGGCGTACGAAGAGGCGTTGCGCTGCTACAAGCTTGCGCTGCAGTTGCAGGAGCGCTGGCTGCCGGCCGAACGCGCTCTGCATGGCACGCTGTTGCTCGCGCTTGGCGCGGTGCAGATGCATGCCGGCGAAAACGAGGCCGGCGCTGCCACCTTCCTGGAAGCCGCCACGCTGGCACGCGCACTCGGCGACGCCGGAATGTTCGCGCGGGCGGCGCTCGGCTTCGAGAACAACGGCTGGCGCATCAGCCACCCCGGCGAAGAGGCGGCGGCCCTGCTCGAAGAAGCGCTTGCGGCGGCCGATCGATTCGATGCCGCGCTCCGGGTCGACCTGCTCGCCGCGCTGTGCCGCGCCTGCATCTTCTGCGGCCGCCAGGAGCAGGCCAACGCCGCCCAGCGCAGCGCGGTGGCGCTGGCGCGCGAACTGGCATTGCCGCAGCCGCTGTTCAAGGCGCTGGCCGCTATCTTGCCGGCCCGCGGCTACCCCGAGCAGCTCGACGAGCGCCTGCGCTGCGCATGCGAGGGCCTGGCAGTGGCCGAACGCGCAGGCCATCTCGAATGGGTGGACTCGCTCACGGGCTGGCATTTCGGCGATCTGGTCGAAAAGGGATCGCTCGACTCCGCACGTTCGCTGGCGCAGGTGCATGCGCGGGTGGCCGACGCCATCCGCCAGCCCTTCATGCAGGCCATGGGCCTGGCCAGCCTCACGCTGCTTGCGGCCTACGAAGGCCGCTTCGCGGATTCCGAAAGGCTGGCCGGCGAGACCTTCACGCTTGGGCAGCGCTTTCTTGCAAGCAATGCGCATGGTGCCTACAGCCTGCAGATCTTCGTGCTGCGGCGCCAGCAAGGCCGTCTGGGCGAGGTGCTGCCGGTGCTGCGCGGGCTGGTCGGCAGCGTGCCGCGCAGCAGCCTGTGGCAGCCGGGCCTCGCGCTCATCTGCGCCGAACTCGACCTTCACGAGCCCGCCCGCGAAGCTTACGAGGCACTCGCGGCCGACGGCTTCGCCGGCATTGCCCGCGACGGCATGTGGCTCACCAACATCGTCTTTGCCGCCGAGGTCTGTGCGCGGCTTGGCGACGTGCCGCGCGCAGCAACGCTGTACCGGTTGCTCGCGCCTTATGCGGGGCGCAACGTGGTCACCGGTACCAACATCGCATGCTTCGGTGCGGTCGACCGCTACCGCGCCATGCTCGCTGCGCTGATGGGCGACGGCGAAAACGCCGCGGGCCATTTTGCTGCCGCGGCCGCGCTGGACGAGCAAGGCGGCGGCCGGCCCTGGCTGGCGCACAGCCGCTTCGAATGGGCGCGGTGGCTGGCGCGGCGCGGCGATGGCAAAGCTGATGCGGCCGCGGCCACATCGCAACTCGACGCGGCGTTGGCGATAGCCCGCGACCTCGGCATGGCCAGCCTCGCCCGGCGCTGTGAAGCGCTGCAGCGCGAGCTCGAAGGCACCGCCGCCGAATCTCCTGCTGCACCCGAGGGCTTGAGCCGGCGCGAGGTCGACGTGCTGCGCCTCTTGAGCGCCGGCCACACCAACCAGGCCATTGCCGAGCGCCTGTTCATCAGCCCGCACACGGTGGCGCACCATGTTCGGCACATTCTTTCCAAGACCGACTGCCGCAGCCGCACCGAAGCAGCGGCCTGGGCGCACCGCCATAGCGTGGCGGCCGAAGGTTCGGCGGCCCTCGCCGGCCGGTAGCCATCGGCTGCACGCGGCCCAAATGGTCAATTCTGGCGATGTGCGGGCGAGCGGCCCGTCCTATGGTCTGTTCCAGGCCCGGCGCCGCCGGGTCGGCAACCAGAAGGAGTGCTTCATATGCCCGCAACCCTGTATGAACGGCTCGGCGGCGAAGAGCGAATCCAGCGCCTCGTCACCGACGTCGTCGAGAACCACTACGGCAACCCGCTGATTCGCGCCCGCTTCGCCAACAGCAACCGCCCGGAGATCGAGCGCCACGTGTTCGAGTTTCTATGCGCCGGCAGCGGCGGCCCGCAGTGCTACACCGGCAAGGACCTTGTGACCGCGCACAAGGGAATGAACATCAACGAACAGGAGCTGGTCGCCGCCATCGACGACATCCTGGCGGCAATGTCCAAGAACGGCTACGACCAGGCCGAGAAGAACGAAGTGGTCGCGATTCTTTATTCGCTCAAGGGCGATGTGGTGCGGCTGTAGACAAGCCGCGCCCTCGCCAGCGCCCCGGCGGCGTTTCGCCGGTCACGCAAAAAAAGGAAAAGACCATGACACGCCAACCATTTGTCGCCTGGGCCGTCGGCGCCGTAGTGCTCGCCGCCATTGCAACGAGCTGGGCCCAGACCCCCGACCACCAGATGATTTCGCCCGCCGACCTGAAATGGGCCGACGTTCCCTCGCTGCCGCCGGGCGCAAAACTCGCGGTGCTCGAGGGTCCGATGAGCGAAGCCGTGCCCTTCACGGTGCGCATCAGGGTGCCGGCGAACTACCGTATTCCGTCGCACTGGCATCCGGCTGTGGAGCGGGTGACCGTGCTCTCGGGCACCTTCCACATGGGCCTGGGCGACAAGCTCGACATGCAGAAGTCGATGCCCGTGACCGCAGGCGGCATGATGATCCTGCAGGCCAAGACGCCCCACTTTGCCTGGACCCAGGAGGAAACCGTGGTGCAGCTTCACGGCACGGGGCCGTGGGGCGTGACCTACGTCAACCCGGCGGACGACCCGCGGTCGAAGTAGGCTCCAGCTTCAGGCCGCCGCAACGGCCGCGCCCTGCACCGCTGGCGGTCGCAGTTCGTCGACCTCGATCACCACATCGGCGGGCAGCCCGTTGCGCTGCGCCGCCTCGCGGATCAACTCGGCACTGGGCGCTTCGTACAGGCAGTAGGTCTTCTTCTTGTCGGCGCTCAGGAACGAGTACAGCCATCGAACCCCGACATCGTCGTTGATGCGCATGATGCCGGCCGCGCCCTCGGGCGAAACCTCGAGTTGATCGGCAAAGGTGCGTTCGATCAGATAGAGAGGCATGGCAACTCCTTCGTAGGGGATGGAGCTGCCATCCTAGAACTGGCGCGCAGCGCGTGGCGCACGTGTTTCCCCCGCCTGGCCGTTCGTACTACCCTGCGGCCTACCCACGCCGTTCACGGCGCAGAACGCAAAAAGCCGGACGATGCCTTAAAGGCTTCGTACTACCCTGCGGCCTACCCACGCCGTTCACGGCGCAGAACGCAAAAAGCCGGACGATGCCTTTAAGGCATCGTCCGGCTTTTGCGTTGCCGGGAGCAGGCGGCTTGTTGCCGCTGTTCCCGCGCCTGGCCCGATTTACAGGCCGGCTTGGCGCGTGAAGCTGCGAGCTTGCGAGGGAACCACGCTGCCTGCGAAGGCTTCGCGGCGCAGGTTCTGGCCCGGTGCGTGAGCGGCTGCAACGGCTTCGCTGCGCACCGCGGCGCGGTCGGTCGAAGCGGCGAGCACGGGAGCCACGGTGGCCGAAGCGGCATCGCTGTACACGTTGCCTTCGCGGGCTGCGACAGCGGCCTGGGGTGCCACGTCTGCGCGGCTGTAACCGGAAGTCAGAGGCTGCACGCCTTCGTACGTTTCTGCGTGGGCGCCAGCGGCGGCGAGCAGGGAGAGAGCGGCGGCGGCGAGGATGTTCGAGGTCTTCATTTCAATTTCCTTCTTGATTGGGCTTTGGATGCCCTGAAGTTTGCACCACGATTACAAGGGAAAACCCTAGCCAATCGAATCGCAGTGTTCATGAAACTGAAACAATGGCGCGGAACTTTCTGACGAGAGTGCAAAAGTGCACATCTCGTTTAAGAAATTTGGCTCAACCTGCGTATTTTTTTTCTAACTCGTCGAGTTCGGGTTTTCCAACCAAGCGCTGCCGTTCTGCAAACGAAGCCACGAGAGCCGGGTCCTCGTCGAGGCGGCGAGTATCACGCAAAACCGTCAACGCACGTTGCATGCCAGCCACCGCGCCCTGCAGTGCGGCGTTGGCATACAGCACCAGTCCGTAGCCGAGCGCGCCCAGTTCTTCGGCGCCGAAGGTCGGCGTCTTGCCGCCGATCACCATGTTCATGAGTTGCGGCTTGGCCAGCCGCCGAGGCAAGGCGCGCACCTCGTCGGCTTGCGTCACGGCTTCCACAAAAAGGATGTCGGCACCGGCCTCGCTGAACAGCTGCGCGCGTTCGACGGCCGCCTCGAAGCCGTGCACGGCCGCCGCATCGGTGCGGGCCATGATGAGCATGTCGGCATCGGTGCGCGCATCGGCCGCGGCCTTGATCTTGCCGAGCATCTCGGCCGTGTCGATCACCGCCTTGCCGGCAAAGTGGCCGCAGCGCTTGGGGCTGACCTGGTCTTCGAGCTGGATGCAGTCGGCCCCTGCCCGCTCGAGCACGCGGACCGCATGCCGCACGTTCAGCGCATTGCCAAAGCCGGTGTCGGCATCGACCAGCAGCGGCAGGTTCACCGCATCGCGAATGCGCGCCGTGTGCTCCGCTATCTCGTGCAAGCCCATGAAGGCCTGGTCGGGCAGGCCGAAGTGCATGTTGGTGACGCCAGCGCCCGTGACGTAGATCGCCTCGAAGCCGAGGTCTTCGATCACGCGGGCGGAAAGCGCGTTGAACGCCCCTGGCACCAGCACGCCGCGGCGCGCCTCGGCCAGGCGGCGCAGCACCTTCTTGGTGGAATCGGTGTTCGCTTGCATCGGATCAGGCGGCAATCGATCAGGCGGCATACAGATCGACATACTCATGTACCGGCATGGCCTCGAGCTTCTTCGCATCGAGCGACACATCGAGGATGGCCTGCTGCTGCTTGTGCGCGAAGCGGCGTGCCAGGTTGGTGCGGAACTTGGCCTCGAGCAGCGGAATGCCGTCCGCGCGGCGGCGCCTGTGGCCGATGGGGTATTCGACAACCACTTCCGAAAAACTGGTGCCGTCCTTGAAAGCCATGGTCAGCGCGTTGGCGATGCTGCGCTTTTCGGGGTCGTGATAGTCGGCCGTGAAGCGCGAGTCTTCCACGCACACGATCTTGTCGCGCAGCGCATCGATGCGCGGGTCGCTCGCCACGCTGTCTTCATAGTCGCCGGCAGTAAGGCGGCCGAAGATCATCGGCACCGCCACCATGTACTGGATGCAATGGTCGCGATCGGCCGGATTGGCGAGCGGACCCTTCTTGTCGATGATGCGAATGCAGGCCTCTTGCGTGCGGATGGTTACGCGCTCGATGTCCTCCACCGTTTTGCCGGCCTGCTTCAGCTGCGCATGCAGCGCCATGGCCGCCTCTACCGCCGTCTGGCTGTGAAACTCCGCCGGAAAGCTGATCTTGAACAGCACGTTCTCCATCACGTAGCTTACATACGGCCGCTGGAATTTGAAAGGCCGGCCCTTGAACAGCACGTCGTAGAAGCCCCAGGTCTTGGCCGTGAGCACGCTGGGGTAGCCCATCTCGCCCGTCTTGGCGATGAGCGCAAGGCGCACTGCGCGGCTGGTGGCGTCGCCTGCAGCCCAGCTCTTGCGGCTGCCGGTGTTGGGCGCATGGCGGTAGGTGCGCAGGCTCTGCCCATCGACCCAGGCCAGCGACACGGCGTTGACGATCTCGTCGCGCGACAAGCCCATCAGGCGCGCCACCACGGCCGTCGAAGCCACCTTGACCAGCACCACGTGATCGAGCCCGACCTTGTTGAACGAGTTCTCCAGCGCAAGGCAGCCCTGGATCTCGTGCGCCTGGATCATGGCGGTGAGCACGTCGCGCATCACGAGCGGCTTGCGCCCCGCCGCCACCGCATTGCGGCTGAGCCAGTCGGCCGTCGCAAGAATGCCGCCGAGGTTGTCGCTCGGATGGCCCCACTCCGCCGCGAGCCAGGTGTCGTTGAAGTCGAGCCAGCGGATCATCGTGCCGATGTTGAAGGCGGCCTGGATCGGGTCGAGCTGGTACGGCGTGCCAGGCACCTTGGCGCCATGCGGCACCACCGTGCCGGGCACGACCGGACCGAGCAGCTTGGTGCAGGCCGGATACTCCAGCGCCTCGAGGCCGCAGCCAAGCGTGTCGATCAGGCAGTGGCGCGCTGTTTCGTATGCCAGCGCGCTGGTGATCTGCTGGTGGTCGAGCACGTAGTCGACGATGTCGACCAGCACCTGGTCGGGTTCGGGGCGGACGTTGCTGATGTGAGCGGACATGGTTCTTCTCTGTTGCGGTAAACGGTGCGGTGCTGTGCGCAGGCCTTCAGCGGCGGTCCGAAATCGGCACGAACGCCAGGTCTTCGGGCCCGGTGTAGTTGGCGCTGGGCCGGATGATCTTGTTGTCTTGCCGCTGCTCGATGATGTGGGCGGCCCAACCGCTGGTGCGCGCAATCACGAAGAGCGGTGTGAACATGGCAGTGGGCACGCCGAGCATGTGATAGCTCACGGCGCTGAACCAGTCGAGGTTGGGAAACATCTTCTTGGCGTTCCACATCACGCTTTCGATGCGCTCGGCAATGTCGAACATGCGGGTGGAGCCGGCCTCTTCCGAAAGGTGCCTGGCCACCCGCTTGATCACCGCATTGCGCGGGTCCGACACGGTGTAGACCGGGTGGCCGAAGCCGATGACGACCTCCTTGGCTTCCACCCGGCGGCGAATGTCCGCCTCAGCCTCATCGGGTGTGTCGTAGCGCTTCTGTATCTCGAAGGCCACTTCGTTGGCGCCGCCGTGCTTGGGCCCGCGCAGCGCCCCAATGGCCCCGGTAATGGCCGAATACACGTCGGAGCCCGTGCCCGCCACCACGCGCGCAGTGAAGGTCGATGCGTTGAACTCATGCTCGGCATACAGATTGAGCGAGGTGTGCATTGCACGCCCCCAGCTTGCCGAAGGCGCGCGGCCGTGCAACAGGTGCAGGAAGTGCGCACCGATCGAATCGTCTTCGGTCTCCACCTCGATGCGCTTGCCCTGTGTGGACCAGTGATACCAATAGAGCAGCATCGAGCCGAGGGATGCCATCAGCCGGTCGGCAATGTCGCGCGCGCCGGGCAGCGAGTGGTCGTCTTTCTCGGGCAGCACGCAGCCGAGTGCGGAGACGCCGGTGCGCATCACGTCCATCGGGTGCGCGCTCGCGGGCAGGCGCTCCAGCGCTTCCTTCACGCTCGCGGGCAGGCCGCGCATCGCCTTCAGCCGGCCCTTGTAGGCGCGCAGCTCCGAGCCGGTCGGCAGCTTGCCGTGCACCAGCAGGTGCGCAATTTCCTCGAACTCGCAAACGTCGGCAATGTCGAGGATGTCGTAGCCGCGGTAGTGCAGGTCGTTGCCGGTGCGCCCCACGGTGCACAGCGCGGTGTTGCCCGCGGTCACGCCTGAAAGCGCGACGGATTTCTTCGGCCTGAAGCCGGCGGCGGGCGCGTTCTCTGCGATCAGTGTCATACCGTCTCCTCGAATGTCTGTTCATGAAAGTGCGGCGGGTTCGCCAGCCGCACCGGCCTTCCGGCAGCATCGACCGCCACCATTTCGAATTCACCGTCGAGCACACGGGTGAGCGCATCGGTGGCCACGTCTTGCACGCTGCCCGCCACGCGCACGGTGAGCGAACTGCGGCCCACGCGCGACACGTGCGTGTCGAGCACCAGCGTGCTCCCCAGCCGCACGGGCGCATGGAACAGCACCTCGCCGCACCGCGCCATCACCACGTCGCCACGCACGAAGCCGCGGCCGGAAAGAAACGCCGCCTTCGACAACAGCTGCAACGCTTGCCCACCGAACAGGGTGCCGTAGTGGTTGGTGTGTTCGGGGAACACCACCTCGATCAGCCGGACCGTGCCGCGTGCGCTTTTCATATTCGCAATTTACGCAAGATCGTGCCCATAATGAAGGACTGAATTGGCGAATGATTGCGAAGACCTTGCATGCAATTTTGCGAATCTTGCGAAGAACGGATTGACGATGAAGAAGACCTTCATGGGCGTGCGCCTGCGAAGCCTGCGCGAAGAGCGCGGCCTGAGCCAGTTCGCGCTCGCGCAGCAGCTGGGCCTGTCGCCTAGCTACCTGAATCAGATCGAGCAGAACCAGCGCCCGCTCACGGTGCCGGTGCTGTTGCGCCTGCATGCCACGCTGGGTGTCGACATCCAGGCCTTCTCCGAAGACGAAGAGGCGCGCCTTGTCGCAAGCCTGCGCGAAGCGCTGGCCGACAACCCGGGCGGCGATGCGGTCGCGCTTGCCGAATTGCGCGAAGTGGCCACGCAAATGCCGGCCGTGGGCCGCGCACTCGTGGCGCTGCACCAGCGCCACCGCGACGCCACCGAACGGCTCGAAGCACTGGCAGCCGAACTGGGCGACGGCCGCGGCGACCTCGCGCGCATGCCGCAGGCGCGGCCGATGCCCTTCGAAGAGGTGCGCGACTTCTTCTTTGCACACCAGAACCATATCGCGCCGCTCGATGCCGCGGCCGAGGCCTTCTCCACGCAGTGGCGGCTACGCGAAGGCAACCCGGGCGACCGGCTGGCGCAGCGGCTGCTCGAAGCGCATGGCGTGCAGGTGATTCCGGCGGATGACGACGAAGGCGGCGCGCAACGCCGCTACGACCCGGCCACGCGCGTGCTGCGGCTCTCGCGCTACCTGGAGCCAGGCCAGCACGCTTTTCAGCTTGCAACGCAGCTCGCGCTCCTTGAAGTGGGCGGCCTGATCGACCAGCTCGTGGCCGATGCGCCTCTCTCCAGCGACACCGCACGCTCTCTCGCGCGCATAGGCCTAGCCAACTACTTTGCCGCCGCCCTGCTCCTGCCCTACATGATCTTTCTCGAGGCGGCCGAACAGCTTCGCTACGACATCGACCAGCTGGCGAGGCGCTTCGGCGTGGGCTTCGAGACCATTTGCCACCGCCTGAGTTCACTGCAGCGCCCCGACGCGCGCGGCGTGCCCTTCTTTCTGATTCGCGTCGACCGCGCGGGCAACATCTCCAAGCGGCAATCGGCCACGCACTTCCACTTTTCGAAGACCGGGGGCACCTGTCCGCTATGGAATGTGTACGAAGCCTTTGCGCAGCCCGGGCGCGTGCTCACCCAACTGGCGCGCATGCCTGACGGCCGGGCCTATCTCTGGATTGCGCGCACGGTGTCGCACGGGTTCCGCGGCTACGGCTCGCCCAACAAGACTTTTTCCATCGGCCTGGGCTGCGACATCAGCCATGCGACGCGGCTCGTCTACTCCAAGGGCCTGGACCTGCGCGACCCCGACGTGCCGACACCCATCGGCGCAGGCTGCAAGGTGTGCGAACGGGAAGCCTGCCCGCAGCGCGCCTTTCCGTTCGTCGGCCGCCCGCTCGATGTGGACGAGAACCAGAGCCGCTTCATGCCCTATGCCGCGGCACCCGACAAATACGGCACCGCACGCGCTGCGGTCAAGAACGCGGCCAGCCGCGCACCATCGTCCGGATCGCCACGGCGCCGCTCGCCTTGACCTCGGCGCGGTAGCTGCCCACCAGCGCTTCGCGCTCGGCCGCGGCCTGCGGGTCGTTGCGCCAGGCGAGCAAGGCGGCCACATCCGCATCGGGCAATGCCGCGAGCAGCGCCTGCGTCACCTGCTTTTCGAGTTCGCGCGCCACAGTCAACAGATTGCGTGGACGCGGCGACGTAACGCCGCGCGACCACAATGTGTCCACCGCCATGTCGAGCGTGCGGTCGGGCAGCGATGTGAACTGGCCGGCATTCCCCCGGGCCAGCTGCTTGACGACGGAACTCAGCAGCAGCTGGCTCGAAAAATCGACCTCTCGCATGTCGGCCGCGGCCATGCGCTCGAGAAGCTCGGTGCGCGCGGGATCGGCCGGCTTCGCGCGCTCGCGGTTGAAAAACTCGAACTTGGCCGCCTGGTCCTTCGCGGCGTAGTCGGCACGCAGCTGCGCGAAGCGGGTCACCGCCGCCACTACCTGCGGGCTTGGCGCAGCTGCACCCTTGCCGGCAGCCGCGACCTCCTGCTGGATGGCGGCGACGGATGCCGCCACATCGAAAGAGCGCGCAGCAGCCGCGTCCAGCGCCTTGAGTGCGTGGTCGGCAATGGCTTGGTCGGCGGGCTCCAGCAACTCGCGTGCATCGCGCGCCACGGCGCCCGGCGCATAGGCCGCTTGGTAGCGGGCCTGCACGCCTTCGAATTGCAGCAGGGCCTGGGCGCGATCTTGCGCTCGACCCATTGCCGGGACCAGCAGCAACAGGAAAAGAAAAGGCGCGAAGAAGAAACGTCTGGCAACGATTGGAAGAGCGGTCATGACGCCATTATTGGCGCTTGCCACGGCCGCCCCCTTCTCTCTCGTGCGCTCGCTTCTTCAGGCAGCGGCCAATTCCTCGCGCAGCAGCTTCGCAGCCGTCACCATGTTCGACAGCGCGGCTTCAGTCTCGGGCCAGCCGCGGGTCTTCAGGCCGCAGTCGGGGTTGATCCAGAGGTTCTCCAGCGGCACCACGCCCGCGGCCTTGCGCATCAGGCGCACGATCTCGTCGACCGAAGGCACACGCGGCGAATGGATGTCGTACACGCCGGGGCCAATCTCGTTCGGGTAGCGGAAGCCGCCCGCACTGTTCTCGCCACCGAAGCCCCGCAGCAGTTCCATGTCCGAACGGCTGGTCTCGATGGTGATCACGTCCGCATCCATGGCGGCAATCTCGGGCAGGATGTCGTTGAACTCCGAATAGCACATGTGGGTGTGGATCTGCGTCTCGTCGCGCACGCCCGAGGCGCTGATGCGAAATGCGCGCGTGGCCGACTTCAGGTAAGCCGGCCAGCTCGCACGGCGCAGCGGCAAGCCCTCGCGGATCGCGGGCTCGTCGATCTGGATGATGCCGAGGCCCGCGCCCTCCAGGTCGACCACCTCGTCGCGGATCGCCCAGGCAATCTGCTCGCAAGTGGTGGCGCGCGGCTGGTCGTCGCGCACGAACGACCATTGCAGGATGGTGACCGGGCCCGTCAGCATGCCCTTCATCGGCAGTTGCGTGAGGCTCTGCGCATAGGCGGTCCACTCGACCGTCATCGGCGCCGGGCGTGCCACGTCGCCGAAGATGACCGGCGGCTTCACGCAGCGCGATCCATACGACTGCACCCAGCCGTTGGCGGTAAACGCAAAGCCGTCGAGCTGCTCGCCGAAGTACTCGACCATGTCGTTGCGCTCGGCCTCGCCGTGCACCAGCACGTCGATGCCCAGTGCCTCCTGCTTTCGCACGGCCAGCGCGATCTCGGCGCGCATCTTCTCGCGGTAGCCTGCCGCATCGAGTTCGCCCCGCTTGAATGCGGCGCGCGCGGCGCGGATCTCCGAGGTCTGGGGGAACGAGCCGATGGTGGTGGTCGGCAGCGCGGGCAACGCAAAGCGCGCACGCTGCACCGACTGGCGCCTGGTGAAGGTTGAGGTGCGCTGGTCGTCGCCAGCCACGCTGCGCGCCAGCCGCAGCGCCACATCGGCCCGGTGCACGCGTGAGCTGCCGCGCCGCGCGGCCACTGCGGTACGCGCGGTCTTGAGCTCTTCAGCGACGGAGCCTTCGCGGCCGTCGAGCACGGCACGCAGCACGCGAAGTTCGTCGAGCTTTTCGACCGCAAACGCGAGCCACGACTTGAGCTCCGCATCGAGCTTGTTTTCCGCCGCCAGGCTGAACGGCACATGCAGCAGCGAGCACGAAGGCGCAATCCACAGTTCGCCCCGGTTCTTGTCGACCACCGGGCGCAGCGTGGCAAGCGCGGCATCGGGATCGGTGCGCCAGATGTTGCGCCCGTCGACGATGCCGACAGACAGCACCTTGTGAGCCGGGAGCCAGTCGGCGACGCCGGTCAGCTCCTGCGGGGAGCGCACAGCGTCCACATGCAGGCCCGCCACCGGCAATTGGCAGGCAAGGCGCAGGTTGTCCGAAAGCGGCGAAAAGTAGGTGGCCAACAGCAGCTTGGGCGCGCTGCGGGCCAGTTGCCAGTAGGTACGCTCGAAGGCATTGCGCCAGGCATCGGGCAGGTCCAGGCCCAGGATGGGCTCGTCGATCTGCACCCACTCCACGCCCTGCTGCTTCAGGCGATTGAGCACCTGCTCGTAAACGGGCAGCAATGCATCGAGCAGCGAAAAGCGGTCGAAGCCCGCCTCTTTCTCCTTGCCGAGGTACAGAAAGCTCAGCGGACCGAGCAGCACGGCCTTGACCGCATGCCCCGCTTGCTGTGCCTGCGCCACTTCGTCGAACAGACGCGCCGACGCCAGCCTGAACTGGGTGGCCGCGGTGAACTCGGGCACGAGGTAGTGGTAGTTGGTGTCGAACCACTTGGTCATCTCCAAGGCGAAGGTGCCCGCCGTACCTTCGCAGCCTTGGCCGCAGGCCGCATCGTGCACATGGCCGGCGTCGTCTTCCACGCCGCGCGCCATCTTGAAGTAGCGCGAGAGTTCGGCTTCATCGCCCTTGAAGCCGAAGCGCGCCGGCTCGCAACCGAGTAGCTGGATGTGATTGGCCACATGGTCGTAGTAGGCAAAGTCCCCGACGGTCACGTAGTCGAGCCCCGCGTCGTGCTGGGCCTGCCAATGGCGCTCACGCAGCTGTTCGCCAACGACCTCGAGCGCGGCGCGGTCGATTTCGCCGCGCCAGTGCTTTTCGAGTGCGAACTTCAGTTCCCGGTTGGCGCCCATGCGCGGAAAGCCGAGGGTGTGGGTACGGGTGGTCATTTGCAGGTGTTCCGGTCGCTGGATCTTGAGAATCCGCAATGGTCGGGCTTTGGGGCATATGATTCAAACGAAACGTTTTGCCCTTTCACTTGAAATCCATTCATGTTGCAGTCCATCCTGGAAATACGGCACCTGCGCACGCTGGTTGCGCTGCGCGACACCGGCAGCCTGGTGCGCGCGGCGCAGTTGCTCAACCTCACGCAGTCGGCGCTGTCGCACCAGATCAAGCTGCTCGAAGACCGCTACGGCGCGCAGCTGTTCGAGCGCAAGTCGGTGCCGCCGCAGTTCAGCACCACCGGGCTGCGGCTGCTGCAGCTGGCCGACACCGCGCTGCCGCTGGTCGAAGAAGCGGAGCGCGACGTGGCGCGGCTTGCGCTGGGGCGCAGCGGGCAGCTGCGCATCGTGGTCGAGTGCCACACCTGCTTCGACTGGCTGATGCCCGCGATGGACGCATTTCGCCAGCGCTGGCCCGAGATCGAGCTCGACATCGTCTCGGGCTTTCACCCCGACCCGATCGCGCTGGTCATGCAGAACCGCGCCGAGGTGGCAATCGTCTCCGAGCAAGACCCGGACGAAACGGTGGACTACCACGCGCTGTTCCGCTTCGAGATCGTTGCGTTGCTGGCCAACGACCACGCGCTCACGGCCAAGCCGCATCTCACCGCGCGCCACTTTGCCGACCAGACGCTCATCACCTACCCCGTGCCGGACGAAATGCTCGACATCGTGCGGCAGGTGCTGGCCCCTGCCGGCGTGGAGCCCGCGCACCGGCGCACGACCGAGCTCACGGTGGCAATGCTGCAGCTGGTGGCCAGCGGCCGGGGCGTTGCAACGCTGCCGCTTTGGGCGGTACAGAACTACCTTGACCGCGGCTATGTCACGGCGCGGCGCGTGGGCGCCAGGGGCCTCACGGGCCGGCTGTACATGGCCTGCACGCAAGGCACCTCGGCCCAGCCATGGCTGGCGGACTTTGTGCGCATCACGCGCGAAAGCTGTTTCAAGAGCCTGCCCGGGATCGAGCTGCTTTGAGCACGGGCACGAGCCGCTTTGCTGCGGCCGTGCACGCCGCCTGAAAAAAGGCTACGAAGCCTTCTGCACCAGCTTCAGCACGCTCGAAAAATCGAGCGCGCCGTGGCCCGCGAGGCTGTGCGCCGCATACAGGCTGCGTGCCAGCCCGCCGAGTGGCGTGGCGGCGCGAACGGCGGTGGCGTTTTCTTGCGCCAGGCCCAGGTCTTTCAGCATCAGGTCGGTGCCGAAGCCGCCCGCGTAGTTCTTCGATGCGGGCGCTGTTTCCATCACGCCCGGCATGGGGTTGTATTTTTCGAGCGCCCAGTTGCCGCCGGAACTGCGGCGCATGATTTCGGACAGCACCTTCGGGTCGAGCCCGTTGGCAACACCCAGCGCCAGTGCCTCGGAGGTGCCGATCATCAAGATGCCGAGCAGCATGTTGTTGCAGATCTTCGCGGTCTGGCCCGCGCCTGCAGCGCCGGCATGAAAGATGTTGGCACCCATCTTCTCGAGCACAGGGCGTGCGCGCTCCAGGTCTTTCGCTTCCCCGCCGACCATGAAGGTGAGCGTGGCGGCAATGGCGCCGCCGGTGCCGCCGGAAACCGGCGCATCGATCATGGCAATGCCCTTGGCAGCGGCCGCCTCGGCCACCTTGCGCGAGGTGGCGGCCGCGATGGTGCTGCTGTCGATGACGAGCGTGCCGGCCGCAATGCCCTCGAGCAGGCCGGGCTTGCCGGCGCCGCCGAGGAACAGTCCCTCCACATGCGCGCTGGCCGGCAACATGCTGATCACCACCTCGGCACCGGCGACCGAATCTGCCGCCGAAGAGGCGAGGCCCAGGCCTTCGGCTGCGTACTTCTTGCAAGCCTCGGCCGACAGGTCGAAGGCCTTGACCTCGTGGCCCGCCTTCTTCAGGTTCATGGCCATGGGGCCGCCCATGTTGCCGAGGCCGATGAATGCGATCTTCATTTTTGTCTCCGTTGTCGTTGTACTTGCAGAAGAAAATCAGACCAGCGCAGCCAGCTCGGCCGGCATTTCGCCGCGCGGGCGCAGGTGGTCTTCGATGAATGCGGGCGAGATCTCTTCGATGGTGGCGGGGTTCCAGCGCGGGTTGCGGTCCTTGTCGATCAGCACCGCGCGAATGCCTTCGGCAAAGTCCTTGTGCGCGCAAAAACCCAGCGAAGCCCAGTACTCGAGCCGGAAAACCTCGGCCAGCGACATGCGGTGCACGCGCTGCCACAGCTCGAAGCTCAGCGCGGCCGAACTGGGCGCGCCCTTCATGAAGGTCTTGGATGCAGACTGCAACCACGCATCGTCGCTTTGCAGGTTGCGCAGGCGGTTTGCAATGTCGAGAAGGTCGTCCCCGGCCATCAGGGCGTTGATGGTGTCGTAGTGCTCGCGCACCTTGGATGGCGGCGTCTGCGCGCCCTCGCCCGCCCGCGCGAGGATTCGCGAAAGCTCGGCGCGGTCGGCCTTCTGATCGCCGTGCCAGCGCGTTGCGGCAATGGCCTCGAGCACCTGGTCCTTGTGCTCATGCGGCACCAGAACGTCGGCCAGCCCGCAGAAGATGGCATCGGCCGCATTGAGGTTGGCGGCCGTGAGCGCCAGGAACAGGCCCGTGCGGCCCGGCGTGCGGCGCAGGAACCAGCTGCCGCCCACGTCGGGGTACAGGCCGATGCTGATCTCGGGCATGGCAATGCGGCTCTGCGCCGTGACCACGCGGTGCGAGCAGCCCGACATGAGCCCCACGCCGCCGCCCATCACGATGCCGTGGCCCCAGCAGAGAAACGGCTTGGGAAAGGTGTGGATCAGGTAGTCGAGTTCGTACTCCTCGCGGAAGAAGTCTTCGGCGTAGGTGTTGCGCGCGGGGCCGCATTCGAGCAGCGTCTGGTACAGCTGGCGCAGGTCGCCGCCGGCGCAGAAGGCCTTCTCGCCGGCGGCTTGCAGCAGCACGCCGACGATGCCGTCGTCGGCCGCCCATTCGCGCAGCTTGGGCGTGAGCAGGCGCACCATGTCCACCGACAGCGCGTTGAGCGAGGCCGGTGCGTTGAGCGTGGCGGTGGCAAAGCGCTTGCCGCCAGCGGTCTTGATTTCGTCGAAGAGAACTACGGAGTCGGTCATTGTCTTGAGAGGTTCTGGATGCGGGGCGTCAGCGGATATCGCTGTCCCCTTCCAGCAATTTTCGCGCAACGATCACGCGCATGATCTCGTTGGTGCCTTCGAGAATCTGGTGCACGCGGGTATCGCGCACCAGCCGCTCGAGCGGAAACTCGCTCAGGTAGCCATAGCCGCCATGCAGCTGCAGCGCGTCGTTGCAGACATTGAAGCCCGCATCGGTTGCAAAGCGCTTGGCCATCGCGCAATAAGTGCTGGCATCTGCATGGCCCGCGTCGAGCTTGCTTGCGGCAAGCCGCACCATCTGCCGCGCTGCCACCAGCTCCGTCGCCATGTCGGCCAGCTTGAACTGCAGGGCCTGGAAGCTCGATATCGGCTTGCCGAACTGCTGGCGTTCATGAAGATAGCGGCGCGCCGCATCGAGCGCGCCCTGCGCCGCGCCCACCGAACAGGTCGCGATGTTGATACGCCCGCCGTCCAGTCCCTTCATGGCGATGCGAAAGCCCTCGCCTTCCTTGCCCAGCAGGTTCTCGGCGGGAATGCGCACGTTGTCGAAGTTGATGGTGCGCGTGGGCTGGCTGTTCCAGCCCATCTTGTGCTCCTTCTTGCCGTAGCTCACGCCCGGCGCATCGGCCGGCACCGCGAAGGCCGAGATACCACCCGCACCGCCGCCGCCCGTGCGCGCCATGAGCACCAGCACGTCGGTCGCGCCCGCACCGGAGATGAAGGCCTTGCCGCCGTTGATGAGGTATTCGGTGCCCTGCAGTTCGGCGCGCGTCTTGAGCGAGCCCGCGTCCGACCCGGCGCCCGGCTCGGTGAGGCAATAGGAAGCGAGCTTGCGCCCGCTCGTCAAGTCTTCGCCCCACTGCTTCGCGACCGAATCGGTCGCCCAGGTGCCGAGCATCCATGTCGCCATGTTGTGGATGGTGATGAAGGCCGTGGTCGAGGGGTCGACCGCGGCCATCTCCTCGAACACCAACGCCGAATCAAGCCGCGGCAGGCCGAGGCCGCCGATGCGCTCGGGCGCGTAAAGCCCGCAGAAGCCCAGCTCGCCGGCCTTGGCGATGGCCTCCTTCGGGAAGATGGCCTCCGCGTCCCACTGCGCGGCATGCGGCGCGAACTCGGCCTGTGCAAAATCGCGCGCGCTCTGCGCAAAGGCGTTCTGCTCTTCGGACAATTCGAAGTTCATTGTTCGCGGTCCTTCCAGCGATCCAGTTCGGCGGTCCGTTTCAGGGTCGATTTCTCCAGACATGAGTTGAACACCAGCGGCCAGATGGAGCCGCCTTCGTTCGCTTTCGAGGCGCGTTTGCAGGCGGGGTCACGGCCCTTGAGCCAGGTGCGCTGCTCGGTGCGCAACGCGACGCGCATCTGCGGCGAGAGCGTCTTCATCACCTCGCCGTAGCGGATGTTGAGTGCGGCATCGGCCGCACGAAAATCGCGCGCAGCGCAGGCGTTCAGCTGCTGCTGGTTGCCGTCGGGATTGCAGTCGTCCGGACCGGCATCGGCGGCCGCCCGCGCGGCGCCCGCAAGCAAGGCGAGCGCCGCCGCCGCACCCCAGACCGCGAGGCGAAGGCCGCGCCTCATTTGAGGCTGATCGTGGTGTTCACGCCGTGCGAGACGGTGCTGTCGTCAAACCAGCGTGCCGTCACGGTCTTGGTCTGCGTGTAGAACATGATGACCTGCTTGCCGTAGGGGCCCAGGTCGCCCAGCTTGGAAGCGCGCGAACCGGTAAAAGAGAACATCGGCACAGGCACCGGAATCGGCACATTGATGCCGACTTGGCCCACGTCGATGTCTTCCTGGAAGCGGCGCGCCGCGGCGCCCGACTGCGTGAAGATCGCCGTGCCGTTGCCATTCGGGTTGCTGTTGATCAGCTCGATGGCTTCGTCGATGTTCTCGGCATCGGCCACGCACAGCACCGGCCCAAAGATTTCCTGGTCATAGATGGTCATGCCGGGCTTCACGCCCGAGAAGATCGTCGGGCCGACGAAGTTGCCCTTCTCGTAGCCGGGCACAGTGGGCTTGCGGCCATCGAGCTCCAGCTTGGCGCCGTCGGCCAGGCCGCGTTCGATGAGGTTGTTGACGCGGTCGTAGGCTGCGCAAGAAACCAGCGGCCCCACGTCCACGCCCTTCTCGGTGCCCGCGCCGATCTTCAGCGTCCTGGCCTTGGCAATGAGTTCGGGCACCCAGTTGCGCGCCTCGCCCACCAGCACCGCCACCGACACAGCCATGCAGCGCTGGCCCGCGGCGCCAAAGCTCGCGCCAGCCAGTGCATTGAGCGTCTGCTCCTTGTTGGCATCGGGCATCACGATGGCGTGGTTCTTCGCGCCCATCATGCATTGCACGCGCTTGCCGGCCAGCGTGGCGCGGTTGTAGACGTGCGTGCCCACCTTGGTCGAGCCGACGAAGCTGATCGCCTTGATGTCCTTGTGATCGCAGATGCCGTTGACCACCGCCTCGCCGCCGTGAACCACGTTGAGCACGCCGGGCGGAATGCCGGCTTCGAGCGCCAGTTCGCACAGGCGCATCGTCACCATCGGGTCTTGCTCCGAGGGCTTCAGCACGAAGGTGTTGCCAGTGACGATGGCCATCGGGAACATCCACAGCGGGATCATGGCCGGGAAGTTGAACGGCGTGATGCCGGCGCATACGCCGAGCGGCTGCAGCAGCGTGTAGGTGTCGACGCCATTGGCCACGTTGTTGGCCAGCTCACCCAACTGCAGGTTGCCGATGTTCGATGCGTGTTCGACCACTTCGAGGCCGCGGAACACGTCGCCTTCCGCGTCGGGCAGCGTCTTGCCCTGCTCGGCCGTGAGAATCGCGGCCAGCTCGCTCATGTTCTCGCGAATGAGCTGCTGGTACTTCAGGAAGATGCGGGCGCGCGCGCCGATGGGGGTCTTGCGCCAGGTCTTGAAGGCGTCCTTGGCGGAGGCCACGGCGGCATCGAGCTCGGCCTGCGTGGCAAAGGGCACGCGGGCGAGCACCTCTTGCGTGGCCGGGTTGACGATGTCGCGCCATTCGCTGGTCTTCGACTCGACGAACTTGCCGCCGATCAAGAGCTTGACGGTGGCGACCTGGGTCTTCGGGGTGGTGGTGGCGTCCATGGGTTTTGTCTCCTGTGAATACGGGGCCTGCGCGGCAGGTTCAAGCCGCATCGTAGCTTTGCAGATTTGCCATGACAATAGACAAATATGCGCCATCGCTTTGCAAAAATGCAGAGCTCACCCGAGGCAATGAGAGCACATGGACTGGGACAACCTTCGCTACTTTCTGGAGCTGGCCCGCTCGGGCACGCTGATGAGCGCCGCGCGCCGGCTTGAGGTAGACCACACCACGGTGGCCAGACGCATCCAGGCGCTCGAGAAGGAAGTGGGTGCGCCGCTTTTCTCGCGCGAAGCCGGCGGCCACCGGCTGACCGAGGCGGGCCGCAAGCTGCAGCCCCAGGTCGAAGCCATGGAGAGCGCCTTCCAGGCGGTGGAAAGCACCGCGCCGGCATCGCAGGAAGGCTTGTCGGGCCTGGTGCGCATAGGCGCTACCGAGGGTTTCGGCACCGTGGTGCTGGCGCCGCAGCTCGCGCTTTTCGCGCAGCAGCACCCCAAGCTCACCATCGACCTGCTGGCGATGCCGCGGCTGGTTCACTTGTCTCGGCGCGAGGCCGATATCGTGATCTCGCTCGAACGGCCGGCGCGCGGGCCCGTGGTGGTCACCAAGCTCACCGACTACACGCTGCGGCTCTACGCGTCGAAGCGATACCTGGCCGCGCACAAGCCGATAAAAACACGCGAAGACCTGCGCGGCCACACCTTCATCAGCTACGTGGACGACCTGCTCTTCAGCAAGGAACTGCAGTACCTGGACGAACTGCACCGGCCCGATGCCTTTGCGCTGCGCAGCACCAGCGTGCTTGCGCAGCACCGGGCGGTGGCCGCCGGCGCGGGCATCGCGGTGCTGCCGGCCTTCATTGCCGAACCGGACGCCGCATTGCGCCCCGTGCTCGGCGACCAGGCGAACTTCACGCGAACCTTCTGGATGTCGATGCCGGCGGAAACCAAGCACCTTGTGCGGATGCGTGCGGTGTGGGAGTTCTTGCTCGCCACCGCTCAGTCGCAGAAGGACATGCTGATGCCGCCGGGCTGAAGCGCCGATACACCGGCGCGCGTCGGCGCAGGCCTCAGGAGAACAGGCGTTTCCAGAGGCTCGTGCCTTCGGCGGGCGCTGGCGCAGCAACAGCCGCGGTTTCCGATGCCTCAAGCAATTCGATCAACCCCGGCACGCGCGGCTTCCCGAGCCAGCGCGCATAGGCCAAGTAGCTTTCCGCCTGGCCTTCGATGCGCAGTTGCTCGGGCATGGCGGGGCATGGGGCGGCGCCCAGCAGCATGCGCAGCGCTTCGAGCCGGTTCATGCGGATCGCGCTCGTGATGGCGGTCTCGCCGAGCGACGGAATGATGTCGTTGGCACCTGCAAGCCCGGCATCGAGCAAGGGCCGGATGGCGGCCGCATCGCCGTTGACCGCAGCGGCACCCAACGCTTCGAGCGCGGCCAGTTTCTCGGGGGAAAGGCTGGCGGCGTAGGCGTCGTCGCGCTTCTCGTCCTCGCTGCGCGCATCGCCGCCGTGCATCGTCATGAAGTCGGTCACCAGCGCCACGGGTTCACCGGACGCGTCGATCGCCCAGAAGCTCGGGTAGCTGCCGTCGCCCCAGCCCGAGCTGAAGATCAGCACGTTGTTCGCGCTGCCCTCGCCCAGCGGGTAGTGGTCCGCCATGTCCTCGACGCCCAGTTCGGTGTCGAGCACGTCGTCGTAATAGCTGACGTAGTCGGGGTTGGCCGATGATTCGCGCGCCTCGCGCTCGGCGATGGCAGCTGCGCACTCGGCATCCATGAAGCAGCCGACGCCGGCATCGACGGGGTAACCGTAGAACTCGTCGTCGCCGAGTTCGTCCTGCAATTGCCCTTCGAGCAGCGCCGGTTCCCAGTGGAGACCGGCAGCCTGCAAGCTGCCCCGTTCGCGCAGCCAGAGCACCGCCAGCGCATGGCGGCCTTCGTGCTGGAGCACCTCGGCCGGGAATCCCCCGCGTCCGCTCACGCTGCGAACGAAGGGCTCGCGCTCGGGCTGCACCAGCGGGTCGCACGCCACGATACGGCCGCTCGTGATGTTGAGCACCCCGCAAGGCTGCCGCTGCAGGCGCCGTGTGCGCAGCGCCTCGTCGTCGAGAAAAATGGTCTGGAGGTTGTCGAGGTCGAGATAGGCCATGCGTACAGTTTCTCATCCGTCCATGACAAAGGGCCGCAAAAGCGGCCCTTGTGGATGCTGCGTTGCCGCAGCCTACTGGATCAGCTTGGCCGCGGTCTTGGCCTGCAGCGAATCGAAGCTCACGCCCGGCGCGAGCTCGACCACCTTGAGGCCCTCGGGCACCACATCCATCACGGCCAGGTCGGTAATGATGCGGTCGACCACGCCCACGCCGGTCAGCGGCAAGGTGCACTGCTCAAGGATCTTGAAGTCCTCAGTGCCGTCCTTCTTCTTGGCGACGTGCTCCATCAGCACAATGACGCGCTTCACGCCGGCCACCAGGTCCATGGCGCCGCCCATGCCCTTCACCATCTTGCCGGGAATCATCCAGTTGGCAAGGTCACCCTTCACGCTGACCTGCATGGCGCCGAGGATCGACAGGTTGATCTTGCCGCCGCGGATCATTGCAAAGCTGTCGTGGCTGCCGAAGATGGCCGAGCCCGGCAGCGTGGTCACGGTCTGCTTGCCGGCGTTGATCAGGTCGGCATCCACCTGGTCTTCGGTCGGGAACGGGCCGATGCCGAGCATGCCGTTCTCGCTTTGCAGCCACACTTCCTTGTCGCCGACAAAGTTGGCCACCAGCGTGGGAATGCCGATGCCCAGGTTCACGTAGAAGCCGTCTTCGAGCTCTTGCGCCGCGCGTGCGGCCATTTGGTCTTGGGTCCAGGGCATCTCAGGCTCCTTTGGTGTTCTTGACGGGGGCGGGCACTTCGCTGCCGGCAGCGGCTTGCGCAATGGCGGCCTGGGCTTCGACCTTGGCGGCTGCGGCGTCTGCCGGAGCGGCTGCCGTCACGGTGCGCTTTTCGATGCGCTTCTCGGGGTTGGCGTTCAGCACGATGCGGTGCACATAGATGCCGGGCAGGTGAATGTCGTCGGGCGCCAGCTCGCCCACTTCGACGATCTTCTCGACCTCGACGATGCAGATCTTGCCGGCCATGGCGGCGGCCGGGTTGAAGTTGCGCGCCGTGAGGCGAAAGCGCAGGTTGCCCGACTTGTCGGCCACGTCGGCCTTGACCAGCGCCACGTCGGGCACCAGCGAGCGTTCCATCACGTAGGTTTCGCCGTCGAACTCGCGCAGTTCCTTGCCCTCGGCCACTTGCGTGCCGACGCCGGTCTTGGTGAAGAAGGCAGGAATGCCCGCGCCGCCCGCACGCAGCTTTTCGGCCAGCGTGCCCTGGGGCGTGAATTCCAGCGCGAGTTCACCCGCGAGGTACTGGCGCTCGAACTCCTTGTTCTCGCCCACGTACGACGCGATCATTTTCTTGATCTGCCGCGTCTCGAGCAGCTTGCCAAGGCCGAAGCCGTCGACACCCGCGTTGTTCGAGATGACGGTGAGGTTCTGCACGCCGGTGTCCTTGAGCGCGTCGATCAGCGCCTCGGGAATGCCGCACAGGCCGAAGCCGCCGACCGCGAGCATCTGCCCGTCGGCCACGACCCCCTTGAGTGCCGCGTCTGCGGAGGGATAAATCTTGTTCACTCGGGCTCCTTGATGGATGGATGGAGAGTTGGCGAAAGCTCTTGAAGAGCCTTGAACGATACTACGTAGTCGCATACGTAGTATTTCGTAATGGTGACCCCCGATGCAGGAGATCGACTACCGCCTGGCCTTTGCGCATGCCCCCGTGGGCATGGTGGTTTCGCGCAACCGCACCATCGTGGCCTGCAACGAGCGGGTTTGCGAGATTTTTGGCGCAACGCCCTCTGCGCTGGTCGGGCATTCGTTCAGCATTCTGTACCCCAGCGTGGCCGAGTTCGAGCGCATCGGCAAGCGCATGGAACCGTTCCTGAACGCCAGCGGCCGCTATGCCGACAACCGCATGATGAAGCGCCTGGGCGGCCTGCACGGCGCCATGGCGGGCGAAACCTTCTGGTGCCATGTCACGGGCCATGCCATGAACCGCGCCGCGCCGCACGAGGCCGGCATCTGGACCTTCGAAGACCTGGGTTCGCGCCGCGCCGTGAAGGCCGAGCTCACGCCGCGCGAGCGCGAGGTGGCCGCGCAGGTGATGCGCGGGCTCACGTCCAAGGAGATCGGCAAGGCGCTGGGCATCAGCCACCGCACGGTCGAGCTGCACCGCGCGAGGCTGATGCGCAAGTACGCGGCGGCCACCACGGCGGAGCTGGTGCAGAAGCTCATTGCCGGCTAATTCTTCGCAGCTACCCTGACCTGGTTCCGCGCCGATCGTTGCAAAAACGGAAACGCGGTGTCGCGCAAAGGCCCGTGCCACGGTGCCTTGCGATGACTATCTTTGAGGCATGCGGGCAAGTCGCCCACAGCCACTCAGGAGTACCGATATGACCACGCCTCTTCATTCTGAAAAGAACCTGCTTCTCTCGTCGAAGCTGTCGGTTGCGCGGGCGCAAGCCTTGGCATCGCACCGGCTGCCGGTCACGCTGACCCTGGCAGCCATCATTCTCTCGGTGCTCGGCGTCAAACCGTAATGCGTTGCGGCCCCGGCCCGGTCACTCGGGCTTGATGTCGGCCGCCTTGATCACCTTCGACCAGGCCACCAGTTCCTGGTCGACAAACTTGCCGAGCGCGGCGGAGTCCATGTAGGTGGCGAAGGCGCCCTGCTCGTCCACCTTCTTGCGAAACGATTCGCTCTCGACGATCTTCTTGATCTCGGCGCTGAGCTTTGCCACCACTTCGGGTGGCGTTCTGGCCGGTGCGAATACCGCAAACCACGACTCCACTTCGTAGCCCGGCAAGCCTGCCTCGGCCGAAGTCGGCACGTTGGGCATCGAGGGGTGCCGCTTGCTGCCGGTATAGGCCAGCGCCTTCATGCGCCCGCTCGCGATGTGCCCGATGACCGAGGGCGGCGTGGTGATGAACATGTCGACGTTGCCCGCAATCAGGTCGTTGATGGCGGGGCCCGAGCCCTTGTAGGGCACGTGCGTCATTGGCTGTTTGGCTTGTCGCGAGAGCAACTCGCCCGCAATGTGCTGGATAGATCCGTTGCCCGACGAGGCGTAGAACAGACCACCCTCCTTCTTCTTGCCGTGCTCGATCAGTTCCTTCATCGAGTTGACCGGCAGCTTGCCGCTGACGGCGACCACGTGCGGCGCACGCATCACCATGGCCACGGGCACAAAGTCTTTGGTGGGGCTCCACTTGAGCTGAGGGTAGAGCGACGGGTTGCCCACGTGATAGCCCGAATACTGCATCAGCAGCGTGTAGCCGTCTGGAGCGGCGCGCGCCACCGCCTCGGCGCCGATGTTCCCGCTGGCGCCGGGGCGGTTGTCGACGACGACAGGTTGGCCCAATGCGCGATGCAGCGGATCGCCGACCATGCGCGCCATGATGTCGGTCGAACCCGCGGGCGCGGTGGGCACGATAAAGGTGATCGGCTTCGAAGGCCAGGTGTCGGCGCGGGCGGCTGTGGCTGCAAGCACAAGGCCAAGGCCGGCGGCGATAAAGCGAAGTGTGGGTTTCATGGTTTGTCTCCGGTTTTTTTGAGATTTGTCTGGGAAGCCAGGCCCTTCGTCAGGGCGCCAGCTCCGAGATTTCGATGAGGTTCAGGTCAGGGTCGCGCACATAGACCGAGCGGATGCGCGATGTGGCGCCCGTTCGCATCACAGGGCCTTCGATGATCGGCACGCCCCTGTCCTTCAGGCGCGCGATCACGTCGTCCAAGGGCATGCTCGCGATGAAGCACAGGTCCAGCGAACCGGGCATTGGCACTTGCGCCTTGGGCTCGAACTCGTGGCCCTTCACGTGCAGGTTGATCTTCTGGTTGCCGAAGCGAAAAGCCTTGCGGCCCGGGCCGAAGGTCTCCAGCGCCATGCCCATCACGCCGGTGTAGAAGCGCGTGCAGGCTTCCTCGTTCGTGGTGGTTAGCACCAGGTGGTCCAGATGGTCGATCATGTCTGCAGCTCCTTGCCGCGGCGCGCATGCGCACGCGCCACGATGTCGTTGAAATCCGCCGGTGGCGCATGCCGCGTGAGCCGGTGTCCGGCGCGGGAGACCTGGCTCGGCAAGTCGTGCTGCACCAGGGCCTCGAGCTCCGAGGCGGCTTCGATCAGGCCTTCCAGATTCATGCCGGTGTCGTACCCCATGCATTGCAGCATGTGCACCACGTCTTCCGTGGCCACATTGCCGGTGGCCCCGGGCGCATAAGGGCAACCGCCGATGCCACCCAATGACATGTCGAGCCGCTCGACACCCGCCTCGACTGCGGCCACCGTGTTCGCAAGCCCCATGCCGCGCGTGTTGTGAAAGTGCGCCGTCCACAGCAGTGCGGAATATCTCGTCAGCACCGCCTCGCAAACGGCCTGCACCTGCGTGGGAAAAGCCATGCCCGTGGTGTCGCACAGCGTGATGCCCTGCACCCGCAGCGCAGCGAAGCGGTCGATCCATTCGAGCACCGTGGCAAGCGGCACCTCGCCCTCCATCGGGCAGCCGAACACGCATGAGAGCGAGACGTTCACCGGCACACCGGCCTGCGCTGCCACCGCAATAACTTCGGTGAGCTGCGCGAAAGACTGCTCGCGCGTCATGCGCAGGTTGCTGAGGTTGTGCGTCTCGCTCACCGACATGACGATATTGAATTCGCCGATGCGGCTTTCCAGCGCGCGCTCGGCGCCGCGCAGGTTCGGCACCAGCGCGGTATAGACCACGCCGGGCCGGCGGGCGATGCGCTGCATCACCTCTTCGCCGTCCCGCAATGCCGGTATCGCCTTGGCGGAGGTGAACGAGGTCACCTCGATCTTGGCGTAGCCGAGGGTGCTCAGACGGTCGACCAACGCAATCTTGTCGTCGGTGGGAATGAATCGGCTTTCCATCTGGAAGCCGTCTCGCGTGGCCACTTCATTGATGAAGAGCCATTTACCCTTGTCTGCTTTCATACGGCCTCGCTTTCTTCGGTGCGGCGTGCGGGCCAGCCCGGGCCTTTCAGATCGCCCGTGTGCTCGCCGAGCCGTGGCGCAGGGTGTGCAATGCGGCCCGGCGTGGCGCTGAGCTTGGGCACGACGCCGGGCACCTTGAGCGTGCCGCCATCGGAAGTGGTCGCCTCCACGATCATCTGCCGCGCCTGGTATTGCGGATCGGCGGCAATGTCGGCCACCGAGTAGATGCGCCCGACGGGCACGCCGGCCGCATCGAGCACCGCCAGCACCTCGTCGCGGCTGCGCTGCAGCGTCCAGGCCTCGATGGCGGCGTCGATTTCTTCCACGCGCCGCACGCGGCCGTCGTTGTGCACGAGCTGCGCGTCATTCTCAAGATCAGCGCGGTCGATGGCGCGCATCAATCGGCGGAAGATGCTGTCGCCGTTGCCCGCCACCAGCACGTAATGTCCATCGCCGCACTTGTAGGCATTGGTCGGCGCGATGCCCGGCAACGCGCTGCCGGCGCGCTCCCGCACCGCGCCGAACGCGTCGTATTCGGGCAGCAGGCTTTCCATGACGTTGAAGACCGACTCATAGAGCGCCACGTCGATGAACTGCCCTTCGCCGCCATGGGCCGTGCGGTGGTGCAGCGCGGTGAGCACACCGATCACGCCATGCAGCGCAGCCAGCGTGTCGCCGAGCGACACCCCCACGCGCACAGGCACCCGGCCTGGTTCGCCGCTCAGATAGCGCAGCCCGCCCATCGATTCGCCGAGCACGCCGAAGCCCGGCTTGTCGCGGTAGGGGCCGGTCTGCCCGTAGCCCGAGATGCGCAGCATGATGAGCCGGGGGTTGAGCGCATGCAGTTGCTCCCAGCCCAGACCCCAGCCTTCGAGCGTGCCGGGCTTGAAATTCTCGATCAGCACGTCGGCCTCGAGCGCCAGGGCTCGCACGGCGTCCTGCCCTTCAGCGCTGCGCAGGTCCAAGCACACAGAGCGCTTGTTGCGCGACTGCACCTCCCACCACACCGAAGTGCCTTCGCGCAGCATCCGCCATTTGCGCAGCGGATCGCCGACGCCGGCAGGCTCGACCTTGATCACGTCGGCGCCGAATTCGGCCAGCGTCTTGCCGGCGAACGGGCCGGCGATGAGCTGGCCGAGCTCCAGCACCTTGAGGCCTTCGAGTGCGTTCATCTGCGTCTGTCTCCTGTTGGAATGCCCCAACTCTAAGAACAGATCGCGTCCGCCGGAATTGCTCTGACGGCAGCACGCCTTCGCGTTTTGCGAAGGCCCGTGCTCTGCTTGCTCTACTTCTTCTTGGCCAACGCAGGCTTCGCGGCAGGCAATGGTGGAACCTCCGGCGCTTTGACCCAGCCGCGCAGCAAGACCCCAAGGAAGAGACCGCCCAAAAAAATCGCCCAGTACATCCAGGGCGGCATGTTCTCCATGCCGCTGTGCAGGTTCATGCCGAATGCGGCGCCCACCGCCATCAGGGGGAAGGTCAGCGCGGCAATGGTGTTGAGCTTGTGCTGCGCACGGCTCACTTCACGGGTCGAGCGCGCCTGCGCCTCGGCCGCATGCGCCAGCCGGTAGTCGAGCGACATGCGAGTGTCGGCCAGCAGCAGTTCCATGCCGCGCGTGATCTCGACCGCCAGATCGCGCAGGTCGATCAGCATCAAGTCTTCCTTCACGGCATCGCGCGCCGCCTGCAGCGCGGCCTGCATGTTCATGGCGGCGCGGGTCAGCGGAATGAGTGGACCGAGAACCTGGAACAGATCTTCCGAAGTTTCAGCGGCTGCGTGCCTGGTTTCGAAAGTGGCCAGCGAGGTGCGATAGCTTTCGAGCAGCTTGGCAAAGGCCCGCTCGCCGGGGTTGTTTCCCTTGTGGAACCACGCGCCATCGGGCTTGCGCAGGAACACCGCGGGCTTGCGCTCCGCGCCGGGTCCGGCGGGCGGCTCGTGCAGGATCACCAGCAGATGGCCTTGCTCGTGAATGATGCGCTGCGCGCCGTAGCTCGCGCCCCCCAGCCGCTGCTGTATTTCAGGCGGCAGTTCCCAGTCGTAGTCGATTCTTCTTGGCATCAGGCGGCCTGCAGTTCTTTCCACAAGGTGTCGAATTCGTCCGCAAAGCGGCGCACGAGCGAGGGGTCGTTGCTCAAAATCACGTTCTCTTCGTTGTGCTCGCAGGCGCTGCGCGTCCAGTTGTAGCTGCCGTTCAGCAACCGCGCGCCGTCGAAAATGGCGAACTTGTGGTGCATATGCGCCTCGGTGCGGTCCACCGCAATCGGAATGCCCGCCGCGCGCAATTGCCCTACGTCGCTGCCGCGGTCGAACTCCTTGTCGTTGTCGGTAATGAAGCGCACTGCCACGCCGCGTCGGTGTGCGGCCAGCACCTCGGCGGTAATGCGGTCGTCCGACAGCGTGAACACGCATAGGTCGATGGAGCGCTTGGCAGCCTTCAGTTGCTGGTTGATCGCCTGAAGGCAAGCGGTACCCGGGCTGAAGAAGGCTTGCGAGTGCACGTTGACGGCATCAGGCGAGCGGCCGGTGTCGATCGCGCGGACCACGCCTTCGAGCCACTTGAGCAAGGACAACTGCTCCGGGTCGGCTGTGCGGGAGCGCACCAGGTCGAACGCGCGATTGCGCAGCTGGCGCAGGCCGTCTTCGGGCGGTGAAGCTTCGCGCAAGGTGTGGACCAGCACGCGGCGCTCGTCATCGCTGAGGCGCTCGTCGGCCATGGTGGCGTCCAGCTGGGCCAGTAGTTCGGGAAGGGCCGACATTTCAGTGAATCTCCATAGTGCTGCGCCTATTCAGGGGCTCTTGTTCAGGGCGTGTGCAAAGGCCACCGGGTACTCCCCTCCGCGAATGTCCCCCGCCTTCGGCCCCTCCTTTATTTCGCTGCGGGGAGCACCCGATGCCCTGTGCACACTGGGCGCTGCGCTTGTTCCGCTCGATCAACCACCGCTCTGCCCAACGCGCACGTCGATGGGGTGCCTTGCGCAGCGAAATAAAGGAGGAGGCCGCAGGCCGGGGGACATTCGCGGAATAAAGGAGGAGGCCGCAGGCCGGGGGACATTCGCGGAGAAAGGTACCCCGTCGGCGGGTGCGCGCCCTGAACAAAGCGCCTCGCGCACAACACGCAAAGAAACACAACGCCCCATTCCTAGCCCTACTTGTCCGGCTTGGGAGAGCGCTTGACCACGCCGCGTGCAGCCTGCACTTCAGCCGCGAGCCGCTCCATGTCCTGCTTGATTGAACGGTCGAGTTCGAGCCGACGTTCAGTGGCGGTTACCAACGGCAGGATCAGTTCGCGATAAGTCACCGCAATCTGCAGCATGGCGTCGGCCAGCCGCTGACCTTCGTTCGGGCCTTCGGCGGGCGGCTTGGGCTTGAGTGCATCGACAGCGCGCGCCACGTCGAGCATGCTGCTTGCAATGCGCTGGCTGCCGTCGACGTCGTCGCCGCCGAGCTTTTTCTTTCGCACGAACTCTTCGCAGATGGCCGCCCAGCGCGCGCTTTCTTCCGGCGTGGGGCTGCCCAGAAGCTGCGCAAGCTTCAAGAGGTTTTCTTCCGCGCCGGTGGTCAAGGTCTGCGCCTCGCCGCGGTAATGGTCACGCAACAGTGCGTCGAGCTCGTCGTCGCGCATCAGCGCGGTGATCTTGCCCGCGAGCTTGGTCATGTTGCGGTAGCTGCCCTGCAGCTTGAACGGCGGCGCGGTGCGGTAGGCCTCCTGCTGCGCGGCCGATTCGATGTAGGCGAGGTTGACCTTCAGCAGCAGGTCGCGCGCACGGAACAGACGCTGCAGCAACGCCTTGATCTCTTCCAGCTCGACCGCGCTGTACGCGTGCGAAAGCGCGCTGCTCGGCACCTCGTGTCCCTGCGCCATCTTCACCAGCAGCTGCACGTCCTTGGGGTCGCGCGAGGCCAGCGGCATCAGCGTGGGGTTGGAGGTCAGGCTGTTCTCGATGTACGAAAGCGCAAAGGCCGCCTCGCGGCCTGAGAGCACGTCGCCCAGGTTGTAGATGTCCGCCCGGTTGGCCAGCATGTCCGGAATCTTGAACACGTCGCCCGACTCGGTGTACGGGTTGCCAGCCATCACGATGGCGAAGCGCTTGCCGCGCATGTCGTAGCTGCGCGGTTCGCCGTTCCACACGCCTTCAATGCGGCGCGTGCCGTCGGCCAGCGCAATGAACTTCTGCAGAAACTCCGGGCTCGTGTGCTGAATGTCGTCCAGGTACAGCATCACGTTGCTGCCCATCGCAAGGCCGAGGTTGAGCTTCTCGAGCTCTTGCCTCGCGGCGCTGTTGGGCGCGTTGGCCGGGTCGATGGCCGTGACGCCGTGGCCCAGAGCCGGGCAGTTGATGCGCACGAAGATCAGGCCGAGCCGGTCCGCAACGTATTCCATCAGCGTGGTCTTGCCGTAGCCGGGCGGCGAAATCAGCAGCAGCAAACCCATGCGATCGGTGCGGCTGCCCTCGCCCGCCGAGCCGATCTGCTTGGAAAGGTTGTCGCCGATGATGGGCAGGTACAGCTCGTCGATCAGCTGGTTGCGCACGAAGGTCGAGAGCGGCTTGGCCTGGAACTGGCCCAGCTTGAGCCGGGCCTTCTCGCGTTCGAGCAACTCGTGGCGCAGGCTGTGCAGCGCTTCGTAGCCCGGCACTGCATGCGTGGTGTGAAACAGGAAGCGGCGCCAGAAGTCGTTCAGGTTCAGCGTCATGCGGCCTTCGGCCACGCGTGGATGCTCGCCGCGCAGCCCTTCGACCGTGCGGTCGAGCGCCACGTTCACCCGCTTGCGCTGCATCGGCATGGCCAGCACGCCGGCCGCGTCGTCTACCCAGTCGACAGACTGCGGCGCCTGATGAACCGCATAGGCACGCACCCAGTCGCGCGCCAGGCGCCAGCGCTCCGCCGGCGGTGCGGCGTCGAGATCGTGCTGCCACGCATCGCGCCGGCCACCCCTTTCGAGTTCGCGAAGCAGCGCGGCGGCCAGGTCTTCGCCCGCTCCCGAAACGGCCCAGGTTTCGCCGCCGTGCTCGCCGGCCAGTTCGCGCACCAGGTAGGCAGCCGCCTGGCCGCACACGGTGGACACGCGGCCCTGGTGGGCGTCCCGCTCTTCTTCGGTTGCCTCTTCGGCCAAAGGCAAAAGGTCGGGCAGCATGTCGCGCGCAAAGTGGTTCAGCGCGCGCGCCGTGTCGGCTTCGAGCTGCTCCAGCGCATCGCGCCGGCCGAACAGGGCCTGCATCTGCAACGCGGCGCGCGCACGCCGCAGCAGCGATTCGCGGTGCGCGATCAAGTGGCCGTGCTGCCAATAGAGCAGCGCCAGCGCGCGTTCGGTCGGGCCCCACGCCAGCAGGCCGGCCTGATCTTGCATGGCAACGAGCGCACCCAGCAGGCGCAGCGCGTCGTCATCGTGAATCCCCTTCTGGTAGCCCTCCTGGTAGCGCGCGGCTGCAAAGCGGCGCACCATTTCGAGCAGCTGCGGATGCAAAGGGTCTTCGGTGAGGAGCGTGACCACCTCGCCCCAGGTGCGCTCGGCCTTGCCATCGAGCAGCGACTCGAGCAGGCGCCCGGCCAGGTATTCGGCACGCGACAGTTCGGTGGTTTCCGACACCAGCGACTGGTTCCAGTAGCGCTGCAGCGGCAGCAGCCGCGGCTCGTCCACAGGGCTCAGGTAGTCGGTGCCGGTAACCTGGTAGGCCATGCCGCTCTCGCGGGCCACCAAGGTCAGGTCGACGGGCTGGCGGTGCACGGTAAAGGCATGGCGGCCCAGGCGCAGGGTGTCTCCGCCTTCGCTCACCAGTTCGCGCTTGTCGCGGATCGAGCGCAGGGCCTGGTCGCGCGCCGTCTTCAGGCGCGTGTCCAGTTCGTCGGCCGGCACGGCGGCGCCCAGCGTGCGCAGGTCGGCAATCAGCGTGTGCAGCTTGCCGATCATCGGATCGGCCGCAAAGTAGCTGTGAACCTGCTTCAGATCGCCGAACTGCGCAATGCGGCGTGGAATACCGTCGAGGATGCGGCCCGCCGCGTCGACCACGCCCTGCGCGCGGCGCTGGCGGGCTTCCACCAGGCTCTGGCGGCGCGCGGAAAGCGCTTCGTACACGGTCTCGCGCTTCTCGGCGATGTCGGCCAAAAAGTCTTCCTGCTCGGCAAAGCGGCCTTCGATTTCTTCGAGCTGGGCCAAAAGGCGCGTGAGCGCGTCGTCGCACTTCTCGGGCGTGTCGGCAAACTCCAGTGCGTTTTCAACCGCCTGGCTGAAGAGCTTGAACTGCGCACCGAACTCCGCGCGGGCCTCGGTGGCGCCCAGCGACTTGCGCCGTGCGCGCGCATCGGCGCGCATGCGGTTGATGTCGGCGTAGATGAGCGAGATGCGGTCGAGAATCGACGTGCGGACAACCGCATCGCCGCCCGGCAGGCTGCCGAGCTGTTCTGTCAGCAGATCGAGCCCGGCCGCCTGTTCGTCAAGCGTGGCGAGCATCTGCCCGAGCGCGGGCGAAGTGGCCAGGTTCGGCAAATCGAGCGCAAGCTTGTCCAGCGCCTGGCGCTGGCCGTTGAAGGCCGTGTCGGCCGCCAGGAACTGCATGGCGCGTTCGCCGATGCGCTGCTGCTCGATCTCGAGCGCCGCGTCCATGGCGGCGATGCGCGGCAGGTCGGCATAGCGCAGCTCCTTGAGCATCTGCAGCGCGCCGCGCCGTTCGCGCAGGCGGCCCAAGGCCTTCACGAAATCGTCGGGCGCGCGCCAGAGCGTGCTGGCAATGTCGACCAGCAACGCGTGCTGCTCGTCTTCGGCACGGGCCAGTGCACGCGCGGTTTCGCGGCGGATGGTGTCGACCTTCTCGAACTCGGCCAGCGTGCTGCGCGCCACGTCGGCAATGCTGCGCAGCTCGGCCATCAGGCCGGCAGCCTCGGATGCGTCCAGCCAGAAGTAGGCGTCGCTCACGCGGGTGCACTGGCGAATCAGGTCTTCGTAAGCAGCGCGCGTAGGCGCCTGCTCGCGCACCGCGCGGGCAATGCCCATCAGGTCGCTCACGCCCCGCACCAGCTCGGCATTGCCGATCTTGCCGAAGAAGCCGGTGGCGGGCGGCTGCGCGCTCACATGCTCTTCGCTGGCGAACGGCGTCTGCCACAGCTGCATCGGGTGCACGCGCGTCGGCTCGCCGGCGTCGCCGTTGAACACGAGGATGCGGCCGTCGGCAAAGCGCGCATAGCCGTTGGCGATGATCGGCGTGGCGAGCTTCTTGTCGATCAGGTTGTAGTTGAAGAGCGCGTAGCGCCCCGGCTTCGGGTCGTAGAAGACATAGGCCACGTCTTCCCCGTTGGGCGAGCGCAGCATGCGCTTGAAGCGCAGGCTTTCGACCACCTCGCCCGGCAGGTCGAAGCGCTTGTACTCGCCCGACTGCAGGTAGTAGCCGCCCGGAAAGATGATGCCGTGGTCTTCAGGCAGCTGCACGCACGAGCCACCGATGGCGTCGATGCGCTCGACCTGCTGCGTGCGGATGTTGAAGACCAGGTAGCGCGTGACCTGCTCGCGGTAGGGCTTTACGCGCAGCAGGATCAGCATGCCGAGCTTGGCCCACGAAATCTCGGCGTCGGTGAGCGACTGGCTCTTGTCTTCCACCGGCTCGCTGTAGATGCCGAGGCCGGTTTCGGTATTGTTCTCGATCTTGACCGTGAGGTCGCCGCCCAGCGTTTCGACAAACACCGTGTCGAGCACGTTCACATGGGGGTGCTTGCCGCCCACATGGTCTTCGCGCGTGGCAACGGTCCACTCGAAGTCGTGGCTTGCGGGCAGCGCAATGTCGCGCTCGCCGCGGTTGTCGATGTAGTGGATGCCGCCGTTGCGCTCGATGGCCCAGCGGAACACGCGCACGTCGCCCAGCTGCTGGCCGATCTGGAAGGACGCGAGCAGCTTGTCCTGCGTGACCCGCAGCTGCAGCATCGTGGCCTGCTTGTAGTAGGCGTACAGCTCGCGAAAATCGGAGACGAAGCGCGTGTCTTCGAGGAAGGTGCCGGCCAGCGGCACGGGCTGCAGCTCGTCGTTCTCGGTGGCGGCCTCTCCTGGCACTGCCAGGCGATACAGCCCGAACACGTCGCTCACGGCCGTTTCCTTGCGCAGGCCGATGAACACGTTGTAGCCGAACAGCAGCAGGTCGCCGATGCGCACGATGTCGCGCGCCACGGCGTTGTTTTCGGTGCGCGCGCGGGTGCGCAGCACCAAGGCCTGCTCGGAGCGGCCGAACTCGGCAAGCCGCCGCTCGTTGAGGGCCTGCGTCTTCTTCAGCAGGCCTTCGCCCTGTGTTTCGAGCCGCTTCTTCAGCAGGTCGTAGCTGCCGCTGCCGGACACGAGGGCTTCGGTCTGGTCAGACGGCACCTGGGCGCCGGCCGGCGCCCCCGATTCATCCGTGGGTTGCATAGGTCGGCGCGGTCAGTCCGCGCGCAGCAATGCGAGCAGTTCGTCGCGGTGGGGCTGGGTGTCGAGCCAGGCGCGAATGCGGTCCAACTCGTCGATGCAGTCGTTGCCGTAGCGGCGGCGCAGCGCGGCAAGCCGCACCTCGCGCACCTCTTCGGTCTGCAGTTGGCGCTGCCATCTGTCGGACAGCAGTTCATCGAGCCGGTTGGCAAGGCCGCGGCTCACGAGCGCACGCCATTCGCCCTGGTCGAACCAGAGGTTCTGGCAGGCAATGCAGCGGTCGATGCGAAAGTCGGGCCCCGCGCTCACGCGCAGGCGCTGCATGAGCCGGTCGCATTCGGGGCAGTGCCGCACCGAGGCGGCATCGAACACTTCGATGACCTCGTCGTCGATGGCATGGGGTTCGCGCGAAGGATCGGCGGCCTTCCAGGCACGCCAGTCTTCCATGGACATGACCATGCCGCCGCAATCGGTGCAGTTCACGGCCAGCAGCGCTTCGGCCAGCGCAACAGCTTGCATCGGCGAATGCGCGGAGCAGCTGCATTTGAGGTTCGGATTCATTGCGCGCCCACTCAGTTGCGGAAGGTGGAGATCAGGTTGCTCAGCGCGGTCTTCTGGCTTTCGCTGCCGTCGCTGGTGATCCGGCTCATGAGCGCCGCAACGCTGAGGTTCTGGATTTCGCCGGACGAATTGCCCAGTGCGCCGACGATGTCGCGCAGGTCCTTCACCACGTCGCGGTCGCCGGCCAGCTGGTCCTTGAAGGCCACCTGCAGCGCATTGCTCTTGGAGATCACGCCGTCGATGCCCTTGCCCACGGAAAGCGAGCGCACGAAGCTGTCGAAGTAGTCGCCCTGCCCGCCCACGATGTCGATCTTGGCGTTGGCGAGCGCTGTGCCCAGCACCTCGGCCTGCTCCTTGGCAATGGAGGTCTGCGCATCGATGCCCTTCATGGTTTCGACGTGCGACTTTTCCAGGCGCATGCGGAACTCTTCGTGGTCGCGCGTCTCGGGGCTCATTGCCTTCATGGCTTCGAACTTTTCGTGCAGGCCCTTGGCCTCGGCGCTGAAGCGGGCTTCGATCACCTGCGCGTCGGCCTGGCCCGACTTCAGGGTGGCTTCGGCGTCTGCCGTGCGCACGTTCACTTCGGCAAGGCCGAGCTTCTCCTTGCCCGAGGCCTCGGCGTCGAACTTGGCGCGCATGCCCGCGGCCTCGGCCTGCGAGCGCGCTTCGATCACCTGCGCATCGGCCTGGCCGGCCTTGAGGACGGCGTCGGCGTCGGCCTGGCGCACATGCACGTCGGCAAGACCGAGCTTTTCCTTGCCCGAAGCCTCGGCCTCGAAGCTCGCGAGCTTGGCTTGCGCGGTCGCAATCTCGACCTTGGCAGCGGCCAGGCCCGGCGCGGCCGAGATGGCTTCCACGCCTTCGGCTTCGCGCTTCTTCGATTCGGCATCGCGCTCGGCCACCTTCAGCTTGGCATCGGCCAGCGTGAGTTCTTCGGCTGCCTTGTGGCGGGCGCGCTTTTCCTGCGTTTCGGCCGCCTTCACGTCGAGCACCATCTTCTCTTCGGCCTGGCCCTCGGCCATGATCACGACGGATTTCTTGGTGCGCTCGGCCTCGGCCACCACGCGCAGTTCCTTGATGGCTTCTTCCTGCTCGGCCACGGTGCGCTCGACCACGATGCGCTCGCGAATCACGTCGGCAATGGCCTTCTTCTGCACTTCGACGGCTTTGTCCTTCTCGATACGCTGCAGCGTCACTTCCTTCTCGCGGTCGACAATTTCAAGATCGCGGGCGCGCGTGACCTTTTCTTCCTCGATGGCCACCGCGCGCTTGCGGTTGTTCTCGGCGACTTCTTTTTCGCGCTGCACGTTCTCCTGCTGCACCGAGATGGACTGCTCGGCAACCAGGCGCGCGGTTTCGGACTTGGTGCGCTCTTCGGCCTGGATCTTGGCGGTTTCGGCTTCTTCGCGGGCGCGCACACTGGCAATCTCGCGCTGCTGGCGGGCGGTGGCATCGGCCTGCTGGCGTTCGAGCTCGAGCAGGGCTTCCTGCGTTTCGACATTCTTCTTCTTGATCTGCATTTCCTCGTTGCGGCGCAGCTCGTTGGTGCGCACATGCTCGACCGCCGTGAGTTCGGTGATCTTCTTGATGCCCTGCGCATCGAGGATGTTGTTGGTGTCCAGCTCGGACAGCGGCGTTTGCTCGAGGTAGTCGATGGCGGCGTCTTCGAGCACGTAGCCCGAAAGGTCGTTGCCGATCTGGCTGATGATCTGGTCGCGGAAACCATCACGCGCCTGGTACAGGTCGACAAAATCCATCGACTTGCCAACGGTCTTGAGCGCCTCGGAGAACTTGGCCGAGAACAATTCTTCGAGCGTCTCGTGGTTCGAAGCGCGCGCGCAGCCGATGCCCTGCGCCACCTTGAGCACGTCGTCCGCGGTCTTGTTCACGCGAACGAAAAACTTCACCTTGATGTCCGCGCGAATGTTGTCGCGGCAGATGAGGCCCTCGTTGCCGGAGCGGTCGATCTCGATCGTCTTGACCGAGATGTCCATCAACTCGGCCTTGTGGATGATCGGGTAGACCATTCGCCCGGTGAAAGTCACCTCGGGCTCGGCGCGCAGCGTGTTCACGATGAGCGCGTGGCCCTGTTCGATCTTTCGATAGAACTTGGCGAACATCGCGAACAGGCCGAGGATGACCACGGCCAGGATGGCCACGGCAAAGAGGATGGGCTCCATTTTTTCTCCAGAGATGCTTTAAGAGCGAACGAACGGTAAGGGGATGCGCGCGGTCAGACGATGTCTTCGTGCGCTGCGATGAGATAGCGCCCGGCCACCTCGTCGTATTCAAGAATGAGCGCTTGCGATCCGCGCTTGAGGGTGTTGGGCGTGGGAGCCCAGACGCGGATGTTCAGGCTGGCGCCGCGGCGGGCCACTTCGGCGCGGCCGTCCTTCTCGTTCACCACCCCGGTGACGACGCGGCAGGCCTGCCCGACCAGTGCCGCGTTGCTCACGGCCGTGTGGCTCACGAACAAGCCTCGCAGCGGGCGAATGGCCACGGCCGTCACGGGTATGGCAATGGCGGCGCTCGCCACCAGCAGCACCGTACCGGCCAGGAGCTTGAGCGGCAGCGTAGGCACCAGCGGCAGCAGCCACTCCCCGCCAAGGCAAGACAGCGTCCAGGACACCAGCACCAGCAGGCTCACGGCCACCGAGAACGGTACGCCGTTCAGGCCGAATGCCACTACATAGCTCGCGAGCTGCCCCACGTCGCTGGTGTCGCCGTCGGCATGCGTCTGCAGGTCGACGTCGATGCCGCTGTGCTCGATGTCGACCATGCCGGCCACCGCAAGCACCCAATAGATCACCACGACGCCCAGCAGCACCGTGTAGATCGCGGTGGGGTAACCCGTCACCGCATCCATGAAATTTCCCATTGACCCTCCCGCGTGCGGGTTGTGTTTTTATCTTCGGCCCGGCTTCGTTGCGCCAGTGCCCTTTTTCTTTCCACCACTTGCAAAAGCAATCAGATCCCGCGTGGCCCTCTCCTTGATGGCCAGGCGGTCGTCCGGGGCGAGCCCATATCTCGCCGCCAGAAACTCGTAGTCTGCCGCATTCAGCGACACGGTCAGCCGCGGCCGCTTGGGTTTGGACGTTGTCGCAAGCCCCAGCACCTGCCGGATCTGGTCGGAGGTGGACACGTGCTGCTCGAAGGCCGCCGTGCGCACCGCCTCCAGCACGGCTTCTTCCACATCGAACGCCACCTGAACGGCGCGTATCGCCTCGTCCGAGCCTTGCCAGCGAACCGGCTTGACCCGAACGGTCATTGGGCGCCGGGCTCCGCCGGTTTGGCCTGGCGGGCGCGGATGCGCTCCATCACCAGTCCGGTGCGGTCCACGTCGCTGCCGATGCCCGCGGCTGCCAGCTTCTTTTCGAGCGCGCTGTGGCCGAGTTCGTTTTCGAGTGCCTGGCTCGCGGTCATCCGATCGGCCAGGTCTTCGTGGCGCCGGCGGATGCGTTCGAGCGATTCGCGCGCATTGGACAGGCGCGAACCGCCCGCGCCGATGTTCTCGGAGATCGATTGCGTGGCGCGGTAGACGCTCTCGGTGGTCTTGGCAATGCCGATCTCGCGCTCGTGCTCGCGAATGCGCGCTTCGGCCGTCTTGATCAGGTCCTTGAGCTTGGACACCTGCAGCGCGTAGGAGGCGTGCGCCTTGGCCTGCTCCTCGAGCTCTTTCTCGAGCGTGCCCACCTTGGCCGCGACGTCGAGCGCCAGGCCTTCCTGCGTCTTGTTGAGCGCTTCGAGCGCCAGGCCCTCGTAGCGGGTGACCTCGTTCTTCAGGCGTTCGATCTCGCGGGCGGACTGCATCTCCTTGGCCATGACGCCGGTGAGATCGCCCTTGGCCTTCTCGATGCTGTGCTTGGCATCGATGATTTCCTGTTCGTAGATTCGCGTGGCGTTGCTGTCGACCACGCTCTCGCCGATTTCGCGGGCGCTGCCGCGCAGCAAGGTGACCAGTTTCTTGATGACCGTCATGATGATTTCCGCCTTTTAGTTCAGGAATTCGGACAGGGCGTCCAGCGCATCGAGCGCGTTGTCGCTGAGCACCGCCACTTCGCGCGCGATGTCTTCGACGCTGGCATTGCGGCCGAGGGCGCCGGTGAGCACATAGCGGCCATCGACGCGGCCGAAGGACGACAGCGGCACCGAGGGGTTCAGGTCGAGCAGCGACTCGAGCAACTCGGTACGGCGCTCGGCCTTCACTTCTTCTTCGGTCCAGAGATAGCAGATGCAGATCACCTGCATGTCTGAACTGGTGATGAAGATCGGCAACTCTTCCCGGCCCTCGATGCTCACCTGCACCACCGGCGTGTGACCCGGAATAGGCTGCAACTGCACCGCGAGTCCGCCCATTGCAGCACCGGCCAGAACGTCAAGCCCCTTCAGTTGATCGAGCAGTGATTGCATACCCCTCCTTTGTTACTGACGTTCACTATATGTGCCTCGACATAACATGTCAAAGAATCTTTTGGCCTATGCCAATGGCGTTTACATAACGGCGCCATCCCTAGAATCCGGCGATGGCCAGCCCCATCAATCCCGCGCGTGTCGATTTCGTGACGCTGCGCCTGTTCTGCGCCGTGGCCCAGTCGGGCAGCATCACCAAGGGCGCGGAGGCCTGCCACCTCGCGCTATCGGCAGCCAGCCGGCGGCTTTCGGATTTCGAGGCCGCCACGGGGTCGAAGCTGCTGGAACGCAGTTCGCAAGGCATAGCCCTCACGCCCGCCGGCCATGTGGCCATGCAGCATGCAATGCGGCTCTTCCAGGGCTTCGAGCAGTTCAGCAACGAGCTGGGCGACTATTCGAGCGGCGTGCGCGGCCACGTGCGACTGTGGGCCAATATGTCGGCGCTCACCGAGTTCCTGCCGGCCACGCTGGCAGAGTTTCTAGGCCAGCATCCGGACATCCGCGTCGAAGTGGAAGAACAACTGAGCGGCGATATCGTCCGCGCCCTGGTCGACGGCTTGGCCGACGTGGGCGTGTTCGCCGAGAACACGCCGGCCTACGGGCTCGATGTGGCGCAGTTCCAGACCGATGAATTGGTGGTGCTGTGCGCCCGGCAGCATCCGCTTGCACGCACGCGCAGAACCGACTTCAAGACCTGCCTCGCCCACGAGTTCGTGGGGCTCAACCGCAGCAGCTCGCTGCTCGAGCTGACCTCCCGCGCGGCCGAGCAGGCCGGCATTCCGATGCGGTTGCGCGTGCAGGTGCGCAGCTTCGATGCGATGTGCCACATGATTGCTGCCAACCTTGGAATCGGCGTGGTTCCGCTCGCGGCCTGCAAGGCGCAGGTGAGCGCGCTCGATCTCAAGGTGGTGCGGCTGAAGGACGCCTGGGCCGTTCGGCGGCTGCTGATGGCGACGAAGACGGGCGAGACCTTGTCGCCCGCGGCGCAGTTGCTGGTCAAGCAACTGCTTGCATCGTCCACCTGAAACCAGGCCGGACCAGCGGGCTGAAAGCTCAGGCCTGCGGCAAGCGGAACCCTGCCTTGAGGGTTTCGCGCAGGTGGCTCACGAATAGATTGACCGCACGCGGTATGTGCAGCGAGTACGGCCGAATGGCGTAGATATGGTCCGCGAATGCACCCGTGGGCTGCCAGTCGGGCAGCACCTCGACCAGCTTGCCTGTTTGCAAGGCCGACTGCGCACTGAAGTCGGGCAGCAAGGCAATGCCCAGGCCGGCCTGCGCGGCGTCGCGAAGCGCTTCGCTGTTGTTGGCCGCGAGCGGGCCGGCAATGGGCACGGTCATGCGCTCGGCCTGGCGTGCCCGGGCGTTGCGCCGCTCGAATGACCACACATTCGTTTCTTGCCCGCGGGGATAGTGCAGGCAATCGTGCTCCGCCAGCATGGCCGGCGCCAGCGGTGTTCCCTTGCGGCGCAGGTAGGCCCGGCTGGCCACCAGCACGGATCGGGTCTCGCAGAGCCGCCAGGCCACATGCGTATCGGGCGGCGAAGCGGCGTGCCGCACCGCCAGGTCGAAGCCTTCCGTCGCAAGCGAGCTGAGACGATCGGAAAGCTCCATCTCGATGCGGATCGATGGATGCGCGAGCAGGAAGTCGGCCAACCTTGGCAACAGCTGCTGCCGCCCCAAGGCTACGGGTGCCGTCACGCGCACCAGGCCGCGCGGTTCGCCTGCATGGTCCTGGGCCTTCAAAAAACTATGGGCGATCTGCTCGAAGGGCTCCCGGGTCTGGTCGACGAGCTGCTGGCCGGCCTCGGTGAGCCGCATGCTGCGCGTGGTGCGGCGCACCAGGGGCACGCCCGCTGCGCGCTCCAGTTCGGCAATGCGCTGGCTCATGGCGGCCTTGCTCACGCCCAGCCGGGCCGCTGCGGCGGTGTAGCTGCCCTGCTGGCCCAGCACTATCAGCCAGTGCAGGTGCGTCCAGAGCGATTCGGCTTTTTGCGTATCCATGGCTGCATTGTTCACCATGGCGAACAAACAGTTCAACTTTAGCGCCTAGGCAGGCGCCCTTCCCTTTTCTAGACTGGCGCAAATCACTTGACCCTGGGACTCTCCATGACCACACAGATCGCGCATTTCATCGCCGGCCAGCACACCGCCGGCGGTTCCAACCGCACGCAGGACGTCACCAATCCGGCCTCCGGCAAGGTCACCGGCAAGGTGGTTCTTGCCGCCGCGGCCGATGTCGACGCCGCCGTGGCAGCCGCCCAGGCCGCCTTTCCCAAGTGGGCCGACACGCCGCCGATTCGCCGTGCCCGCGTGATGTTCAAGTTTCTGGAGCTGCTCAACCTGCACAAGGACGAGCTGGCCCACATGATCACCGCCGAGCATGGCAAGGTGTTCACCGACGCGCAGGGCGAGGTCTCGCGCGGTATCGACATCGTCGAGTTCGCATGCGGCATTCCGCAGCTGCTCAAGGGCGACTTCACCGACCAGGTGAGCACCGGCATCGACAACTGGACGCTGCGCCAGCCGCTGGGCGTGGTGGCCGGCATCACGCCTTTCAACTTTCCGGTGATGGTGCCGATGTGGATGTTCCCGGTGGCCATTGCCGCGGGCAACACCTTCGTGCTGAAGCCCAGCCCCACCGACCCGACCCCGTCGCTGCGCATGGCCGAGCTGCTGAAGGAAGCGGGCCTGCCCGACGGCGTGTTCAACGTGGTGCAGGGCGACAAGGCCGCGGTCGATGCGCTGCTCGAGCACCCGGACGTCAAGGCCGTGAGCTTCGTCGGCTCCACGCCCATTGCCAACTACATCTACGAAACCGGCGCGCGCAACGGCAAGCGCGTGCAGGCGCTGGGCGGCGCGAAGAACCACATGGTGGTAATGCCCGACGCCGACATCGACCAGACGGTGGATGCGCTGATCGGCGCCGGCTACGGCTCGGCCGGCGAGCGCTGCATGGCGATCAGCGTGGCGGTGCTGGTGGGCGACGTGGCCGAAAAGATCATTCCCAAGCTCGTCGAGCGCACGAAGACGCTCAAGGTGCTCGACGGCGAGAATCTCGCGGCCGAGATGGGCCCGATCGTCACCCGGGCGGCGCACGAGCGCATCACGGGCTACATCGCCCAGGGCGAAAAAGAAGGTGCGAAGCTGCTGGTCGATGGCCGCCAGTTCGACGGCAGCAAGGCTGGCGAAGGCTGCGGCGACGGCTTCTGGATGGGCGGCACGCTGTTCGACCACGTCACGCCCGAGATGCGCATCTACAAGGAAGAGATCTTCGGCCCGGTGCTCTCGTGCGTGCGCGTGGCCAACTTCAAGGATGCGGTCGACCTGGTCAACGACCACGAGTTTGGCAACGGCGTGAGCTGCTTCACGCGCGACGGCAATGTGGCGCGCGAGTTCAGCCGCCGCATCCAGGTGGGCATGGTCGGCATCAACGTGCCGATTCCCGTGCCCATGGCCTGGCACGGCTTCGGCGGCTGGAAGCGCTCGCTCTTCGGCGACACGCATGCCTATGGCGAAGAAGGCGTTCGGTTCTATACCAAGCAGAAGTCCGTCATGCAGCGCTGGCCCGAGAGCATCGGCAAGGGCGCCGAGTTCGTGATGCCCACTGCCAAGTGATCGAAGCCTTGAAGTCACCGAATTGATTCGAAGTAATAAGTAATAGCCGCCCGCACAGCGGCGCATGGTCAGGGCTAACCAAAGGCTGACTTGCCCCGCTGTGCCGTAGCAGCCAGACTTGGGCATGACCTCTGGTCCGGCGCCCATGACAACAGACAAAACCGCGCGGAGCCTGTCGGCCGTGCCGTCCACCTTGCGCATTTCGCTTGCGGCGCGCGCCTCGGGCGATGCGATGTTTCCGCAGCTCGGCGTGCGGGACGCCTACGCCGCATCGGTGCTGGAGCAGATACGCGACGACTGGCACGCGCTGCCGGAAGACAGGGCCACCATCTACGGCATCCTGAACCGCACGCGCCGCTTTCGCAGCCTTGCGCAAGAGTTTCTCAAGCAGCATCCGGGCGGCCGCGTGGTGAACATGGGCTGCGGCCTGAGCCACTACTTCCAGTGGCTCGACGACGGCGAGTGCCGCCTGACCGACGCCGACCTGCCCGAGGTGGTCGAGCTGCGCCGGGCGCTGATTCCCGAGACCAATCCACGGCATGACGTGTGCCCGCTCGACCTGACATCGGACCGATGGTGGGATCGGCTGGCACTGCCGCGCACCCGCAATGAGCGGCCCGTTTTTCTCTTCACCGAAGGCGTGCTGATGTACCTCGAGCCGCAGCAGGTGCAGGCCGTGTTCGCGACCTTCGGCGAGCGCGCGCCCGCGGGCTCGGTGCTGGCTTTCGACGCCATGTGCTGGCTTGGCGTTGGGCGCGCTGCACAGCATCCCTCGGTGCGCGCCACCGGAGCGGAGTTCCGGTGGGGGTTGCGCCGCACCTCCGAGTTGGCTGAAGCCCATCCGCGCTTGCGGCTCGATTCCGTCTATCGCGTGCTGGAAGGCTTCGGCCTTGCGTACACCCTGTTTGCGCCGCTGGTCCTGATGGTGCTGGGTGTGCCGCTCTATGCCGTGTATGCGCTCACCGCGGCCGACAGTGCCGATACATAAACGCACAATTTTCTGCAATCCCCGCCCTTGTCTGGCCTCGTTTGCGCGGCTTGGCTGACGCACGGGGGAGCGCAGCCAAGGCATGCTCGCCATTCCTCCTGTCGCGGAGAAAATCCTGGCGCGTGCTGCATTAGGATGGTTTCTTCCGCAGCTCCGCCGTCGCATCCGGCGGCCGCGTCTCTCTCTTTCGTGAACCGCTTCCGTACCTCCAAGACTCGCAACCCTCAAGAAACACATGCTTGATCGCCGATCCTTCCTTGCCGCAGGTGGTGCCGCCGCCGCACTCGCCGCCCTTGGACTGCCCGAAGAGGCAATGGCCGCCAACGGCCTCAAACTGAGCCAGCCCGCACCCTTTTCGTTCGATCGCCTTGTCGCGCAGGCCAAGCGCCTGGCCTCGCAACCTTATGCAGCGGCCACGCCGCTCGCACCCGATGTGCTCGAAAAGATCGACTACGACGCGCACGGCAAGATCAAGTTCGACCCCGCCAACGCCCTCTTCCGCGACGGGCCCGGAGCCTTCCCGGTCACCTTCTTCCATCTGGGCCGCTTCTTCCAGACGCCGGTGCGCATGCACGTGCTCGAAAACGCTGGCGGCGACGTGTTTGCGCGCGAGGTGCTCTACAGCCCCAGCTACTTTTCGATGCCGCCGGATAGCCCGGCCCGCGCGCTGCCGGCGGGCGCGGGCTTTGCAGGCTTTCGCCTGCAGGAAAGCCGACTGGGCGACCAGGGCAAGCTCGATTGGCAGAAGAACGACTGGGTCGCGTTTCTGGGCGCCTCCTACTTCCGCGCCATAGGCGAGCTGTACCAGTACGGCCTGTCGGCACGCGGCCTTGCGCTCGACGTGGCCGTGCCCGACAAGCCGGAAGAGTTTCCGACCTTCACGCGCTACTACTTCGAGACACCTGCCGCCAACAACACCACCTCGATGACGGTCTACGCGCTGCTCGAAGGGCCGAGCGTCACGGGGGTGTTCAAGTTCGTCATGCAACGCGGCAAGGCCGTGATCATGGACATCGATTCGCGCCTGTTCCTGCGCCGCGACGTCTCGCGCCTCGGGTTGGTGCCGCTCACTTCGATGTATTGGTACTCCGAGACCATCAAGCCCACCGCCATCGACTGGCGCCCCGAGGTGCACGACTCCGACGGCCTCGCCATCTGGAACGGCGCGGGCGAGCGCATCTGGCGCCCTCTCAACAACCCGACGCAAACCCGGGCTTCGGCGTTTGCCGACACCCGGCCGCGCGGCTTCGGCCTGCTGCAGCGCGACCGCGTGTTCGACAATTACCAGGACGGCGTGAACTACGAAAAGCGCCCGAGCCTTTGGATCGAACCGCAGGGCGACTGGGGCGAAGGCTCGGTGCAGTTGATCGAGATTCCCACCGACGACGAGATCCACGACAACATCGTCGCCTTCTGGGTGCCCAAGGCCGACGCCAAGGCGGGCGCAAGCTACAGCCTGCAGTACCGGCTGCACTGGACCGACCAGGAGCCCTTTCCCTCCCCGCTCGCGCGCTGCGTGGCCACCCGCATCGGCCGCGGCGGACAGCCGGGCCAGCCGCGGCCGCCGGGCGTGCGCAAGTTCATGGTCGAGTTTGTCGGCGAGCCGCTCACGACCGTGCCCTTCGGTGTCAAGCCCGAACTGGTGCTCACCGCGCCGCGCGGCAAGTTCTCTTACATGTTTGCCGAGGCCGTACCCAACGGCGTGCCTGGCCACTGGCGCGCGCAGTTCGACTTCACGCCCGAAGGCAACGAACCCGTCGACATGCGGCTCTACCTGAAGACCGGAGACAAGACGCTCACGGAAACCTGGCTGTATCAATTCCAGCCGAGCTGATCGCCATCAACGCGCTGTGCGTGTGTTGTAGGGGGCGAAGAGCTCCACGGCCCAATCGACGAACACGCGCAGCTTGGCGCTCAGGTGCCGGTTGGCGGGGTACACCACGTGCAGCGGGTATGGCGGCGGTGCCCAGTCCTGCAGCACCTCTACCAACGCGCCGCTTGCAAGGTACGGCGCGGCCATTGGATAAAAGACCTGCGACACGCCCATGCCGGTAAGAACGGCAGTGATCTGCGCGGTGCTTTCGTTCACGCCCACCACGGTGCGGCCGTGAATCTCGATGCGCTCTTCGCCGCGCGCATAACGCAGCGGAATCGCGCGGTTGCTCAGCGATGAGAAGTAGCCCACCACCCGATGCGCGCCGCCGCCGAGGTCCGCCGGCGTCTTGGGCATGCCATGGCGCTCCAGGTAGGCCGGCGTGGCGCAGGTCACGAAGGGCAAGGTCGCGATGCGGCGCGCCACCAGCGACTGGTCGCTCAGTTCGCCGGCGCGGATCACGCAGTCCACCGCATCGCCGATCAGGTTCACCGGCCTGTCGCCCACGCCGATCTCGAGTTCGATCTCCGGGTACCGCGCATGAAATGCCGGCAGTTGCGGAATCAGGATCATGTTGGCAAACGAGGAGCCGACGTCCACCCTCAGCCGCCCGCGTGGATTCGCCTGCGCGTTGCTGAGATCCGATTCGATCTCTTCCAGTTCGGCCAGCACGCGCGCCGTTCGCTCGTAGTACGCGGCACCCTCAGGCGTGACCGTCACGCGCCGGGTCGTGCGCTGCAGCAGCTTCACCCGCAGGTGCGTCTCGAGCTGCTGCACCAGCTTGGTCACCGAGGGCTTGGGCATCTGCAGCGAATCGGCTGCGCGGGTGAAGGTGCCTGCCTCGACCACACGGGCGAAGACACGCATGGCGGCGATCTGATCCATTGCCGGATTATTAGTGATTCGTGAATAAACAAATCCGCAGCAGCGTCTTGGTCCGCGAGGGGATGGCGCCCAAACTTCCTTGCCTGTTCAACGCTGCCTCGCAGCAAGCAATCCAAAGGAAGAATCCCATGTCCCAACCCAAGCTCAACGACAAGGTCGCCCTCGTCACCGGCGGCACCAGCGGCATCGGCCTGGCCACCGCCCAACGCTTCGTGGCCGAAGGCGCCTATGTGTTCATCACGGGCCGTCGCCAGGCCGAACTCGATGCGGCCGTAGAAACCATCGGCCGCAACGTGACCGGCGTGCTTGGCGACGTGTCGAATCTTGCCGATCTCGACAAGCTCTACGCGACCATCAAGGAACAGAAAGGCCGCCTCGACGTGCTGTTTGCCAATGCGGGCGGCGGCAGCCTGCTGCCGCTGGGGCAGATCACCGAAGAGCATTTCGACAAGATCTTCGGCACCAATGTGCGCGGCCTGCTCTTCACCGTGCAGAAGGCGCTGCCGCTGATGCCCAAGGGCGCGTCGATCGTGCTGAACGCCTCGATCACCAGCATCAAGGGCACGCCCGCCTTCAGCGTCTACAGCGCGACGAAGGCAGCGGTGCGCAGCTTTGCGCGCAGCTGGGCGGTGGACCTGAAGGACGCCGGCATCCGCGTCAACGCCGTGAGTCCCGGCGTCGTGCCGACCCCGGCCTACGACCTGCTGGGCCTCACGCCGGAGCAGGTGAAGGGCTTCATCGACTCACAGGCGCAGAACATTCCGCTGGGCCGGGTGGGCGCGCCCGACGAGATCGCCAAGGCCGTGGTGTTCCTGGCCTCCGACGACAGCAGCTTCGTGCACGGCGCCGAGCTGTTCGTCGACGGCGGCATGGCGCAGATCTAGGCGATCAGCGTTTCTTGACGGAAACGAGCTCGACCTCGAAGTTGAGCGTGGCGTTTGGCGGAATCACGCCGCCTGCACCGCGCGAGCCATAGGCAATGGCCGGCGGGCAGGTCAGCTTGGCCTTGCCGCCCGGCTTCATCTTCTGCACGCCCTCGGTCCAGCACGGGATCACGCCGTTGAGCGGAAACTCGGTGGGTTCGCCGCGGCTGTAGGAGCTGTCGAACTCCTTGCCGCTATCGGGGAAGGTGCCGCGGTAGTGCACCTTGACCACGTCGGTTGCGGCCGGCGAGGCGCCGGTGCCTTCCTTCAGCGATTGATAGACCAGGCCGCTCGGCGTGGTGACGGGGGCCGACTGGGCCCAGGCGGTGGACACGGCGCACACGGAAAGAAAAGCAGCACAGGCGAGCGACGAAGAGGAAAAGGACTTCACGGAATACCTCGGACGGATGGAAAAGCATGATTATGGCGAGCGGTGGAACAGCCCTTGCTTTGCTGCAGGTGCACTGTCAACATCCGAAAAAAGAGAGGAAAGCTCCATGCAGTCCATCGAAGCCACCCCGGTCGCCGTCCCTGTTCCGGCCGGCACCGGCCACCTGAAGAAGGTGCTCGGCCCCATCCAGCTCTGGGGCATTGCGGTCGGCCTCGTCATTTCAGGCGAATACTTTGGTTGGAGCTACGGCTGGAACACCGCCGGCACGCTCGGCTTTCTGGTTGCCACGGTGCTGGTGGCCACCATGTACACCACCTTCATCTTCAGCTTTACCGAGCTCTCGACGGCCATTCCGCACGCCGGCGGCCCCTTTGCCTATGCCAGGCGGGCCTTCGGGCCGACCGGCGGCTTCGTGGCGGGGTTTGCCACGCTGGTCGAATTCGTCTTTGCGCCGCCGGCCATTGCACTGGCCATCGGCGCCTACCTCAATGTGCAGTTCCCCGGCATCAACCCGAAGTGGTTTGCACTGGGTGCCTACGTGATCTTCATCGCACTGAACTGGATCGGCGTGGGCATTGCGGCGGCCTTCGAGCTCTTCGTGACGGTGCTTGCGATCTTCGAGCTGCTGGTGTTCATGGGCGTGGTCACGCCCGGCTGGTCGATGGCCAACTTCGTTGCCAACGGCTGGGCCGGCGGCAATGTGCTGAACGGCGCAGCCATCTCCGGCATCTTTGCGTCGATACCGTTCGCGATCTGGTTCTTTCTGGCGATCGAAGGCGCGGCCATGGCGGCCGAGGAAGCGCGCGACCCGCACCGCACCATTCCCATCGCCTACACCACGGGCATCGTCACGCTGGTGGTGCTGGCCTTCGGCGTGATGATCTTTGCGGGCGGCGTGGGCGACTGGCGCAAGCTTGCCAACATCAACGATCCGCTGCCGCAGGCCATGAAAGCCGTGGTGGGCGACAACAGCGGCTGGCTGCACATGCTGGTGTGGATCGGACTCTTCGGTCTGATTGCCTCGTTCCACGGAATCATCATGGGCTATTCGCGCCAGATCTTCGCGCTGGCGCGCGCGGGCTACCTGCCCCGCTACTTTGCCGGACTGAGCCCGCGTTTCGACACGCCGCACCGCGCCTTGCTGGCCGGCGGCGTGATCGGCGTGGTGGCCATCTTCAGCGACGAATGGGTGCAGTTCGGCGGCCAGACACTCACCGCCAACATCGTGACCATGGCGGTGCTCGGCGCCATCGTGATGTACCTGATCTCGATGGCCGCGCTCTTCAAGCTGCGCAAGAGCGAGCCCGACCTGCTGCGCACCTACCGGGCGCCTTTCTACCCCGTGTTTCCGGCCATCGCGCTCGGGCTTGGCGTGGTGTGCCTGGGCGCCATGGTGTGGTTCAACGCCATGCTCACGCTGCTGTTCCTGGTGCTGATGGCCGCGGCCTACGGATACTTTCTCCTGACCTCGGCGCAGCGCAAGGCGGCGGCGCCCGACGAGATGCTTGCCTCGCCGCCCATCCTTTGACGGAAAAATGCGGTACCGCACCACCATCGCCGGCCAGGTCTTCGCTTTCGACGACCTCAGGCAGGTCATGGCCGCTGCCAGCCCGGCGCGCTCCGGCGACTATCTTGCGGGCATCGGCGCGGCCACCGCGCAGCAGCGCATGGCGGCGCGCCACGTGCTGGCGGAAACACCGCTCAAGCAGTTCTTGAACGAAGCGCTGATTCCCTACGAAAGCGACAACATCACGCGCCTGATCGTCGACAGCCACGAGGCGCAGGCTTTTGCACCGGTGTCGCATCTCACGGTGGGCGACTTCCGCAACTGGCTGCTTTCGGAACAGGCCACCACAGAGACGCTGACGGCGTTGGCGCCCGGCCTCACGCCCGAAATGGTGGCGGCCGTGTCCAAGCTCATGCGCAACCAGGACCTGGTCTCGGTCGCCAGGAAGTGCAGCGTGGTCACGCGGTTTCGCGACACCATCGGCCTGCCCGGCCACCTGGCCGTGCGCCTGCAACCCAACCATCCGACCGACGACCTGCGCGGCGTGGCGGCCTCCACGCTCGACGGGCTGCTCTACGGCGCGGGCGATGCGGTGATCGGGCTCAACCCGGTGTCCGACAGCATGCAGGTGCTGGGGCGCTTGCTGCACATGCTGGACGAAGTGATCCAGCGCTTCGAGATTCCTACGCAAAGCTGCGTGCTCACGCACGTGACCAACACGCTCAAGCTGGCGGAAGCCGGTGCACCGGTGGACCTGGTGTTCCAGTCGATTGCCGGCACCGAAAAGGCGAACCACTCTTTCGGCATCACGCCAGAACTGCTCGACGAAGCCTACGCCGCGGCGTTGGCACTGAATCGGGGCACGGTCGGCAACAACGTGATGTATTTCGAGACGGGCCAGGGCAGCGCGCTTTCGGCCAACGCCAACTTCGGTGTCGACCAACAGACCTGCGAGGTGCGCGCCTATGCATTGGCGCGGCGCTACAAGCCCCTTCTCATCAACACGGTGGTCGGCTTCATCGGGCCCGAGTACCTTTACGACGGCAAGCAGATCATCCGCGCCGGGCTCGAGGACCATTGCTGCGGCAAGTTGCTGGGGCTGCCCATCGGCTGCGACATCTGCTACACCAACCATGCCGAGGCCGACCAGGACGACATGGACAACCTGCTGGTGCTGCTCGGCACCGCGGGCATCAACTTCATCATGGGCATTCCGGGTGCAGACGACGTGATGCTCAACTACCAGAGCACCTCGTTCCACGACGCGCTGTTCCTGCGCCAGACGCTGGGCCTGAAGCGCGCGCCCGAATTCGAGGCCTGGCTGCAGCGAATGCAGATCACCGATGCAGCGGGGCAGCTGGCGCCGCCCTCGGCCAACCGCCTGCTGGCAGACATGAGCGGGCTGGCCGCACTGGCGCCATGAGCGGCGAACCCGTCACGCCAAACCCCTGGGCGCAATGGCGGTCGGCCACGCCCGCGCGCCTGGCGCTGGGCCGTGCCGGCGCGGGCATGCCCACCGACGAAACGCTGCGCTTCGGATGGGCGCATGCCATGGCGCGCGACGCCATTCATGCGGCGCTCGACGTCGATGCGCTCGAAGCCACGCTGCGCAAGCAGAACTGGGAGACGCTGCACGCTCGCAGCCGCGCGGAAGACCGCACCACCTACCTGCGCCGGCCCGACCTGGGCCGGCAGCTCGACCCCGCCGACGCCGAGCGCCTGCGTGCCGCGGCAAAGCCTGGATGCGACGTGTGCCTGGTCATCGGCGACGGGCTCTCCTCGCTCGCCGTGGCGCGCCATGCGACGCCGCTGCTGGCTGCATTGCGCTCGCATTTGCCGGCTGAAACGCGCTTCTCTCCAGTGGTCATCGCCACGCAGGCGCGCGTGGCCTTGGCCGATGAGGTGGGCGAACTATTCGGCGCGGCACTCTCGGTCATGCTGATCGGCGAACGCCCGGGGCTCAGCTCACCCGACAGCCTCGGCATTTACCTGACCCATTCGCCCAAGCGCGGCCGGCACGACGCCGAGCGCAACTGCATCTCGAATGTGCGGCCCGAAGGCCTGCCCTGCGAAGCCGCCGCGTTCAAGCTGGCATGGCTGATGCGGGAGTCGCTGCAGCGCGGGCTGACCGGTGTCGGCCTGAAGGACGAGAGCGACCTGGCCGTGCTTCAGCAAGACGCGCACAGGCCCGAACTGCCCGGATAGCAAGCATTTCCAAACCTTGGAAAAACGCATTAAAATGACTTTTAAGCCGTTTAACAGTCATTTTATTGATGTCAAAAAGCAGCCGTAGCCTGTCTGCCCTGCCCTCGCAAACCATCGAACCCCTTGAGAGGCTCGGTCTGCGCCTGCGCGCGCACAGGGTTCACCGCGAATGGACGATTGCCGAAATGGCCGAGCGGCTGATGTGCTCGCCAAACACCTTGCGCGCGCTGGAATCCGGCAAACCGGGCACCAGCATCGGCCTGCTCGCCCACGCGTTGTGGCTCTTCGGCGAAATCGATTCGATGGAAGACGTGGCCCCCGCTCCTGCGGCGCTGGCCGCAAAACGCCGCGTACGCAGGTCGGCCGCGCAAGGCCAGGCCGGCAAGATCGCGGAAGACGAACGTGACTTCTGAAAGCACCGTCGACGAGCGAAGCATCTACGTCGGGCTTGCCCACCGCACGGGTGAACGGGTGCAACCGGCCGGGCTGATGAAGGTGGTACGCAGGGGCGTGGTCGAGTCCGGCGAGTTTGCCTACGGGCGGCGCTATCTTGAAGCCCCCGGGGCTGCACCGCTGAACCCTGAGTATCTACCGCTGCGCAACGCGGCCTTTGCGCTGCCCGAGCGCCGCATCCGCGAAGGCGGCGCCATGCCGCTCACGCTGCGCGATGCCTTGCCCGACAGCTGGGGGCGCAAGGTGCTCGAAACACGCCAGGGCAAGCCGCTGTCGGACATTGATGCATTGCTGCTGACCAACGAGGACCGCATCGGTGCGATGGTGTTCGCCGAATCGCTGCCTATCGAGAGTGAAGAACCGCCATCGGCGTTGCTTTCGCTGGAGCAACTCGCCGAGGCGTCCCGCCGCATCGAAGCCGGCATCGAGATCGGCCCCGACATGCACCGGCTCCTGCGCGGCGGCAGCCTGGGCGGCGCCCGGCCAAAGGCGGCCTTCGTGCACCAGGGCAGGCGTTGCATCGCCAAGTTCGCATCGCGCGGCGACGACCATGATGTGGAAGTGATCGAGGCGGCAACGCTCTGGCTGGCCGATGCATGCGGCATCGAAGTTCCGCCCTTTGTGCTGCAGCCGCTCGCAGCGGGGCATGCCCTGCTGGTCGAGCGTTTCGACCGGGTGGGTCCGGTGGGCGAAGAGCGGCGTTTTCATTACCTCTCGGCCTCCGCGCTGCTCGATGTTCCCTACGAATCGAGCAGGGGCAGCTACGTCGAGCTGGCGCAACTGCTGCGGCGCATTTCGGCTCGTCCGCAGGCAGACCTGGCCGAGCTCTTTCGCCGGCTGGTGTTCAACCTTGCAGTGGGCAACAGCGACGACCACGTCAAGAATCACGGCGCGTTGCGAAGCGAAGACGGCTTCTGGCGCCTCGCGCCGGCATTCGATCTGGTCATGCAACTGGGCGGCCATACGGGCTATCAGGAACTGGCCATTCTTCCGGGGCAGCACGCCTCCAGCATCGAACTGGCCCGCGCCGCAGCTTCGCATTTCGGGCTGTCGGCAACCCAGGCCGACGCCGTCATTCGCACGACCGAAGAAACCGTGGCCTTGCATGCCGCTGCGAGCGTCGAGGCGTCGGGCGCAAACCGTGCACTCGTGCGCCGTGTGGCGGGATTCATCGAGCGACAGCACGCACGCATCCACGCGTAGCTGGCACGGCTGATGCGTAGGTCGATGCTGAAGTGTCACGGGCGTTGCATACGCTCGGCGCTTCTCATCGACAAACGTACAACAGGAACCGCATGCAACGCCGCCTCGTCCTCCTCACCCCGCTTGCCACTGCGCTGGTTGCCGCCGGCTGCGCCAGTCTTTCGACCGCCCAGGGTCTTTCACCCGGTCATTGGGACGCCTTCAACCGCGCACAGATCGAAGGCCTGATCGCCAGCCTCGGCAAGGGAAGCCCGGGCTACAACGCAGCCAAGCCGCCCTATGTAGTCTTCGACTGGGACAACACCAGCGTGTTCCTCGACATCGAGGAAGCCTCGCTGATCTACCAGCTCGAGAACCTGGTGTTCGGCGCCACGCCCGCGCAGCTCGAAGTGGCGCTGCGCAAGAACATTCCGAAGAAGGACTTTCTTCCGGCGCACAACAACGCGGCGGGCAAGCCGGTGAACATCGACCTGCTGGTGCCCGACATCGTGGCGAGCTACACGTGGCTCTACCAGAACTACAGCGGCTTCAAGGGCAGCCAGCCGCTCGCGGCAGTCAAGCTGAGCCCGCACTACATTGCATTCACCACCAAGGTCCGCTACCTCTACGAAGCCATTGGCGACACCTTCGACCACGACACGGCCTACCCCTGGGTGACCTACCTCTTCGTCGGCATGACCGAAGCGCAGGTGCGCAAGCTGACGGCGGAAACGGTGGCATGGCAGCTGAGGGAGCCCGTGGCCAAGGTGAAGTGGACCTCGCCAACGGCACTGCCCGGCCAGGCGGGCGTGGTTTCGGTCAGTTGGAAGAACGGGCTGCGGCTGCAACCCGAAATGCAGGAGCTGTACGCCGCCTTTCGCAACTCAGGGTTCGACGTGTGGGTTTGCTCCGCGTCTTTCGTCGACGTGATCAAGGAGATCTCGTCCAACCCCGCCTTCGGCTACAACAACCCGCCCGAGCGCGTGCTGGCAATGGAACTGGAGCGCGATGCCAACGGCGTCATTCAGCCTGAGTTCCGCCACGGGTACGACCAGACTCAGGGGCCCGGCAAGACGAAGAACATCCAGCGCTTCCTGGTCGGCAAATACGGCTACGGCCCGTGCTTCATTGCCGGAGACAGCGAGGGTGATCAGAACATGATGGCCGACTTCGCAGACACAAAGAAGGTGCTGATCGTGAACCGCCTGCGCGACCCGAAGACCGACATCGGCAAGTTCTCGGCCATGGCCGTGCAGAACTACGGCAAGCCGGACACGCGCTACCTGCTGCAGGGCCGTGACGACAACACGGGCCAATGGGTGGCTTCGCAGCTGCACACGCCGCTGGGTGCCACGCAAGGCAAGGCGCTGAAATAGCCGCACAGGCCTGGCGGGCGGTGGCTGCCCATGAGGGACTTGCCTATGATCCTGGCATCGCCCCCAGGAGACAAAACATGGCCGACCGCTACCCCCTTGCCGAGCTGAAAGACCTGCCCGAAGACATCCGCACCGCTATTCTTGCGGTGCAGGAAAAGGCCGGCTTCGTGCCCAACGTCTTCCTTGCGCTGGCGCGCCGCCCGGCCGAGTGGCGCGCCTTCTTCGCGTACCACGACGCGCTGATGCTGAAGGAAGAAGGCTCGCTTACCAAGGGCGACCGCGAGATGATCGTCACCACCACCAGCGCGGCCAACCAGTGCCTCTACTGCGTGGTGGCCCACGGCGCGCTGCTTCGCATCTACGAGAAGAAGCCGCTGGTGGCCGACCAGGTGGCCGTGAACTACCGCAAGGCCGACATCACGCCCCGCCAGCGCGCCATGCTCGACTTTGCAATGAAGGTGTGCGAACGCTCGCACGAAGTCGACGATGCGGACTTCAGCGCATTGCATGCCCACGGCTTCGACGATGAAGACATCTGGGACATCGCCTCGATTACCGCTTTTTTCGGCCTGAGCAACCGCCTTGCCAGCTTCAGCGGCATGCAGCCAAACCCCGAGTTCTTCCTGATGGGGCGCCTGCCTCGCGAAAAGAAGTAGGAAGGGTCTTCAGGCCCTGCTTCTGCACGAAGCGAGCGCGTCGAGAGTGGGCTTGTAGGTGGAGTTGGCCACGTCCATCAGCCCGAGCACCGTGTGATAGAGGTTATCGTGCGTGAGCGGTGCATCAAGGCCCGCTTCCATGCACGGCCGGGAGAGCTTGCGGCGCTCGCTCATGCCTTGGCTGAACCAGGTGACCATGGGCACGTGCTTCTGGGCCTCCGGCGCAAAGCTGTAGGGCACGCCATGCAGGAACAGGCCGTACTCCCCCAGCGATTCGCCGTGGTCGCTCACGTAGAGCAGCGCCGGGTCGTACTGCCCCGACTGGGCCTTGAGCCAGTCGATGGTCTGGCCCAGGAAACGGTCGGTCTGGGCGATGGAGTTGTCGTACACGTTCTGCAGCTCGGCATGGCCGCACTCCGCCAGCGCGTTGGTCTTGCATTCGGGCAGGAAGCGCTTCACCTCCGGCGCCGAACGCTTGTAGTAGGCCGGCCCGTGGCTGCCCATCTGGTGCATGACCAGTACCACGCCCTTGGCACGCCGCTCGGCCGGCAGCGCGGCAATGCGTGCATCCAGCCCCTTGAGCATGACGTCGTCCAGGCACTCCTCGCCGTCGCACAGTGCGCCTTTCTGCGCCGGCGACAGGCTGTCGAAGGCCGAGGCATTCGGAACACGCGTGCAGACATCCTTGCAGCCGGCCTGGTTGTCGAGCCACAGCACGGCCAGCCCGGCGGCCTGCAGCACGTCGACCAGGTTTTCGTAGTCGTCCTTGCGCGATTCGTAGCCTTGCTTGCCGAGGGGCGAGAACATGCACGGCACCGAAGCCAGCGTGTTGGTGCCGCACGAATGCACGTCGCGGTAGCTCAGCACGCCACGCGCGGCCAGCTCGGGCGTGGTGTCGCGCGCGTAGCCGTTCAGGCCGAAGTGGTCGGCCCGGGCCGTTTCGCCCACCACCAGAACGAACATCGGTGGCCGTACCTGCCCCGCGTAGCTCGCTCCCAAGGCCGTACCTGCGGTGATCGGAATCAGCTTTCGGCTGCGCTTGAACATCGGCTTGATGAGCACCGAGCCGGCCGAATAGAGGCTTGCGACAGGATTCATCATGTAGCGCAGGTGCACGTTGTTGCGCATCAGCGGCGCGAGTTGCCGGTTCATCGACACGGCCGCAACCAGTGCCACCGCCAGCGCCAAAACCAGCAAAGCCGCATTGCGCCAGAGCTTGGCAACAAAGCGCATCGGCACGATGCGCGCGCGCCAGAGCGCCAGCGCCGGCAGCAGCACGACCAGCAGCACATGGAACGCCATGCGCCAGCCCATGAGGTCGCGCGCTTCGTTCGGGTCGGTCTGGAGCACGTTGGCGATCATGGTCGGATCCATGACCACGCGGTATTCGAGCATGTAGTGCTGCACGAACGCAGCCAGCAGCACCACCGCAAACCACAGCGGCTTCATCCAGCGAGACCATGCGGTGAACGACAGCAGCGCGACCGTTGCGCACACCATGAGCACGGCCATGGCTGCACTTGTGGGCAGGTAGGTGCTGGGCGCGCCGCCAATGCGGGCGAGCTCGTCCCACAGCGGCCAGTTGGCAGCGGCGGCAAGGTAGAGGGCGAGCCAGACCACCACGCGCTGCGCGGTGCGCGGCCGCGTGAGCCAGGCATCGATGCGTGCCCACAGCGTTTGTGCAAACGCCAGGTACGGGGCGCCGGCTGCCGGCAACTCCATGCCCCGCGCGGGCGCTGGCGCGGGTTCGATTCGCGTGAAAGACATGCGCCGACTGTAGGAAGCGCAACTGAAGGAAGCCTGAATTGCGCGTTCAGCCGGTGTTCAGAATCGAGCTCAGGCTCGGGCTCGTCTCGCCCTCAGCCTGGGCCGCATGTAGGCCCTGAGCGCCAGGTTCAGCGGCCGGCTCACGCGGCGCTCCACCAGGATGGATACCAGCGCAGCAAGCATCGCGCCGACGACCACGTCGAACGGAAAGTGCAGCCCCAGGAACACCCGGCTCCATCCGACCACGGCGGCCACCACCAGCGCTGCTGCCATGGGCGCCCGCCACGGCAGGCACCACAGGGCAAACGCCGCGGCAAAAGTGCCGGCGGCATGCAGGCTTGGAAAGCCCGGCCGTGCGCCCTGCGGCGCCCACTGGATTCCAAGCCCGTAGAACGCGGGCCGCTGGAACGGCATGGCCGAGCGGAACACGTTCACGAAGAGCCAGACCGCCAGCACGCTGACCAGTGCCGTGAAAAACGCATACCGCAGGCGCCGGTCGAGCGCCGCGCCACCCATGATGGCAACGGCCAGCACGATCGGCAGCACATCGGAGGCAAAGCGCGCGAAATGAATGCTCCACGCGGGCGCCGTAGCGCCCGCGTTCATCAGCTCGAACAGCGCGACATCAAGAGCCTGCATTCAACACGACGGATTCGGCGGCAGGTTCGGCGGCGGACGAACGGGAGATGCGAGGCGCGGCAATCAGCTCGATTGCGAATCCGACCGCCCAGCAGATCCAGGCGGTCCAGAGCGTGTGGCTCATGTAGTGCGCGCCGCGCAGCTGCTGCGACATGCCCAGCATGAGCCCGGCAACCAGCGATGCGCAAAGCCAGATGACTGCAGCACGCGGCGACACCCGGCGCAGCACGAAATAGCCCCCCACGTAGGCGAAGGCCGCCGAGGCATGGCCAGCCGGAAAGCAACCGCCCGGGCCGCCGTCGTAGACCTTCCAGGCCCAGTGCGACACATGGCTTGCGGTGCCGCCAAACTCCTTCAGGTCCCACGGGCAGCTTGTGTGGCTCGCATGCTTGAGCAGGCTGATTGCAACCACCGAGAGCAGCACCGTAAAAGCCAGCTGTGCCCGCGCGCGAACAGGCAGCCGCCGCAGAATGCCCATCGGCCAGCGGATGCTTGCGAACAGCGCAATGACGAGCAACCAGCTCAGGTTCTTTGCGCTTTCATGCATCACGCGGACAAGAAAAGCGTTGTCGCGCCACGGAAAGCCCATGGGCGTGCCCGCGAGGCGCGCCAGCGCAAGGTCGCCCTGGGTAGCGTCCCACGCGAGCAGCAGCGCCAGCAGGAGGAGGGTCACCCCTCCCAGGCGAAGATTCGAGGGAAGTTTCGGGGGATTCGGAAGATTCGGAACACGCGTCATGAGCAGAGAAACCAGCAAGCATGAAAACCCTTCCAGCCTACGTTCGTGGCCTGAACCGATCCTGAAGCGGCCTGAACGGGAACTGACACCGCCCAGCCAAGCTGCCGTCGGCGCTAGACTTCGTTTTTTTGAAAGATGACCTCGCGTGCGCATATTGCTCGTCGAAGATGACAGTGCGTTGGCAGACGCCGTGTGCAGCTACCTGGTCGCGAAGGCCTTTGTGGTCGACGTGGCGCCCGGCCTTGCCGAAGCGCGCGGCGCCCTGCTGTCGGTGCAATACGCCGCCGTGCTGCTCGACCTGCACCTGGGCGACGGCGACGGCCTTTCGCTGCTGCCGCAGGTGCGTGCGTTGCGCGAGCCGCCCATCGTGATCGTGCTGACCGCGCGCGACCAGGTGACCGACCGCATCCGCGGGCTCGACGCCGGTGCGGACGACTACCTCATCAAGCCCTACGATCCGGCAGAGCTTCTGGCGCGGCTGCGTGCAGTCGAACGAAGGCGCAGCGCCGGTAGCTCGCCGGTGCTGCATTTGGGCACGCTCGAAATCGACCTGGCGCAAGACCGCGTCCGCAAGGATGGAAATCCGGTGGTGCTGACCCAGAAGGAATGGGCGCTGCTGCGGGTAATGGCCACCCGCCCCGAGCGCATCCACACCCGCGAAAACCTTGCCGATGCGCTCTACGGCTTCGGCGACGAGGCCGACAGCAACACGCTCGAGGTATTCATCAGCCGGCTGCGGCGCAAGCTGGGCAAGAGCCACATACAGACACTGCGCGGCCTCGGCTATCGCCTGTCGACATCGGCAGACGACGACGAATGAGCACCGCACCTTCGAAAAACGGCCGCGACACGCTGGCCGGCCGACTGACTCGCACCCTGATTGTCTGGGTCGGCGGCGTGTGGATGCTCTGCGTGCTGGCAGTGGTCTGGTATGTGGACCGCGAGATCAACCACAACTTCGACAACGAACTGGTCGAGGTGTCGCACCGCATGTTCGACATGGCGGTGCAAGAGCTCGACAAGCTGCAGCAGGCGGGCACTCCCACCGAAACGCCGATGATTGCGCCGAAGCAATTGTTTTCGGAAGACGCGGTGAAGTACCAGGTCGTCGACATCCACGAGCACGTGCTGCTGCGGTCGGCCGAGGCGCCCACCAATGCCTTCGACGTTCCGCTTGCCTCGGGCTTTGCAAACAACCAGACCTGGCGCATCTACACCGTGCGGCATCCCACGCGGGGGCTCTACTTTCAGGTGGCCGATCCGCTCGACGAGCGGCGCTCCGCGCTGAACCGCACGCTCTTCGGGCTGATCATTCCGCTTGGCGCCGTGCTGCCGCTGCTGGCACTGGTGCTGCGCAACGTGGCCCGCACCGAATTGCGCGTGCTGCAGCAGCTTGCGGGTGAAATTGAAAAGCGCAGCGGCGCCGACCTGCGGCCCATCGCCCTGCCCGGCCTGCCGCGTGAGCTGCGCTCCGTGGGCGACCACGTCAACAGCCTGCTGGAGCGGCTGTCGCATTCGCTCGACGTTGAACGCGCCCTGGCCGCCAATGCCGCACACGAGTTGCGAACGCCGCTGGCGGCGGCGCGGCTGCGCTTGCAGACTGCGCTCGAGCACGACCTGCAGCGCAACGACGTGCAGGCCGCGCTCGATGCGCTGCAAATGCTGAGCCACCGCACCGAAAAGCTGTTGCAGCTGTCGCGGGCCGAGTCGGGCGCATCGCTTGCGCGTTCGCGGGTCGACCTGGTCCAGCTTGCCGGCGCGGTGGTGCAGGAGTTCTGGAACGATCCGCAAGTCAACGAAAGGTTGGACCTCAAGCTGCCCGACAGCGCGGCCCCGGTGGCGGTAGGCGATGTCGACGCACTCGCGATCGCGCTTCGCAACCTGGTGGAGAACGCCCTGCGCTACAGCGGCGGGGCCCGGGTGGTGGTGGAGGTGATGGCGCCCTGCACGCTCGCGGTGCGCGACTTCGGCCCCGGCGCGAGCGCGGTGCAGCTCGCCTCTTTGCAGCAGCGCCATGTGCGCCACAGCTCCGACCGCGCGGGCTACGGGCTGGGGCTGTCGATCGTGGGCACCATTGTCGAGAAGCACAATGCGAAGCTCGAACTCGCATCACCGCCGGAAGGCGCTGCCAGCGGCTTCGAAGCGCGCATCGTGCTGCCGCAGGCCTGAGCGCCAGCGGCGCCCTACTCGCTCACGACCGCGCGCAGCCAGTCGGGCAGGGGCAACGCCTTCTGCTTGGGAAAGTCGACCCAGATCGTGGTCGCCCCGCCCGCGGCGCAAACCACGTCGGGCGCCTCGGCCCGCGCCATGGTGGCCCAGCTCTCGAACGTGGTGCGCGCCGGGTCGCTCACGTACATCTTGATGAGCACGTCGCCGGGGTACTCGATCTGCCGGTAGAAATTGCAGAAGGCATTGACGATCACCATGCCTTCGCCACCGGGCGTCGGCTCGATGCCGAGCGAGCGTATCCAGTCGATGCGCGCGGTTTCGAGGTAGCGAAAATAGGTGCCGTTGTTCAGGTGCCCCATGGCGTCCATGTCGCCCCAGCGGATCGGGATCGACATTTCAAACACGAACTTCTTCTTTTCGGGAATTTCGATTCTCATCGGTGGGCCTTGATGGATGCGAGGATGCCAAGAACGAACAAGAGCGCGGCCGCCAACTCGGTGGCTTGGGGCCAGCGCCCGTCCCATAAAAAGGAATAGAGCAGCGCGAACAACGTCTCGCTCACGATCAGCTGGCCGCACAGGCTGGCCGACAGGCGCTGGCTCGCGATGTTCCACAAAATGGTAGCGAGCCATGAAGAGCCGAACCCGCCCGCCAACGCAAGCCAGACGAAGAGCATGCCTTGGGGCTGGGCGCGAAGCGTGGCCACGTCGCTGCCGGCCACCACCCACAGCAGCAAGGCGCCCACGCCCGTCGCAATGCCAAGCCAGTTGGCCCAGTCGGTCGCGTTGAGTTCGGCGTGTCGCTGCAGCCAGGCGGCGTTGAGAAGGCCGTACACCGTCCAGCTTGCCATGGCACAGAGCGCCAATGCGATGCCCCAGCCGAAACGAACGCCGTTGCCGGCCGTGCCGTGCTGCGCCGACCAGGCGCCGTAGACCATGAGCGCAATGCCCGCGCCCGTGAGCACCAGGCCGGGCAGCAGCGCCCGCATGCGCAGCCCCGCGGGCCGGCCGAGCAGCATCATCCAGACGGGAATGGTGCCGATGACGAGGCTGGGCACCTCGGTGCCGGCGGCCGCAATGCCGAAGGCCAGCAGCAGGTAGTAGCCGCTGAACCCCAGCACGCTTAGGCCAAGCGCCGCAAGGGCCTGCTGCCTGTTGGGCCAGCGCAGCGACGCAGGCCGCGTAAACACCGCAAGCGCGGAGATGGCGCCGAACACCGCGAAGCGCGCAGCCGTGATGTCGACCATGCCGAAGTGCCCGACCATGCGCGGCGCCACGAACACCAGGCCCCAGAGCGCGCCCGCGCCCAGCCCGGCGGCAATGCCGACCCAGGCGCGCGGCGTCAGAGCGCGAACCCGTCGTCGGCGGCAATGACCGCGCCGTTCACGAAATGGCTCTGCCCGCTGGCCAGCAGCACGATGAGGCCGTCCAGGTCTTCGGGCTTGCCCACGCGCTTGCGCGGCAGCATGCTCACGAGCTTGGCGCCGCCTTCGGAGGCCCAATGGTCTTCGTTGAGTTCCGTGGTGATGTAGCCGGGGCACAGTGCGTTCACGTTGATGCCGAAGCGGCCCCACTCGAGCGCCATGGCCTTGGTCATCTGCACCACGGCGGCCTTGCTCATGCAGTAGGCACCGATCTGCGGCATGACCTTGAGCGCCGCCACCGAGGCGATGTTGATGATGCGCCCGCCGATGTAGGTGCCCGGCGCCGAGCCCTTGGCGCGCGCCAGCATGCGCTTGCCCACCTCTTGCGCAACGAAGAAAGAGCCCTTCACGTTGGTGTCGAAGATGTAGTCGTAGTCGTCGGGGGTCACGTCCTGCAGGCGCTGGGTGGTGCTCACGCCCGAGTTGTTGACCAGGATATCGATGGGGCCCACCTCGGTTTCGGCGCGCGCCACGGCGGCCTTGATGCTGCCGATCTCGGTCACGTCGAGCTCGACCACGTGTGCGTCGCCGCCCTCGCCTTCGATGCGGGCGCGCAATTCCTTGAGCTTTTCGACCCGGCGGCTCGCGAGCACCACGGCGGCACCGGCGCGCGCCAGCGTTTTCGCGAACTGCGCACCCAGCCCGCTGGAAGCGCCGGTGACGAAGGCCACGCGGCCCGAAAGATCGATGCTGTAAGCCATGAAAAGCGGTCCTGTTGAGTCGTTGCCGAGTCGCCGAGGTGACGCCCTGCACTCCACATAAAATGTTTCGCGCCCTCGAAGCGTCCGAGCCTCAAATCATTATCGACGAGACCCACATGACCCACGACGAAATCCTCGCCCAGTTCGGCCCCCGCGAATCCATGGAATATGACGTGGTGGTCGTCGGCGGCGGCCCGGCCGGCCTCTCGACCGCCATCCGGCTCAAGCAACTGGCCGCGCAGCACGAAAAGGAAATCTCGGTGGTGGTGCTCGAAAAGGGCTCCGAGCCCGGTGCGCACATTCTCTCGGGCGCCATCATGGACCCGCGCGCGCTGAACGAGCTGCTTCCCGACTGGAAGGAGCAAGGCGCTCCGCTGAACCAGCCCGTCACCGACGACGCGATGGTGTTCCTGGGCGAAAAGTCGGGCCTGCGCACACCCAGCATGTTCCTGCCGGCCTGCTTCCAGAACCACGGCAACTACATCATCAGCCTGGGAGCCTTCACCAAGTGGCTGGCGCAGCAGGCCGAGAACCTGGGTGTCGAAATCTTTCCGGGCTTTCCGGCGGCCGAGGTGCTCTACAACGAGAACGGCTCGGTACGCGGCGTGGCCACCGGCAACATGGGTGTGGGCAAGGACGGCGAGCCGACCGAAAACTTCCAGCTGGGCATGGAGCTGCTGGGCAAGTACACGGTGTTTGCCGAAGGCGCGCGCGGCCACCTTGGCCGCCAGCTCATCAGCCGGTTCAAGCTCGACGAAGGCCGCGATCCGCAGACCTACGGCCTGGGCGTGAAGGAAGTGTGGGAGATCGACCCCAAGCGCCACCAGCCCGGCTTCGTGCTGCATACCGCCGGCTGGCCGATGAAGAGCGACACCTACGGCGGCGCGTTCCTCTATCACATGGAAGACAACAAGATTTCCATGGGTTTCATCACCGGACTGGACTACAGCAACCCGTACCTGAGCCCATTCGAGGAAATGCAGCGCTGGAAGCTGCACCCGAACATCCGCTGGTACCTCGAAGGCGACGAGGCCAAGGGCATCAAGCCGGCCAAGCGCATCGGCTACGGCGCGCGCGCCATTACGGCCGGCGGCCTGCTGTCGCTGCCAAAAACGGTGTTCCCGGGCGGCGCGCTGGTGGGCTGCGAGGCGGGCTACCTGAACGTGAGCCGCATCAAGGGCAGCCACGCGGCAATCAAGACGGGCATGCTGGCCGCCGAAGCCGCCTTCGACGCGGTGCAGGCCGGCCGCCAGCACGACGAACTCACGGCCTACCCGGCCGCGTTCGAGAAGAGCTGGCTCTACACGGAGCTGAAGAAGGCACGCAACTTCAAGGCCTGGTTCAAGAAGGGGCTGGGCATTGCCACGTTCATGAACGGCATCGAACAATGGCTGCTGAAGGGCAACATTCCATGGACCCTGCACCGCAACAAGCCCGACCACCTGTATCTCAAGCCGGCGGCGGAATGCAAGCCCATCGTCTACCCCAAGCCGGACGGCAAGCTCACGTTCGACCGGCTGTCGAGCGTGTTCATCAGCAACACCAATCACGAGGAGCAGCAGCCGGCCCACCTGACGCTCAAGGATGCGTCGGTTCCGGTGAACATCAACCTCTCGAAGTTCGCGGGTCCTGAAAGCCGCTATTGCCCGGCTGGTGTGTACGAGTTCGTGGGCACCGATGACGGCAAGCAGCGCCTGCAGATCAACGCGCAGAACTGCGTGCACTGCAAGACCTGCGATATCAAGGACCCGACGCAGAACATCGTGTGGGTTACGCCTGAGGGGGGCGGCGGGCCGAATTACGTGGGGATGTAACTCCTCCGGGTTGTTGTTTTTGGCGCTCTTGTTCAGGGCGTGTGCAAAGGCCACCGGGTACTCCCCTCCGCGAATGTCCCCCGGGGCTGCGCCCCTAATGTCCCCCGCCTTCGGCTCCTCCTTTATTTCGCTGCGGGGAGCACCCGATGCCCTGTGCACTGGGCACGCTGCTGGTGTACCGGGAGGAGGCCGCAGGCCGGGGGACATTCGCGGAGAAAGGTACCCCGTCGGCGGGGGCGCGCCCTGAAAAGACCCAAATTTCAGCCGAGGCTCTAGCCCCACCCGCCCCCGCCAGGCGTCTCGACCACGAACACGTCCCCTGGTGCCATCTGCACCTGCCCGATGTGGTCCAGCCGCTCGACAGTGCCATCGGCCCGTTCCACGCGGTTGATGCCCACCGCACCCGCTTCGCCACCCGCTCCGCCGAACGCTCCGTAGAGCCGGCCATTGCTGAGGATCGATGCCGTCATGGGCGCCAGGAAGCGCACGCGCCGCACGCCGCCGTCGCCGCCGCGCCAGCGCCCTGCCCCGCCTGAACCGGCGCGCAGGCGGTAGCTGTCGAGCCGCACCGGGTAGCGGAACTCCAGCACCTCGGGGTCGGTGAGCCGCGAATTGGTCATGTGGGTCTGCACCACGCTCGTGCCGTCGAAACCGGGGCCGGCGCCAGAGCCGCCCGATATGGTTTCGTAATACTGGTGCTCGCCGTCGCCGAAGGTGAAGTTGTTCATGGTGCACTGGCTTGCCGCCATCACGCCCAGCGCACCGTAGAGCGCGTTGGTTACGCAGCTCGAGGTTTCGACATTGCCTGCCACCACCGCGGCCGGCGGAAGGGGGTTGAGCATGCAACCGTTTGGCACGATCACTTCAATGGGCTTAAGGCAGCCCGCGTTGAGCGGAATGTCGTCGTCCACCAGGGTGCGGAACACATACAACACCGCCGCCATGGTGATCGCGCGCGGCGCGTTGAAGTTGTTCGGCAACTGGGCGCTGGTGCCGGTGAAATCGACGACGGCCGAGCGCTTGATCGCATCGACCGTGACGCGAACGCGAATCTGTGCGCCATTGTCCAGCGGCAGCGTGAACTCGCCGTTCTTCAGCGCGGTGATGACACGGCGCACCGATTCTTCGGCGTTGTCCTGCACATGGCCCATGTAGGCGGCCACGGTCTCGCGGCCGAACTGCGCCACCATGGCCTGCAGCTCTTGCACGCCCTTTTCGTTGGCAGCAATCTGTGCGCGCAAGTCGGCGAGGTTCTGCTCGATGTTGCGCGACGGATGAGGCCCGCTTCCCAGCAGCGCGCGAAGCTCGGCCTCGCGCAGGCGGCCGCCTTCCACCAGCTTGAAGTTGTCGATCAGCACGCCTTCGTCGCCGATGGTGGCCGAGAACGGCGGCATCGAGCCGGGCGTGATGCCGCCCACGTCGGCATGGTGGCCGCGCGAGGCGACGTAGAACGAAGGCCGCGCATCACCCTCCTCCAGATACACGGGCGTGACCACTGTGATGTCGGGCAGGTGCGTGCCGCCGTGGTACGGGTCGTTCAGCACGAAGACGTCGCCGGGCTTCATGCCGGGGTTGCCGTCGATCACGGTCTTGATCGATTCGCTCATCGAGCCCAGGTGCACCGGCATGTGCGGCGCATTGGCGATCAAGTTGCCCTGCACGTCGAACAGCGCGCAAGAAAAGTCGAGCCGCTCCTTGATGTTGACCGAGTAGGCCGTGTTCTGCAGCCGCAGGCCCATCTGCTCGGCAATGTTCATGAAGAGGTTGTTGAACACTTCGAGCATCACCGGGTCGGCGCTGGTGCCCATGGCTTGGGTGGCCACGCGTGGCCGCACGCGGTGCAACTCGATGCCGGCCGAGGTGGCGCGCGCCTGCCAGCCGGGCTCGATCACCGTGGTGGCGTTGCGGCCCGCGAGGATGGCGGGGCCGTCGATGGACGCACCGGGTTGAAGCGCGGCCTCGTCGAACAGCGCCGCATCGCGCCAGCCAGCGGCTTTTTCGTCGGCCTCGCAGTACATGCGCACGGCCGCCAGCGGCTCGGGTGCGTATGAAGCTGCATCCGCCTGGGCCGCCGGCGGTGCGCCGCGTTCGCTGGCGCCTACGGCTTCTACCGTCACCGCCTCGATCACCAGCGCGCGTTCTGCCATCAGGAAGGCAAAGCGCCTGCGATAGCCGGCTTCAAACTCGCCGCGCATCGCGGCAATGGCTTCGTCCGCCGAACCCGCCATGGGCAGGGCGCAGGCCAGTGCGGTGTCGGTGCCTTCATAGCGAAGCTGCACGCGGTGCACCTCGGCAATGGCGGCATCTGCCACGCCTTGCTCGCGCAGTTCGCCTTTCGCCTGGTTGGCAAGGGCATCGGCCGCCTCGCGTGCCGCCGCCAGGCCTTGCGCATCGAGCCGGCGTTCGAGCGCCAGCTCGCGCATCGCCAACTGGTCCGCCAGCCCCATGCCGAAAGCCGAGAGAACGCCCGCCAGCGGATGCAGGTAGACGCTGCGCATGGCCAGCGCGTCGGCCACCAGGCAGGCGTGCTGGCCGCCCGCGCCGCCGAAGCACTGCAGCGTGTACTGCGTGACGTCGTAGCCGCGCGCAACCGAAATGCGCTTGATGGCATTGGCCATGCTGGCCACGGCGATGCGCAATGCGCCGCTCGCCACTTCTTCGGCATTCACGGCACGGCCGGTGGCTTCCGATATACGACGCGCCATGGCGTCGAACCCACTCCGTGCCGCTGCAAGATCGAGCGGCTCGTCGGCATTCGGGCCGAACACGTGCGGAAAATGCGTGGGCTGGATCTTGCCGAGCAGCACGTTCGCGTCGGTGGTGGTGAGCGGCCCACCGCGCCGGTAGCTTGCCGGCCCGGGGTTGGCGCCGGCTGATTCAGGGCCCACGCGCAGCCGCGCGCCGTCGAAGGCAATGACCGAACCGCCGCCCGCCGCCACCGTGTGAATGCTCATCATCGGCGCGCGCATGCGCACGCCGGCCACCTGGGTTTCGAACGAACGCTCGAACTCGCCGGCATAGTGCGACACGTCGGTGGAGGTGCCGCCCATGTCGAAGCCGATGACCCGCGCATGGCCCGCATCGAGCGCGGTGCGCACCATGCCGACGATGCCGCCCGCCGGGCCCGAAAGAATCGCGTCCTTGCCCTGGAAGCGATCGGCCTGCGTAAGCCCGCCCGAGCTCTGCATGAAGAACAGCGGCACGCCCGGCATCTGCCGAGACACCTGCTCCACATAGCGCCGCAGGATCGGGCTCAGGTAGGCATCGACCACCGTGGTGTCGCCGCGCGGCACCAGCTTCATGAGCGGGCTGGTCTTGTGCGACACCGACACCTGCGCAAAGCCGATTGCCCTTGCGATGCGCTCGGCCGCGAGTTCGTGCGCGGTGTAGCGCCAGCCGTGCATGAAGACGATGGCACATGCGCGCAGGCCGGCATCGAATGCATCTTGCAGCGCCGAACGCAGCGCGCCTTCGTCGAGCGGCTGCACGACGCCGCCTTGCGCATCCATGCGCTCGCTGGCCTCGATCACTCGCACGTACAGCAGCTCGGGCAGTACGATGCGGCGGTCGAACAGGCGGGGCCGCGCCTGCGTGGCGATGCGCAGCGCATCGCGAAAGCCTTGCGTGGTGACCAGCACCGTCGGCTCGCCCTTGCGCTCCAGCAGCGCATTGGTGGCGACCGTGGTGCCCATCTTCACGCATTCGACGCGCTCGGGGGTCACGGGTTCGCCGGGCTTCAGCTTCAGCAGGCGGCGAATGCCTTCGACGGCGGCGTCCTTGTACTGCTCGGGGTTTTCGGACAGCAGCTTGAGCGTGTGCAGGCCGCCCTCGGGGTCGCGGCCGACCAGGTCGGTGAATGTACCGCCGCGGTCGATCCAGAACTGCCAGCGGGACGGGAGAAGGGAATGCGTGGTCATGAGAAGAAAGGGAGGAGTCTTCGCGAAGAAAAGGAGGTTCGGATCAGTTCTGGCGCAGATCGCGCCCGCGGGTCTCTGGCAGGCACAGCGCCACCACGACAACCATGGCGTAGGCCACCGCCGCGCACACGCCGATGGCCGTGCCCAGCGGAAGATGCATACGGTCGCTCAGCACGCCGACCAAGGCCGGAAAAGTGGCACCGATGCCGCGCCCGAAGTTGTAGCAAAAACCCTGCCCGGAGCCGCGCAGCTCATTGGGAAAAAGCTCCGACAGAAAAGCACCCGCGCCGCTGAAAATGCCCGACATGAAAAAGCCGAGCGGAAAGCCGAGCAGCAGCATCAGGCCGTCGGTGATCGGCAGCAGCGTGTAGGCATAGACCAGCGATCCCGCGCCAATGGCAAACAGGATGAACGCGCGGCGGCGGCCGAGCCGGTCTGACAAGTAGGCGCCGCACAAGTAGCCCACAAAAGCGCCGACGATGAACATGAACTGGTAGCCGCCCGAACCCAGCACCGTGAGATGCCGCTCGTTCTTCAGGAAGGTGGGCAGCCAGACGCCGATGGCGTAGTAGCCCCCCTGCATGCCCGTGAACAACAGGCTCGCGAGCACGGTGGTGCGCAGCATGCCCGGCTTGAAGATCGCGAGGAAGTTGCCGCTGCGCTCGCCGCGTTCGACGGCCGCGCGGCTTTGGACATAGATCTCCGGGTCGCGAATCGAACGGCGAATGAAAACAATCAGCACTGCCGGCAACAGCCCGAGCATGAACATCACGCGCCACGAATACTCCGGCGGCAAGAACGAGAACAGCGCCATCGACACCAGCACCGCCGCGCCCCACCCCACGGCCCAGCTGCTCTGCACCAGCCCCACCGCCTTGCCCCGATAGGCCGGCCGGATCATTTCGGCAATGAGCACCGAGCCCACGGCCCATTCGCCGCCGAAGCCCAGGCCTTGCAGCGTGCGCGCAATCAGCAGCTGCTCCGGCGTTTGCGCCAGGCCGCAGGCAAAGGTGAAGATCGCGAACACCAGGATGGTGAGCTGCAGGATGCGCACCCGCCCATACTTGTCGGCCAGGATGCCGGCGCCCCAGCCACCGATGGCGGAAGCCACCAGCGTGGCGGTACCGATCAGGCCCACTTCGGTCTTGCTCATGCCCCACAGCGACAGCAGGATGGGCGTGACCAGCGGCAGCGTGTAGTAGTCGAACGCATCGACCGCATAGCCGCTGAACGACGCGGTGAGCGTGCGTTTCTCGTTCAGGTTGAGCGTGCGCAGCCAGCTGCCTTCGGCGTGTGCGCCGTCGCCCGCCTGCGTGGCGTCGAGGGTGGTCTTCATGGTTTGTCTCCAGGTATGAAATCTTGGGGAAAGAACGGCGGCCTAGAACGCAGCCAGGCGGTGGTGCAGCAGGTCGGTCACCAGCATCGAGCCCGGCGCGTGGGTAATGGCAAACGGCAGCTTGGCGGCAGCCAATGCGGCCTGGGGCGTCACGCCGCAAGCCCAGAACACGGGGAGCTCGTCGGCCATGACCTCGACCGCGTCGCCGTAGTCGGGATCGGCAATCGCCCGGACACCGATCAGCGCCGGATCGCCGATGTGCACCGGCGCACCGTGCACCGCCGGAAAGCGCGAGGTGATCTGCACCGCGCGAATGGCATCGGCCGCGCGCAGCGGGCGCATCGACACCACCATCGGTCCATGGAACGGGCCCGCCGGCGCAGTGGCGACCGACGTGCGGTACATCGCCACGTTGCGGCCCTGCTCCACATGGCGCAGCACAATGCCCTCGGCCATCAGCGCATGCTCGAAAGTGAACGAGCAGCCGATGATGAAGCTCACCATGTCGTCGCTCCACAGGGCACGCACGTCGGTGGGTTCGTCGACCAGCACGCCGTCCCGCCACACGCGGTAGCGCGGCAGGTCGGTACGGATGTCGATGTCCTCGCCGAGCGCGGGCAACGCCGGGTCGCCGGCTTCGGACACGCCGAGCAGCGGGCACGGCTTCGGGTTGACCTGGCAAAAACGCAGGAAGTCGGCGGCATGCGCTTTCGGCAGGATCACGAGGTTGCCCTGCACATGGGCACTGGCCAGCCCGCTGGTGTGGGCGGCCAGCGTGCCGCTGCGGCAGGCCTGGCGCACAGCCAGCGCGCTGCTCGCAGCGCCGGGTTGTTCTACGAAGGATTGGCGGTTCGACATTTGGCGTTTTCGATGCCCGATGCATCGCTGTGGTGTGATTCGACGGATTGTGGGAATCCGCGCTCACGAACGCCAACGCAAAGTTTCCCGCTCAGCTCATCGATTTTTTCGATGACCCTTGGCGGTGCGAGGCATGCACCACCGCGGAGCCGAGCGCGGCCTCGGGCAGCGGAGAAGAGGGGTCGTCCCGGTAGCTCGCGTAGATGGGCAGCGGCTCCAGCGTGTCGTCGCACGGCAGCACGCGCAGCGGCAGTCGCCGCGCCAGCGGCTCGACCACCGCGCGCGGCAGCGTGGCCACACCAAAGCCGGCCTCCACCAGCTGCGCCATCGCCGAGATCGACGAGATTGCGTGCACCCGCGGCGGCGGACTGCCGGCTTCGCGGAACAGTTCGAGCAGCGCCACGTGCGGCTGCGAGCCGCGCTGAAAGGTCAAGAGGTCGAGCGAGAGCAGGTCCGGCAGGCGGTAGCGCCGCTTCAGGTGCAGCTCGCGGTGCCCGACGAAGCACATGGGCATGGGCGGCACGGCGCGGGTGCGCACGCCGTCGCCGGCGGCGGGCAGTGCGGCAAACACCAGGTCCTGCTTGCCGCGCTGAAGCTGGTCAACCAGCACCGGCGTGGTTTCGACGGTGAGTTCCAGTTCGAAGTCCGGATGCGTCGCCTGCATGTGCTTGAGCCAGCCGGTGAGCCAGCTGTGCACCACCGACTCGATGGCGCCCACGCGCAGCACGGCCTCGCGCACGGCGCCCGAGCCCATCTCGGCCTTGATGTGCATCTGCATTTCAAGCAGCTTCTGCGCGAAGGCATGAAAGCGCTGCCCCGCCACCGTGAGGCGGAACTGCTTGTCGCGCCGGTCGAGCAGCAGAACGCCAAGCTCACGCTCGAGTGCCGCAATGCGGCTGGAAAGCGCCGATTGCGTAAGGTGCAGCTTCTCGGCCGCACGTGTGACGCTCTTGAGCGCCACGGCCCAGTGAAAGGCTTCAACGAATCGCAGGTTCATCGTTTTCCGGTCGGCCGGTTCCTTGATTGCGCGAGCCGCGAGTGTCGCCTGAGCGAGGCGTTCCGCTGCGATATGCTCGTTGCGAAAGGAGACAAGACAACCATGCAGATCGTCATTACCGGCGGTACCGGCTTCGTTGGCGCACGCCTTGCCCGCACGCTGCTGAAGCAGGGCCGGCTATCGCTTGCGGGTGCCCCGGTGCGCGACATTTCGCGCATCACCCTGGTCGACCGCGTCGCACCGCCACCCGACCTTGCGGCCGACCCGCGCATCGTGGCCGCCCTTGGCGACCTGAACGAGCAACTGGCTTCACCCGACGCGGCGCTCTGGCGAGAAGCCGACGCCATCTTTCACCTGGCCGCCGCGGTCAGCGGCGAATGCGAGGCCGATTTCGACCTGGGCATGCGCAGCAACTTCGCCGCCACGCACGCCCTGCTCGACAAGGCGCGCGCTGTGGGCACTCGCCCTCTGGTGGTGTTTGCCAGCTCGCTCGCGGTGTTCGGCGATTCGCCCGAACAACCGCTGCCGCCGGTGATCGAAGACCACACGCTGCCTACGCCGCAGACCAGCTACGGCGTCCAGAAATTCATCGGCGAGCAGCTGGTGGCCGACTACACGCGCAAGGGCTTCATCCGCGGGCGCAGCGTGCGCCTGATGACGGTGAGTGTGCGCCCCGGCAAGCCCAACGGCGCAGCGTCGGGTTTTTTCAGCGGCATGATCCGCGAGCCGCTCGCGGGCATTCGCGCCGCCTGCCCGGTGCCCGACGAAACACCCGTGGCCATCGCATCGCCCGCCCGCACGGTCGAAGGCATCATCCGTGCTGCCGAGGCAAGCGATTCCGATTGGGGTCCGCGCACGGCGCTGAACCTGCCCTCGCTTTCCACCACGGTGGGCGAAATGGCCGCCGCGCTCGAACGCGTGGCCGGCAAGGCGGCCACCGCCCTGCTCGACCGCACGCCCGACCCGGCCATCCAGCGCATCGTGAAAACCTGGCCCGGACGCATCGAAACCGCCCGCGCCAAAGGGCTGGGACTTTCGGCGGATGCAGACTTCGAAGTAGTTATTCGTGATTACGTCCGTGAAAATCCCGACGCGGTGAAGCTCCCTGTTACGGCATAGTCGGCGGCTGCCCGCGAAGTTTGCTTTTTCCGCTTTATTTCTTCGCGCCTTCTTTTCTCTGGAGACAACACAATGAAATTGACCCGACTGGCCGCCGGCCTGGTTCTGGGCATGGGCATGGCCTGCGCCGCCTTCGCGCAGACCACCATGAAGATCAGCATTTCGACCGCGCAGAACTCGCACCAGGGTGTTGCGATCGACGTCTTTGCCAAGGAAGTCGAAAAGCGCACCGGCGGCCGCTACAAGGTCCAGACCTTCTACAACGGCTCATTGGGCGGCGAACGCGAGTCGATCGAAGCGGTGCAGCTCGGTACGCAGGAGCTGGCTTTCTCCTCGACCGGGCCGGTGCCCAATTTTGTGCCGGAGACAAAGATCCTCGACGTGCCGTTCCTGTTCCGCGACAAGGCCCATGCGCGCGCCGTGCTCGACGGCCCGATCGGCCAGGACCTGCTCACCAAATTCGACGCCAAGGGTTTCAAGGCGCTGGCCTGGGCGGAGAACGGCTTCCGCCACATGACCAACAGCAAGCGCGACGTGAAGGCGCCGGAAGACTTGAAGGGCCTGAAGATGCGCACCATGGAAAACCCGGTGCACATTGCGGCCTACAAGACCTTCGGCATTGTCACCACGCCCATGGCCTTCCCCGAAGTGTTTACCGCCCTGCAGCAAGGCACGGTCGATGGGCAGGAAAATCCGCTGTCGGTGATCATCTCGGCCAAGTTCGACCAGGTGCAAAAGCACCTTTCGCTCACCGGCCACGTCTACTCGCCGTGCATTTTCCTGATGAACAAGGCAGCGTTCGACAAGCTCAGCGCGGCCGACAAGCAGGCCTTCCTCGAGGCTGCCAAAGAAGGCACCAAGGCCAACCGCGCACGCGTGGACGAAGACGATGCCAAGGGCGTGGCCGACCTGCGCGCCAAAGGCATGACGGTGATCGACAACATCGACAAGACCAAGTTCGTCACCGCCCTGGGGCCGGTGAATGCACAGTTCGAAAAGGACTTCGGCAAGGCCAACCTCGACAAGATCCGCGAGTTCAAGTGAATTCGATGATGCTATCTCTTCGATAGCATCGGTGCCCGCTCAGTTCGATCTGGCGGGCTTTTTTGTTTTCAACATCACGACTGCAGATGAAAGAAAAATTTCTCGGCATCGAGCGCTGGACGACCGGCTTCTCGATGATCGCCGCCTGCGTGATGCTGGTCATCGCCTCCGGCTTGGGCGTGTTCCAGATCATCACGCGCTTCGTGCTCGAGCAGCCCGCCGAATGGAGCGAGATCCTGATCCGCATGAGCCTGATCTGGATGGTGTTCCTTGGCATTCCCATGGCTTTTCGCCAAGGGGCGATGGTGAGCGTGGACGTGCTCTACCGCTGGAGCCCGCCGCGCGTCAAACGCGTGCTCGACGCCGTGGTGAGTCTTGCGGCACTGGCGCTGATGCTGGTCATTCTGTGGTGGGGCTGGGACTACGCCATGCGGGGCCGCGTGCAATCGATGGCCGGGCTCGAAAGCATTTCGATGATGTGGTCGTACCTGGCGCTGCCGGTCGGTTCCGTTTTTTGCCTGTTCGGCATCGTTGGTAATTTTCTCGATCCCAAGCGGCTCGAACTGGAGACCGCGCAATGACCCCCGTGATGGTTGCAACGATGGTGCTGTGTTTTGCACTGTCGGTTTCAGTGGCGGTGTCCATCGGGCTCGCATCGATCCTGGGTATCCAGGTGGCCAACGTGAACATGCTCATCTCCGTAAAGGAGATGTTCAATTCGATCAACAAGTTTCCGCTGGCGGCCATTCCCTTCTTCATCCTGGCTGGCAACCTGATGGAAACCGGCGGCATCTCGCGCCGGCTGGTCGAATTTGCCAAGAGCATTGTGGGCGGTGTGCAGGGCGGCCTGCCGATGACCTGCGTGCTCACCTGCATGATCTTCGCGGCGGTGTCGGGCTCTTCGGTGGCCACCACCTTTGCCATCGGCGCCATCCTGATTCCGGCGCTCATCAAGCACGGCTACCCCACCGCGTACGCGGCGGCGCTTCAGGCCACCAGCGCCGAGCTGGGCGTGATCATTCCGCCTTCCATTCCGATGATTCTGTACGGCGTGAGCGCCGAGGTGTCCATCGGCGAGCTGTTCATTGCGGGCTTCGGCCCCGGCATTCTCATCAGCCTGGCGCTGATGCTGTTCGTCTGGGTGTATTGCAAGTGGAAGGGCTGGGGCAAGAACGACGGCGACGGCCGCATGTCCTTCGGCAAGGCGACCTGGCAGGCCGGCTGGGCACTGCTGATGCCAGTGATCATCCTGGGCGGCATCTACGGCGGCATCTTTACCCCCACCGAGGCTTCGGCGGTGGCGGTGTTCTATGCGCTGGTGGTCGGCATGGTGATCTACCGGGAGATCAAGCTCAAGGACCTGTACCTCATCCTGCGCAAGTCGGTGCTGTCGTCGGCGGTGATCATGTTCATCATCGCCAACGCGGGCCTGTTCGCCTTCCTGATCACGCGCGCGGGCGTGCCCGACGCCATCGGCCATTGGCTGCAGGAGGTGCTGAAGTCGCCGGCCATGTTCCTTTTGGGCGTGAACGCGGCGCTGTTCATCATCGGCATGTTCATCGAGACCAGTGCGGCCATCATCGTGCTCGCGCCCATCCTGGCGCCGGTGGCGGTGCACTTCGGCATCGACCCGGTTCATTTCGGGCTCATCATGGTGGTGAACCTCGCGCTCGGCATGATCACCCCGCCCTTCGGCGTGAACCTGTTCGCGGCGTGCACGGTAGCGCGCATATCGCTCGACCGGATCGTGAAGTACCTCATTCCCTTCGTGCTGGTGATCCTGGCCTGCCTGATGGTGATTACCTACGTGCCGTGGATATCGCTCGCGCTGCGCGACCTGGTGTACGCCAAGTAGCAGGCGACGCAAAAACCAGAGAGAAAAAGGGCAGCCTTCGCGGGCTGCCTTTTTTTATGCGGCAAATGCCCCTGTAAGGCAAACGTTTCACAAAGATGTCACCAGCCGCAACGATGCTGCAGCCTTCGATTCCGAAAGCTGTGGCGCCATGTTTCCCACCAAGACCGACAAGGCACGCGACGAGCTGCAAGGCGGGCAACGCACGCTCAGCCAGCGCGAGCGCGCGTTGCTGCTGATGGCCGACGGCCGGCGTTCGCTGACCGACTTCAGCCCACTGTTCGCGAGCCGCGACGAAGCCGAACAGACGCTGCGGGCGCTCATGAACCGCGGGTACCTGCACGACGCACAGGCCGCCGAGCCCAAAGCCGCCCCACCCGTTTCGGCGAGCCCGACACACCCGCCGATTCCGGCTCCTGCGGCGGAGCCCATTCGCGTGGCGACCTCGACCGACAATTTCGACGGCAAGCGCTCCCTCGCCACCACACGCATGTTCCTGTTCGACATCTGCGAGCGCATGTTCGTGCGGCGCGACCCCAAGTTCGCGGTGCAGATACGCGATGCGCTGCGCGAAGCCCGCGACCGCGACGCCATGCTGACGATTGCCGCGCTGATGCTCAACGAAGTCGAGAAAACCGCAGGCGCCGAGCGGGCCGAATCGCTGCGCGAGCGTATCGAAAGGTTGCTGCCGCCCGCTTCGGAAACCGTGCACTGAGGCCTTCCGCGATCCACTACACTTCGAAGGGTCAGGAGAGAGCTTCGCCACGCGAGGCCGCCGAAGGCGCAGGGGTTCCCCGAACGCTCAGGCAAAAGGACTGACAAGGCGCTGGCGCATGCCGGCGTTTCCTTGCTGGAGAGAGGCCCCTGCATCTTGCCGATGCGGCGGCCCACCGAAGGAGCAAACCCCGATCGTGGGGCGAATCTCTCAGGTAAAGCGGACAGCAGGGGTGGCCCATGGCTCGCGCCATGGAATTCGACTGCCCCTTTGGAGTGCCCCGTGGCCGCTTCCGCTTCATCATCCGACGCCCCATTGCTCAAGACGCCCCTGCACGACCTGCATGTGGAACTGGGCGCCCGCATGGTGCCTTTTGCCGGCTATTCCATGCCGGTGCAGTACCCCGCCGGCCTGATGGCCGAGCACAAGCACACGCGCGACGCGGCCGGCCTGTTCGACATTTCCCACATGGGCCAGCTGCGCCTGGTGGGGCCAGACGCCGCTGCCGCATTCGAAACCCTGATGCCGGTCGACGTAATCGACCTCGCCCCCGGCAAGCAGCGCTATGGGCTGCTGCTGAACGACGAAGGCGGCATCCTCGACGACCTGATGTTCTTCAACGAGGGGCACGGCTCGATCTTCGTGATCGTGAACGGCGCCTGCAAGGTGGCCGACCTCGCGCATATCCAGCAGAAGATCGGCGCACGCTGCGACGTGCAGCCTATGCCCGACCATGCACTGCTCGCGCTGCAAGGCCCGCAGGCCGCCACGGTGCTGGCCCGCTTGTCGCCCGGCATCGAGCGCTTTGTGTTCATGACCGGCGGCGCGGTGAAGATCGGCGGCATTCCGGCCTTTGCCACGCGCAGCGGCTACACGGGCGAAGACGGCTTCGAGATTTCGGTCGCCGGCAAGGATGCCGACGCCCTCGCCCGCCTGCTGCTGGCGCAGCCCGAGGTCAAGCCCATCGGCCTGGGCGCGCGCAATTCGCTACGGCTCGAAGCCGGGCTCTGCCTGTACGGCAACGACATCGAGACCACCACCACGCCCGTCGAGGCCTCGCTCAACTGGGCGATCCAGAAGGTGCGCCGCACGGGCGGCGCGCGCGAAGGCGGCTTTCCGGGTGCGGCCAAGGTGCTGGCGCAACTGGCCGCCGCTACGGCCGGCGCCGCGGGCCGCACCGACCACGACACCCTGAAGCGCAAGCGCGTCGGCCTTGTGGCGCTGGAACGCGTTCCGGTACGCGACGGCACGCTCCTGCAATCTTTCGAAGGCCGGGACATCGGCATTGTGACCAGCGGCCTGCTCGGCCCGACGGCCGATCGCCCGGTTGCCATGGGCTACGTGGCCACCGCGTTTTCAGAGCCTGGCACGCGCGTGCAGGCCATCGTGCGCGGCAAGCCGGTGCCGATGGAAGTCTCGACCCTGCCCTTTGTGCCGGCCCGCTATTACCGCGGCTAGGCTCTGCGCTGCCTGAATCAGATCATTTTTTCCACGAGGAGTTTTTCACCATGAGCATCAAGTACACCAAGGACCACGAATGGGTCTCGGCCGAAGGCGACGCTGCTACAGTCGGCATTACCGTTCACGCACAGGATGCGCTGGGCGACGTGGTCTTTGTCGATCTGCCCGAAGTGGGCAAGACCTTTGCGCAAGGTGAAGTGGCCGGTGTCGTCGAATCGGTCAAGGCCGCGGCCGATGTGTTCATGCCCGTGTCGGGCGAGATCACCGAAGTGAACGAAGCGCTCCGCGCCGATCCCTCGCTCGCCAACACCGACCCGCTGGCCGCTGGCTGGTTCTTCAAGGTCAAGCTCAGCGAACCGTCGCAACTCGACGCGCTGCTCGACGCCGCCAGCTACGACAAGTTCGCCGCCGAATCCTGATCCGCCGGGTTCTTCAGCCGCCCTTCCTCATTCCCCGAGCCTTTACCGCCATGCCGATTCCCGCCCAGCCTTCCCTGCAACAACTAGAGAACGCCGAAGAATTTCTCGCCCGCCACATCGGCATCGATGCGGAAGACGAGGCGCGCATGCTGCCGGTGATCGGCTCGGAAACGCGGGCGGAGCTCATCGACGGCATCGTGCCCGCGGCCATTCGACGCGCCAGGCCGATGCGGCTGCCCGCGCCGGTGACCGAGGCGGACGCGCTGGCCGAACTGAAGGCCATTGCGGCGAAGAACAAGGTGTTCAAGAGCTTCATCGGCCAGGGCTACTACGGCACGCACACGCCGGGCGTCATCTTGCGCAACGTGCTCGAGAACCCCGCCTGGTACACCGCCTACACGCCCTACCAGGCCGAGATTTCGCAGGGCCGCATGGAAGCGCTGCTCAACTTCCAGACCATGGTGTGCGACCTGACGGGCATGGCCATTGCCAACGCCTCGATGCTCGACGAAGCCACGGCCGCCGCCGAGGCGATGACGCTCGCCAAGCGCAGCGTGAAGAGCAAGAGCAACGTGTTCCTGGTGTCGGGCGACTGCCACCCGCAGACCATCGAGGTCATCAAGACGCGCGCCGCGCCGCTGGGCATCGAGGTGAAAGTGAGCACCGTGTCGGAGACGCTGCCGCACCTGATGGCGAGCTGCGAATTCTTCGGCGTGCTCGCGCAGTACCCCGCCACCACCGGCCACGTGCATGACCTGCGCCCGCTCGCGGGCCATGCGCACCAGTGCGACGCCGCCTTCTGCGTGGCCGCCGACCTGCTCGCGCTCACCCTGCTCGCGCCGCCGGGCGAATGGGACGCGGACATCGTCTGCGGCACCACGCAGCGCTTCGGCATGCCGCTGTGCAACGGCGGCCCGCACGCCGCCTACCTGGCCTGCCGCGACGAGTTCAAGCGCTCGCTGCCGGGCCGTCTCGTCGGCGTGAGCGTCGACACGCACGGCCAACCCGCCTACCGCCTCGCGCTGCAAACGCGCGAGCAGCACATTCGCCGTGAGAAGGCCACTTCGAACATCTGCACCGCGCAGGTGCTGCCGGCCGTTGTGGCCAGCATGTACGCCGTGTACCACGGGCCCGATGGCCTGACGCGCATTGCGCAGCGCGTGGCGGCGCTCACCGCCATCCTTGCGCAGGGTCTGGCGCAAATGGGCCGCGAACCCGTCAACGGCACCGCCTTCGATTCGCTCACCATCCGCACGGGCGAGGACACGCCGAAGATCATCGAGCGCGCCACCGCGGCCGGCGTCAACTTGCGCCAGCGGCTGCAGCAGCACCTGGGCATTTCGCTCGACGAAACCACGACGCGCGCCGACATCGAAACGCTCTGGGCCCTGTTCGTGCCCGTGGGCACGCCGATGCCGCGTTTCGACGACCTGGCCAACACCGCGCCGCGCCTGCCCGAAGACCTGCGCCGCACCAGCGCCTTTCTGACGCACCCGGTGTTCAACACGCACAAGAGCGAGACGGCGATGCTGCGCTACATCCGCAGCCTCTCGGACAAGGACCTGGCGCTCGACCGCAGCATGATTCCGCTGGGCAGTTGCACGATGAAGCTCAACGCGACCAGCGAGATGATCCCCATCACCTGGCCCGAGTTCGCGAACATCCACCCCTTCGCGCCCGCCGAGCAGCAGCAAGGCTATGCGCAGCTCGATGCGCAGTTGCGCGCATGGCTGTGCGAAGCCACCGGCTACGCGGGCATCAGCCTGCAGCCCAATGCCGGCTCGCAGGGCGAGTACGCGGGCCTGCTGGCGATCAAGTCCTTCCATGAGGCCAAGGGCCAGGGCCATCGCAACATCTGCCTGATTCCCTCGTCGGCGCACGGCACCAACCCCGCAAGCGCCCAGATGGTCGGCCTGCAGGTGGTGGTGACCGCCTGCGACGCGCAGGGCAACGTCGACATGGACGACCTGAAGCGCGCCTGCGAAAAGCACAGCGACAAGCTGGCCGCGGTGATGATCACCTACCCCAGCACGCACGGCGTGTTCGAAACCCGCGTGAAAGAGCTCTGTGAGCTGGTGCACGAGCACGGCGGCCGCGTGTATGTCGATGGCGCCAACATGAATGCGCTGGTCGGCGTGGCCGCGCCGGGCGAATTCGGCGGCGACGTGAGCCACCTGAACCTGCACAAGACCTTCTGCATTCCGCACGGCGGCGGCGGGCCGGGCGTGGGCCCGGTGTGCGTGGTCGAAGACCTGGTGCCGTACCTGCCGGGCCATGCGACGGCCGGCATTGCATCGAACGGCGTCGGTGCTGTTTCCGCGGCGCCGCTGGGCAATGCGGCCGTGCTGCCGATCAGCTGGATGTACTGCCGCATGATGGGCGCCAAGGGGCTGCAGGCCGCAACCGAAACCGCCATCCTGAGCGCCAACTACATCAGCGCGCGCCTCAAGGACCACTACCCCACGCTGTACGCAAGCCCCAACGGCCACGTTGCGCACGAATGCATCCTGGACCTGCGCCCGCTCAAGGACTCCAGCGGCGTGACCGCGGAAGACGTGGCCAAGCGCCTGATCGACTACGGCTTTCATGCGCCGACCTTGAGCTTTCCGGTGCCGGGCACGCTGATGGTCGAACCGACCGAGAGCGAGCCGCTGGCCGAGTTGGACCGCTTCGTCGACGCGATGATCGCCATTCGCGGCGAGATCCGCCGCGTGGAAGAAGGCGTCTGGCCCAAGGACGACAACCCGCTGAAGCACGCGCCCCACACCGCCGCGAGCCTGCTCGGCACCGAATGGCCGCACCCCTACTCGCGTGAGCTCGGCGCGTTTCCGCTGGCCGAACTCAAGCAGGCCAAGTACTGGCCGCCCATCGGCCGGGTCGACAACGTGTACGGTGACCGCAACCTGTTCTGCAGCTGCGTGCCAGTGGGCGAATACCAGGAAACCGAAGAGGCCTGATCAGGGGGCCTTCTTCGCTTCGCTAGCCTTCGCGGCGGTACATCGCCCACTTCACGGTGAGGATGTCCGCGGCGATCTTCGCGGCGTTCACGCCCGCGTAAGGAACGGACGGATCGAATTCGAAGGCTTCCTGGTAGCGCTTGATGTGCGCGTAGTCCCGGTCGAAGGTCATCGGCCCCATGAGGTCGGCGGGGTCGGTGCCGGCGGGCAGCGCCAGAAACTTCTCGGGATCGGTAGCACTCTGGTAGAGGTCGACGCTCATCAGGTTCATACGGTTGTCCTCGAAATCGTGAGGACAAATCATCCACGGCATCCGCAGCGCGCGCAATCGGCCCGCGCCTACACGGCGCGCGATCGGGACGCGCCTACAGCGCGATGGGTCAGCGCTGCTTCTTCTTGGCCATGTCGCCCGTGGCAATCTGCTCGCGGAAGCCGCGCAGGCTGGCCTTGAGCTTGCGCTCGTTTTCCAGCCCCACCCGCACCATGATCTTCTGGCCGGACGAGAGCGACTCGAGCTGCGGATCGGCGTATTCATAGCGCACCCAGGGCCGCTGCGACGACACGTTGCCCTTGACCTCGACGAGCCGGACCTGCACCGGGCCGGCGGGTTCAGGCGCCTGCAGCAGATGGTCGATCACGGCAATGAGCCGGTCGTTGAAATAGCGGCCTGGATAGCCAAGCTCTTCATACGCTTTCTGAAAGAGCGGATAGAGCCGCGCATACGTCTTGGCGGCCTTGGCCGGGTCGACCGACCCCGCAAGCAGCACGATGGGGTTGTAGCGCGCGGCATTGTTGGCCGCGATGGCCTGCGCGTCGCCCTTTCCTTCGGTAGCGAAGCGCTGCCTGGTGGGCTGCACGGGCCATGAGCTCGCGGGCGCCTGCTCGCGTGCCAGGTTGTCGATGGTGGCCACGAAGCGGCGCACCAAGCCATCGAACTGCACGAACTCCGCCACGTTCTTGCTGCCCAGCAAGTCGACCAGCGCCGACATCACGCGCGTGTCGGAATCGGCGACCGTGGGCAGGCTCGAATCGGGCAGCGCAATGGCATCGATGGGGTTCTTGGGCTCCAGCGATTCGGGCTGCGGCGCTGGTGCCGGTGCGGGCGTGGGGCCGTCGTTTGGCGCCCTGGCCACGGGCGAGGGTTCGACTGCCTGCGGTTGCTGCTGCTGATACCAGCGCCAGCCTAAAAAGGCGGCCGCGAGCGCCAGCAGGCCGATGACGATGAAGGTGCCGGCCGAGCTCTCGCGGCGCGGCCTGAATTCGGAGGTGTCGCTGTCGGACATGTCGGCAATATTCCTTTTGCGAGGATTGCAGTGGGAGGCGAACGGCTATGGTGCACCAGTTCTGCGGCCCTCCCCGGTGTCATCCCTCGTCATCCCGTAACGCACTGTGACGCGCCCACCAACCGAAAAAAGGCTCCTATGGGCGTGACTGGGGCGTACCCGCAGAAGCGCTGAGCGCCTGAAGCCACGCCAGCGTGCCTTGCAGCTCGGCGGGACGAATCTCGTGCCCGCCCGGAAAGTCTGCACCCGAGAGCGCCAGCGGCAAGCCACGCGCCAGTTCGCGCGTGGCTTGTGCAGCGCTTGGCGCAATCACGTTGTCGGCACTGCCATGGCTCACCCACAGCGCCTTGCCTTCGAAGGCTTCCGGCGCGGCGATGTGCGGCACCACCTGCGGCAGCAGGCGGCTGTGCCACACCATGGCGGCGCGCACCTTGGCGGGCTGCGTCAGCAACAGCGAAAGCGCCATGATGCCGCCCTGGCTGAAGCCACCGACCACCACGCGCTCCGGCGGCACGCCCAGTTGCTGCGACGCCGAGGCAATCATCTCGCCGACGAGAAAGCGGCTTTCGCGCTCCTGCTGTTCATCGATGTGCCGCTCACCGCCGGGCAGCACCTGGAACTCGAACCATGCATACGCATCGGGCGACAGCACATAGGGCGCGCGCAAGCTCAGCACATGAAACTGCGGCGGCATGCGCGGCGCAAGGCCGAACAGGTCTTGCTCGTTGCTGCCTACACCGTGCATCAGCACCAGCAGCCACGGCTCGCGCACGTTGGCATTGCAAGGCTGCTCGAGAAACTTGAAGGGCAAATGAAGTTGCGGCATGTTCTGACGGGTTCAGGCGGTTCAGGCAGCGAGATGAAAGCCCTGCGCCAGCGCGCGGGTGATCTCGGCGGCCGGCAGTTCGCTGCAACCCGTCGCGTTCTGCCCCGACCACAAGGGAGAAAAATCTCCCAGGCCCTGCGCTTCGGCCTTGGCGCGCAGCGGTGCAATGCCCGACGTAGCGAGCGGAAACTCCGGCGCCACCGCAGCGATGGGCCCCAGGTCGCGCATCAACCGGTTCATGATGCCGCGCGCCGGCCGGCCGGTGAAAAGATTGGTCAGCGCGGTGTGGCGCGCCGCGTCGCTCTTCAGCGCTGCGCGATGCAGGGCGCTGGTGGTCGCTTCGGGTGCCAGCATGTAGGCAGTGCCCACCTGTACTCCGGCGGCGCCCAGCGCCATGGCCGCAGCCACACCCTTTGCATCGGCGATGCCGCCCGCGGCAATCACCGGGAGCCGCACTGCGCGCACCACCTGCGGCAGCAAAGCAAAGGTGCCGAGCTGCGCCGTCAGGTCGAAAGAGAGAAAGTGCCCGCGATGGCCGCCCGCCTCCAGGCCTTGGGCAATGACTGCGTCCACGCCCTTCGCTTCGAGCCACAGCGCCTCGTCGACCGTGGTGGCCGAGGCCAGGATCTTCGAGCCCCACCCGCGCACCTGCGCCAGCAGCGGCTCGGGCGGCAAGCCGAAATGAAAGCTCACCACCGGCGGACGAAACTCGGCCAGCACCTCGGCAACGGCTTCGCTGAACGGGTTGCGGCCCGGGCCCGTGGGAATGGACGCTGCATCGATGCCGTGTTCGCGGTAATAAGGCGCGAGCGCGTTGCGCCAGATGTCCTCGCGTTCGGCGCTCGGCTGCGGCGAAACGTGGCAGAAGAAATTGACGTTGTACGGCTTGCCGGTGCCCGCGCGAATTGCGCCTATTTCGCTGCGGATGGCATCGTTGCCCAGCATGGCGCACGGCAGCGAGCCGAGCCCGCCGGCATTGCTCACGGCAATGGCCATGGCACTGCCCTGGATGCCGGCCATGGGCGCCTGGATCAACGGAAGTTCGGTACCTAGAAGTTGCTGCAGCGTGGTCATGTGGGTTCCTTGTGTCGTACATCACCATTGTCCAACGACTGGAAAACTCCGGCTTCCCGATGGTGCATCATGCGGGCAAGATTCCACGCGCCCAGGAGCCGTACATGCCGTCTTCCACCGACTACGAGTCGATGTTCGAATTTGCACCCATGTCTCTCTGGATCGAGGACTACAGCGGGCTGCGCCGGCTGTTCGAATCATGGCGCAGTGCAGGCGTGGTGGACCTGGTGGCCCACCTGAATGCCGAACCGGGCCGCGTGCGCGAATGCATGGCGCAACTGCAGGTAGTGAGCGTCAACCAGAGCACGCTCAACCTCTTCGGCGCCCAAAGCCAGGCCGAACTACTTTCGAAGCTCGGCAGCATCTTTCGCGACGACATGACCGCGCCGGTCATCTACGAACTCGACCAGCTCTGGCAAGGCAAGCTGTGCTTCGACAACCAGACGGTCAACTATGCGCTGGACGGCCGCAGGCTCGATGTGCATGTGCGGGTGCGGGTGCTGCCCGGCCATGAGGCGTCATGGGACCGCGTGCTGGTGTCTCTGGACGACATTACGGCGCGCGTGCGGGCCGAGCAGCTGCGCCTGGAGAGCGAACGCTATGCGCGCGAGCTGTTCGAGCGCTCGCCCGTCTCCTTGTGGGTGGAAGACTTCAGCGCGGTGAAGATCCTGCTGGACGACATCCGCAAGCGGGGCATCAGCGACTTCACCACCTTCATCAAGGTGCACCCGGAGTTCGTCACCCGCTGCATGCGCGAAATCCGCGTGATCGACGTGAACCGTGAAACCCTGCGCATGTTCGGTGCGGCCGACAAGGGCGAGCTCCTGGACAACCTCTCGGAGATCTTTCGCGACGAGATGCAAGACTCCTTCGCCGAGCAGCTGCTGGACCTCTGGAACGGCAAGATGCTGCAGCAGCGCGAGGTGATCAACTACGGGCTGACCGGCGACCTGCTGAACATCCACATGCAGTTTGCCGTGCTCGAAGACCGGCTCGCCACCTGGGACCTGGTGCTGGTCTCGCTGATCGACATCACCGCCCGCAAGAAGGCCGAGGCCTATCTGGAGTACCTGGGCAAGCACGACGTGCTCACGCAACTGCGCAACCGCGCCTTCTTCTCGGAAGAAGTGAACCGGCTGACGCGCAAGGGCCCGTGGCCGGTGTCGGTGCTGGTCATCGACATGAACGGCCTGAAGCCCGTGAACGACGAGGAAGGCCACGCCGCCGGCGACGCGCTGCTCAGGCGGGTGGGCGAGGTGCTGAGCAAGGCCGTCGATGAGCCCGGCTGGCCCGCGCGGATTGGTGGCGACGAGTTTGCCGTCGTGCTGCCCAAGACGGACGAACGCGGCGCGGAAGCAATGCGCGACCGCATTGCCTCCATGGTCGACCTGAACAACCAGTTCTATGCCGGGCAGAGCGGACGGATGCTCAACCTTGCAATGGGCGTGGCAACCTGCGAGGCCGGCGACCAGCTCGACGCGGCCCTGCAGCGCGCGGACCGCGCCATGTACGAGGAGAAGGCCCGCTACTACCGCGAAAGCATGATCGATCGCCGGCGCTAGCGGGCGCGCCGGAGAAGCAGCCGCGCCGTCACCCTAGAAAAGGATGATCCACTCGCCGCGGATATAGCGGTACTGGTAGCTGGGCCCCGAAAAAGTGGTGCTGCGGCTGTAGCCCGCGTTGAGGCGAAACACCTGCGATCCCCTCACGGGGCTCTGCAGGCTCACGTCCAGCAGCCGCGTGGGCTGGCTCAGCTCGTGATTGATATCCTCGTTGCCGAGCCCTGCGGTAACGGCGGCCGTCCAGCCCTGGAAGCGCTGGCGCCAGGCAACTGCGAACATCGATTCGCTGTAGCTCTTCGGGTTGAAATAGGCCCGGTCTACATCCTCATGGGTGCTGCGGTAGGTTCGGTAGCGTGCTTGCAGCGTCAGGCCCAGGTCCAGCGAGGGTTGGTAGATGAGGCGAATGCGGCCATGGTCCCGCCGGTTGCCGTCGGAAAAGTACTGCTGCGCCAGCAGCCCCACGAGCGTGAAATGGCTTCCCAAGCCTTGGTCGACCGCCACGCCCAGAAACGAAAAGTCGATGCCACGATCAAGCGACTTGGGTGTTTCGACCCAGTCGCGCGTAACGAGAAACTCCACCGCCGTGCTTTTTGTCGGCGCTATGCGGTAGCTGCCGTCGAGCGTCAGCAGCGTATGGCCGCCCTGCTCGAACACGCCGGCCTCCATCTGTCCGCCATTGGCAGTCCGGGTTTCGATTGAACGCGCGAGGAACGAGACCTTCTTTCCCGCCCTTCGCCAGCTGTCTTGCTGGTACTGGTAGTCGCTGAGCCGGAAGCCCAGGTAGCGGTCGGCGTTTTCAAAAGCGGGAAAAAACTCGACCGACACCCGGCGTGATTCGAAGTTGTCGCTGTCGCTGGTCAGCAAGGCTTCCGTGCCGAAAGCCATGCCGGACGTTTTTTTCTCGATTTTCTCGGCTGTATCTTCCTGTGCATGGCAGGAGGCACTCAACACCATCAGGCCTGAAATGGCGGCCGCCACATATGCCGGCGACCTGGTCATTTGGTTCCCCATGCCTTGGGCTTCCTGAACAATTCGTCCAGATAGCCGAGCACGCTGGCCGGTTGCAGAAGAAGGCTGTACAGCAGCACGTAGACAAAAAATCCCTGGATGTTCTTGCGCACCACCAGGCCGGTATTCCTGAACATGCGGCGTTCAATGGAAAACATCAGGAAACTCAGCGCAAATGCCGCCGGTATCAGCGCAAGAGTCATTGGCCCAACAATCCAGTAATAGCCGAACAAGGCAAAGATTATCCCGGGTATGAAGCCGATGGTGAACGCCAGATCGAGCCACGGGAACAACAGGTTCCAGTGAATAAAGAAGGTGGACAGCCGGAGCTTCAGCAGAATGCCTGGGTGTTTGACAAAAGCTTCCGTCATGCCGCGCGCCCAGCGCTGGCGCTGCTTGACCAGCTGCTTCAAGGTGGCCGGCACATTGGTAAACAGGCATGCATCTTCGCAATGCCCCACCCGATAGCCGGCCTTCAGCAGTGCCCATGTGAGCACGATATCTTCGCCCACGCACTCGGGCCACCCGCCAACCTCGGCCAGCGCATCCCGGTCATAAACAGAAAAGGCACCTTGGGCAACGAGGGTGCCCTGGAACAGCGACTGCACGCGCTTGATTGCGGAAATGCCGTGAAAGTAGTCCCACTCCTGGCAGCGGGTAATCCAGTTTTGCCGTGAGTTTCGGACCAGGATTTTTCCGGCAACAGCCCGCGTATTGGGCGGGTCGGCTTCATAGCGCTCGACAATGCTGGTGAGCGCCCCGCGGTACAAATACGAATCGGCATCGACGGTCACCACCAGGTCGTGCAAGACTTCCTTGAAGCCGATATTCAGCGCGCGAGCCTTGCCACCGTTCTTCTTCAGGTCGACAAAGGTGAGCCACTTATACCGCTCCAGGGCGCGCTGAACCACCTGCGCAGTGCTGTCCGCAGATCCGTCATTGATGACGATGACCTGCAATTCACCCGGATATTTTTGCTGGTCGATGCTGACCAGCGTCTCCTCGATCGAGGCTGCTTCGTTATATGCCGCAATCAGAATCGAGAGCGGCGGATAAACCGCCAGCGGCCGGTGCGGCGGCCGCTTGTCCAGAACAAGGCTGATCGCCATGAATGCGTTCATGAATCCTGGAATTATGGCAATGCCATACACCAGGAAGACGGCGAAAACAATTCCTACATGGCCTTTAAGGTCGGCCAACCAAGGGGCGGCGGCCCAGATCGAAAAGCCCATCCAGGCGCTGGCGCCGATCAATGCGATCAGAAATTTAGCTGAAACCGACAGGTAAATCGCCGAGCGCTGCGCCTTCCGGCTTTCCACTTTCATGTCGCTTCCTCGAGAGTCACAAGAATGTAATCCCCAAGGCGCACGAGGAACAGTTTGTTTACATCTTCCGATGCGCATTAACAACTGCAAGAGTGAGGCACTTCCCGCATCCGGGCCGGTTCCGCTGCAGCAGGATCTGCTGTAGCGACGCAAACAACCGCAGCCTGCTTCGTGGAAGGCCCCCATTGAAGCACCGGCGCGAGAGGCACGCGGCCTAAGATTTTGGACATCAAAAGGCCAGCCCCAGCTTCATCATGACGCGCTCCACCGCATTGCCAAGCACCCGTTTTGCCACCCTTTCAGGGACGGCAATTCCATGAACTCCCCGGTCGTCGAGCACCTCAGGCGCGCCGGACGCCTGGATCGCATGTTTGTCGGCGGCGAGTGGGTCCTGCCCGAAACGCAAGCTCACGGCGCCGTCGTCGCCGATCCATCGACCGAGGAGGCCGTCGCGGAGATCGCGCTGGGCAGTGCCAGGGATGTTGCTGCGGCGGTTGCTGCGGCGCGGCGGGCGTTCGCTACCTGGTCGGTGAGCACTGCCCATGGCAGGGCCTTGCTTCTCGATCGCGTCCACGCGCTCATCCTCGAGCGCGCGGAACTGTTCGCCCAGGCCATTTCGCTGGAGATGGGCGCCGCCATCGGCTTCGCGCGCCACACACAGGTGCCCTCTGCGGCGGAGCACATCCGCGTGGCGCGGGACAATGCGCGCAGCTATGCATTCGTCACCCATCGGGGCGACATGGCCATCGTGCGCGAGGCCATCGGGGTGTGCGGCCTGATCACACCGTGGAACTGGCCGCTCTACCAGATCACCGCCAAAGTCGGGCCGGCCCTGGCAGCCGGATGCACCGTCGTCTTGAAGCCCAGCGAGTTGTCGCCGCTGAGCGCCCTGCTCTTTGCCGAAGTGGTGCATGACGCCGGCGTTCCTCCGGGCGTATTCAACCTGGTGAACGGAAGCGGGCCCGAGGTGGGCGCCGCCTTGGCCGAGCATCCTGACGTGGACATGATCTCGATCACCGGCTCGACGAGGGCCGGGGTGCTGGTTGCCCAGGCGGCGGCAACGACGGTGAAGCGCGTGGCCCAGGAACTCGGCGGGAAATCTCCCAACCTCATCCTGCCGGACGCAGACCTGCTGCGCGCCGTACCGCCGGGGGTCGCGGCTGCCTTCCGCAACGTCGGCCAGTCGTGCAGCGCTCCGACCCGCATGATCGTGCCGCGCGCGCGCCTGCAAGAAGTGGAACGGATTGCGCTCGCAGCGGCAGCTGGCATCGTCGTGGGCGACCCGCGTTCGCAGCAGACGACGCATGGCCCGGTGGCAAACCGCGCGCAGTTCAACCGGGTGCAGGAAATGATCGGTATCGGCATCGCCGAGGGCGCGCAACTCATTTGCGGCGGCCCCGGGCGGCCGGAGGGCCTGGGCCGCGGCTACTACTGCCGTCCGACGATCTTCACCGCGGTACATCCTCGAATGCAGATTGCGCAGGAGGAGATCTTCGGGCCGGTGCTCGCGATCATTCCCTACGACAGCGTGGACGAAGCCGTGGAGATCGCCAACGACACCGTCTATGGCCTGGGCGCCCACGTGCAAGGGCAGGACCTTGCCGCCGCTCGCGCGGTAGCGGCACGCATCCGCTGCGGGCAGGTGCACATCAACTATCCGGCCTGGAACCCCCATGCCCCTTTCGGCGGCTACAAGCGTTCCGGAAACGGCCGGGAATACGGATTGGAAGGTTTCGAGGAGTACCTCGAAACCAAAGCCATCCTCGGCTTCCAGGATGCCCCGGCACCCGGTAGCGCCTGACAGTTTTTTTCCGTGAAGACATTGCGCATCGCGCAGGAGCAATCATGACCGTGGCCCTAGTTCTGCACCGCGCCGGCGGCGCGCCCCTTTCGACCGAGTTCCGCAGGGCGCCGTTCGGCAAGGACGATCCTTTTGCGCGGCATCGCGAAATTGCATGGGAAGGACCGGGCTCGATGATCGCGGGCCGCACCAGCTTCATCGGCGAGATCGAAGTTTCGAGCTTTCCCCACATCGAAACGATCGTTGTGGTCGAAGGCGAGCTGACCCTCGCGGCGCCCGGAGCGGCCCCGCTGGTGATCGGCCCGCAAGCAGGTGCCGTCATCGGCTGCGGTACATCGCTTCACATAGAGGCCGGGTCGCGCGTGCGATTCGTGTTTTGCGCCGCCGCTTGCGAGCGACCGACGAAGCGCGGCCTCTTTCCACTGCACGCCGATGCCGACTTCAAGCCCGCCGCCACGCTGCCCGCGGACGTGCTGCTGGGCCCCGCGCCGGAGTGCCGCAGCGACAACGTCTTTACCGACGACGGCGCGCAGTACCTTGCAGGCACATGGGACTCGACCCCCTACCACCGCATCGTTCGCCCGCATCGCCTGAACGAGTTCATGCATCTCGTGGCCGGCAGCGTGCGGTTCGCGGCTCCCGATGGAAGCGTTGTTTCTGCGGGCACGGGCGATGCGCTTTTCGTGCCGCAGGGCGCATCCATCGGTTGGGAAAGCAACGATCGCGTGGCGAAGTTCTACGTGGTACAGAGCGTTCCGGCTTGATCGGGCGAGCGAGGTCCAACATGTCCCCTCCGCTTCATCACATCAATACTTCGCCCAAGCCGCCAGCCTTCGCCGACGTCGTCGTGATCGGCGGCGGCATCATCGGCGTGTTCAGCGCCTACTACCTGGCCAAGCGCGGCCTTTCGGTGGTGCTGGTGGAAAAAGGCAGGATCGGCGCCGAGCAATCGAGCCGCAACTGGGGCTGGTGCCGGCAGCAGAACCGCGATGCGCGCGAACTGCCGCTTGCCAGCAAGAGCCTCGACCTGTGGGAGCAATTTGCGGCCGAGAGCGGCGAAGACACGGGCTTTCATCGCTGCGGGCTGCTGTACCTCAGCAATGACGAAGCCGAAATTTCCCGTTGGGCCAGCTGGCGCGATTTTGCGAAGACCGCCGGCGTCGAGACTCACATGCTGAGCAGCCGTGAGGCCGCGGAGCGCGGGCAGGCAACGGGCCGCGCCTGGAAAGGCGGCGTCTTCTCGCCGACCGACGGCACTGCCGATCCTGCCAAGGCAGCGCCTGCAGTGGCAGCGGCGCTCATCAAGCTCGGCGGCAGCGTCCACCAGAACTGCGCGGCCCGCGGCATCGAGACCGAAGGCGGACGGGTCAGCGGCGTGGTGACCGAAGCCGGCGTCATCAAGACGCGAACAGTGGTGATGGCTGGCGGCGCCTGGGCTTCTTCGTTCTGCCGGCAGCTGGGCATCCGTTTTCCGCAGGCGTCGATCCGCCAATCCATCATGAGCGTGTCCGCCGTGGAACATGGCTTGCCGCCCGCCGTGGTGAGCGCAAACGTGTCCGCCACGCGCCGCAACGACGGACGCTACGCACTGGCCATCAGCGGCCGCGCGCGCGTGGACGTGACGCCGCAGTTCATGCGCTTCGCTCCGCAGTTCGTGCCCATGTTTGCCAAGCGGTGGCGCAACCTGCGGCCGGGTGGCCTGGAAGGCATTCGTGGTGGCCACGAAACGCTGGCGCGGTGGCGGCTCGACGCGCCCACGCCGATGGAGCGGGTGCGCATTCTCGATCCCAAGCCCGACATGCCGACGATCAGGGAAACCCACCGCCGCGCCGTGGAGCTGCTGCCCCGGCTGCGCGACGCAAAGATCACGCACGCATGGGCCGGCTACATCGACAGCACGCCGGACGGTGTTCCCGGCATCGGCGAGGTGCCGGGCCTGCCGGGGTTCATCCTGGCGGCGGGCTTTTCAGGGCACGGCTTCGGCATTGGCCCGGGCGCCGGCCACCTCATTGCGGACCTTGCCAGCGGCGCGGAACCGATCGTGGACCCCACGCCCTACCGGCCGGCCCGATTCAGCGGCTCGGCATGGGGCAAGGTGGCTGATTTCTAGGCCACGCCACGCGGCGTCCCCGCGTCAATGCGGGTGCCACGAAGAGACCACCCTCGGCGTCTGCGGGGTCGAACTGCCGGCAAGTGCATACGACAACTCGTTGGCGGCTTTCATGATCGTCTTGGCGTATCGGATGAGCTTGTTCTTCGGCAGGCGTTCCGCAGGCCCCGAGATGCAGACCGATCCGAGCAGCCGCCAGTTCAAGCCGAACACAGGCGCCGAGACCGTGGCCACGCCCGTCTCGCGTTCGCCGATGGAGAAGTGGTAGCCCTGCTGCCGGATTTCCTCGTAGATGGCGCCCGGCTCACCCGAGAAGGCCAGGATCACGCGGCCCGGCGAGCCCTTGTCCAAAGGAAGCGCCGAGCCCATTCGCGCGTGATGCCGAATTGGCTGCGGGCCCTCGACGCGCGCAATGCAGGTTCGGATGTTTCCTTCGCGCACATAGAAGGCCGCGCTTTCGCCGGTGGCCTGTGTCAGTTCGAGCAGCATCGGCTCGACCACGTTGTTGACGTCAAACGCGGCCTGGTAGCGCGCGCCGAGCCAGCCCGCCGCGGGCCCCAGGCGCCATTCGCCGTCTTCGCGTTGCACCACATAGCCGCTGTGGGCCAGGGTACGCAGCAGTCGCAAGGCGGTGGTCTTGTGCATGCCGCTGCGGCGCGTGAGCTCTGCCAAGGTCAGCCGCTGGTCTTGCATGCCGAACGATTCAAGCAGCTGGAGCGCCCTGGTAACAGCGGTGACGCCGCCCGATGGATCGGGACCGGAAGCTCCGGTTTCGGCTGCGGCAGGGGCCGCCGGCTGGTTGCTTGCCTTGGTTCGCGCCATGGTTCGTGGTTCACACAGTGGACCCCCATTGTACGTACCGGAACGCAAATCTACAGTTCGTCCAAGCCCTCGAAGGGCGCTCGACTGTCAATTACGAACCGGAGACAACCGTGAAGATCTCGAAGCTCGCCTCCCCTCGCCGCACCGCCTTGCTGACGGCCGTGGCATTTGCCTCCTGTACCGCTTTCGCGCAAAGCTACCCCTCTCGTCCCATCAAGCTGATCGTGCCGTTCCCGGCAGGCGGCGGTACGGACGCGGTGGCACGCGAGGTGGCCAACAAGGTGGCCACGCAGCAGGGCTGGACGGTGATCATCGACAACAGGCCGGGCTCGGGCGGCAACCTCGGCGTCGATGCGGCGGCCAAGGCAGCGCCCGACGGCTACACCATCGTGCTCGGCCAGACAAGCAACCTGGCGATCAATCCGACGCTCTACTCGAAGCTGCCGTACAACCCCGTCAAGGACCTCGCACCCATCGGCCTCATCGCCAGCTCGCCCCTCGTGCTGGTAGTGGCAAGCGATTCGCCCTACAAGACGCTGGCCGACCTGATCGCGGCGGCCAAGGCCAGGCCGGACGCCATCAACTACGCGAGCTCGGGCAGCGGAACCGTCGCTCACCTTGCGGTGGAGCAGTTCCAGAAGCTGGCCGGCATCAAGCTCACCCACGTGCCGTACAAGGGCGCGGCGCAGGGCGCCACCGACCTGATCGGCGGGCAGATCCAGCTCTACATGTCCTCCATCCCGACGCTGATCGGCCATATCCGCAACGGCAAGATGCGCGCGCTCGCGGTCACCTCGGACAAGCGCGTCAACGACCTGCCCAGCGTGCCCACGGTAGGTGAGTCCGGCTACAAGGGGTTCGAGGCCGTGACATGGTTCGGCCTGGCGGGCCCTGCGGCCATGCCCAAGGACGCTGTCACCAAACTCAACGGTGCCTTCAACAAGGCACTGCAAGACGCCGAGGTCAAGAAGAAGCTCGAAGGCCAGGGCGTCGATGTGCTCGGCGGCACGCCCGAGCAGTTCGGCAAGCTCATCCAGGACGACATCGGCCGCTGGGGCAAGGCCGTCAAGGAGTCGGGCGCCAAGGTCGACTGAGCTGCCGTCGCCCCGCCTCGCCTTCTTTCATCCATCTACCCGAAGACCATCATGAGCGACCAGCTTCCCGAAATCATTCGCGACTTTCCGCGCGTGCCCGCCGCCGTCGTTGCGCAGGCCGCACAACTTCAGCCCGCCATCCTGGCCGACGTGGCAGGCCGCCGCGGTGCCATGAACGGCCGCATCAAGGCGCTGCGCCCCCGCATGAAGCTGGCCGGCACCGCCTTCACCGTCGAGGTGCGTCCCGGCGACAACCTGATGATCCATGCCGCAATCGCCATGGCCAGGCCCGGTGATGTGCTGGTCATCGACGGCAAGGCCGACCAGAACGCCGCACTCATGGGCACGATCATGATGACCGCGTGCCAGAAGCTTGGCATTGCGGGCGTGGTCATGGACGGCGCCTGCCGCGACAGCCTGGAGATCGACGAGATGGACTATCCGGTGTTCTCGGTCGGCACCAATCCGAACGGCCCCACCAAGAACATCGGCGGCCGCATCGGGCACCCTGTGTCGGTCGGGGACGTGACCGTTCGCCCAGGCGACTTCATCATTGGCGATGGCGACGGCGTGGTGGTCGTCGAACGCGAGAAGATCGAGGCGCTGCTTCCCCTTGCGGCCAGGAAGATCAAGGACGAAGCGGCCCGCATTGCGGCCATCAAGCAAGGCGAAACCGCCGCCAAATGGCTCGATGCTGCCCTGCGCACTGCCGGCGTGCTGAAGGAAGGAGAGACGCTGTGAGCGCAATCCTCGTCACCGGCGCCGACCTGGCGCCGGAGGCCCTGAGGCTGCTCGACGGCTACGAGGTGGTGTACGCAGGCAAGGCGCCGACCGAAGCGGACCTGGTGGCCCTGTGCCGAACGCACGACCCGGCGGCCATCATCGTTCGCTACGGCAAGGTCGGCAGCGCCGTGATGGACGCCGCGCCGTCGCTCAAGGTCATCTCCAAGCACGGCAGCGGCACCGACACCATCGACAAGGCTGCGGCCAAGGCACGCGGCATCGAAGTGGTCGCAGCAGCCGGCGCCAATGCCGCGGCGGTGGCTGAACAGGCGCTGGCCCTGCTGCTGGCCTGTGCCAAGTCGGTGGTGCAACTGAATGCGCGCATGCACGGCGGCCACTGGGACAAGGCAACGCACAAGAGCCTTGAACTTGGCGGTCGAACCATCGGACTGATCGGACTCGGTGCCATCGGCCTGCGATTTGCACGCATGGCCGACGCCATGGGCATGAAGGTGATCGGCTTCGATCCGTTTGCCAAGAACCTGCCTGACTACATCAGGGGCGTTGGGTTGTCGCAGATCTGGCGCGAGTCCGATGTCATCTCGCTTCACTGCCCGCTGACCGAAGAGAACCGCGGCCTGCTCAACGCGGACACGCTGGCGCAGTGCAAGGCCGGCGTCATCGTGGTGAACACTGCGCGCGGCGGACTGATCGACGAGGCTGCGCTGTTGACGTCGATCCGGTCCGGCCACGTTTCGATGGCCGGTCTCGACAGCTTCGCGGTGGAGCCCATGGCGCCCGGCCATCCGTTCCAGGGAGAAAAGAACCTGCTGCTCAGCCCGCACATCGGCGGCGTGACCAGCGATGCCTACGTGAACATGGGTGTGGCGGCCGCGAAGAACCTGTTGGCCGTGCTGGCCCGGCAGCGTGCGCCCGCGTAGTCCGCACGAGAGTCGGCCAGGCCTTGGTCGCGCCAAGCGGGCAGCCTGAATCCCCCGCCAGGGGCCTGGCAAACGGAGCTTGCGAAATTCCGTCCGGCTCGCCTGTCACAAAACAATGTGCCGGGACGTCTAAGTGGTGTTTTCCCCAAACCCTCAAGCTACAAGGAGCTTACGATGTCCTCAGCCCGACTCGACTACCACGCCCTCGCGCCCGCGGCGGCACGCGCCGGCGCCCAGTTTTCCCACGCCGCCGGCAGCACGCTGGACAAGTGCCTGCGCGAGCTGGTGAACCTGCGCATCAGCCAGATCAACGGTTGTGCTTTCTGCATCGACATGCACTGGGCCGACCTGCTCAAGCAGGGCATGGACCCCCGCCACGTCAACGCCGTGGCCGGCTGGCGCGAGGCGGGGCGATTCTTCAGCGAAGCCGAGCGCGCCGCATTCAACTGGGCGGAGGCCGTCAATGCCGTGCCGCATCGCACGCCCAGCGACGCAGACTTCGAGGCCGTGAGGCGGCATTTCAGCGATGCGCAGATTGCGGATCTTTCGTTTGCGGTCTGCGCGATCCGTTCTTGGAACATGCTCAATGCGAGCTTCCATATGCAGGTGCCTGAAACGCCGTACACGGTCGATTGAAACTGCTGCTCAGCGCGCCAGCGATTTCTTCATGGAGACCAGGTAGAAACCGCTCGCATAGTCTTCGATGCGGGCGTACTCCTCATAGCCGTGCTTTCGGTAGAACGGCGCCGCCTGCCATTCGAAGGTCTCGAGCTTGGCGTTCGTCGCGCCCAGCTCGATGGCTTGCCGCTCCGCCTCCGCCAGGAGGCGGCTGCCCAGGCCCAGGCCGCGCATGTCGGCTTCGACGAACAGCACATCGATATTGAGCCAGTAGAGAAATACGGAGCCTCGCAGGCCGCCAAGCAACCGGGCGTTTGCGTCCCGGGCGTTGAGCCGGATGTACTGCTGCTCCGGATACTCCCCGACAAAGCCGTAGTTGTAGTGGCGCAGCTTGCGGCCGAGCTCCCCGGAACGGAGTTCTTCGGGAGTGGCAGCGGAGATGGTGATGTTTTCCATTTGCACCCTCAAGCGCTGGCGGATCGCCGAGCGCCCACTCGCTTCTGCCGCGACACCATTGCCACGATCGTCTCGAGCAGCTCCTGCTTTGCCTGCAGCGCGGAGATCTCGTCCATCGCCGCCGCGCAGGACAAGGCTTCAGCCGCTCCCAGCATGGCGCGCAGCCCGGCAACACCCACATCCTTGCCGGGAGCGAACGGCGCCAGCAGCGCGCGGCATTTCTGCAGAAAGGCCGTTTCCGATTCGCGTTTGAGGCTATCGAGTTCGGGCGACCCCGCCAGCGCCGCGCTCACGCCGGGCAGCTCGCGTCCAAGCGCAAGAACGCAATCGACGTATGAGCCGGCAATCACGGATGCACGGCCGTTCAGCGTGGGCTCGCTGTTCTCGACTGCGGCGTCGATCAGCGCGTTCTGCTGCATGTCGAATTCGCCATAGAGCGCGGCGAGCAGTCCGTTGCGCGTTGCGAAATGGTCATAGACCACCGGCTTGGCAATGCCGGCCTGCTCGGCGAGCGAGCCGAGCGTCAAGGCGTCGGTTCCCGATTCGCGCACGATTCGCCAGGCCACTTCGATGAGCTGGCGGTAGCGCTCTTGCCGCGACAGACGCCTGCGCCGAGGCTCATCGGCATCCGTACCGCCGTGCATCTCTTCTTTAACCCCGGGCTTGGGCATGGTTAATGTACCAAAAGTAGGTTGCTCAATATACTAATTGTAGGTTGCGATTTTGGCAGCCCTCTTCAACCCCAGTAACCTGAAAGGAATGTCACGCATGCATGCGCTCATTGTTGTCGCGCACCCCGACGCAAAATCGTTCACCCATCGCGTTGCCCGCAATCTTGCGGAAGGGGTCGCCCTTGCCGAAGGCGACCACACGGCGGAGGTTGCCGACCTTGCGGCAGAAGGCTTCGATCCCCGCTTTTCCGCTGCCGATCATGCCGCCCACAAGAAGCAGGCACTACCCAGTGCCGACGTGAGGCGCGAACAGCAACGGATCGACCGCTCCGATGCACTTGTGCTGGTGTACCCGGTGTACTGGTGGTCTTTTCCGGGGCTGCTCAAGGGATGGATCGACCGTGTGTTTGCAAACGGATGGGCGTATGACGAGGGCGCCGAAGGCAAGCTCACCAAACGCCTCGGCCATTTGCCGGTGCACCTGGTTGCGATTGGCGGTGCCGACGCCGGAACCTACGACCGGCACGGCTACTTCGATGCGATGAAGACGCAGATAGACCACGGCATCTTCGACTACTGCGGTGCGCGCGTGGCGACGTCCGAGTTCCTGCTGGAATCCGGCCAGGAAGACCGAGCGGCTCAGCTGGATGCTGCGCGCGATCTGGGTCGTGCGCTTTTCTCTGTCGTTGCCGCTTGACCTGAAAGCCAGGTAGCAGTGACCATCCAAATCAGGTTTCAGGCAACTTCGCGATCACCTTGATCTCGAACTTGAAGCCGTAGAGCCACGTCACGCCTATGCCGGTGAGCGTTGGGTGCGGCGCGCCGCCCCAATACTCCGGCACGATCTTCCAGATTTTCTCGAAGTTCGATTCCGGGTCGACGATGAAGACGGTCACATCGACCACGTCGTCGAACGTGCAGCCTGCAGCCGCCAGGATCGCGTTGAGGTTTTCGAATGCGAGCCGGACCTGCGCTTCCAGGTCGGGTTCGGGCGAGCCGTCGGGGCGGCTTCCGACCTGGCCTGAAACGAACAGGAAGCCATTGGACCGGATGGCCGGCGAATAGCGGTTCTTTTCGTACAGCGCCTGGCGCCCGGGCGGAAAAACGACATCACGTTGAGCCATGGATTGCTTCCTTTTTTCTCGAATGAGCCGTCGCCGGCCCGTCATCACGATGAAGGGACTTTAGGGACCGGGGTCCATCGGATAAACAAGCAAAGACAACAATCATTGTTTGGCAAACCCGAACAATCGTTGAACCCGCAGGAGCCGACATGGACCGTTTCGATGCGATGCAGGCGTTTGCCCGCGTGGTGGAAGCCGGCAGCTTTACCCGTGCCGCCGACACGCTGCACATGAGCAAGACCAGCGTGACGCAGCTCGTGCAGCAGCTGGAGGCAAGGCTGCGGGTCAAGCTGCTCAATCGCACCACGCGCAAGCTCAGCGTCACGGCAGATGGGGCGGCCTACTACGAGCGCGTGGTGCGCCTCTTGGCCGACATGGACGACGCCGAGACCAGCCTTTCGAGCGCATCGGCGTTGCCGCGCGGCCACCTGCGGGTGGATGTGCCGAGCCCGCTGGCGCGCATGATCCTGGTGCCCGCCTTGCCTGCGTTTTATGCGCGCTACCCCGACATCCAGCTCCACATGGGTGTGAGCGACCGCGTGGTGGACGTGATTGGCGATAACGTCGACTGCGTGGTTCGCGGCGGCGAAATCACCGACCAGTCGCTGATGGCACGGCGCGTGGGCGAGCTGCAACTGGGCGTGTATGCCGCCCCGCCCTACCTGGAACTGGCCGGCACCCCGACGCACCCGCGGGAGCTCGAAGACACGCACCACCGCACCGTGGGCTTTCTGTGGGCGCGCACCGGCAAGATGTTTCGGTACGCGATGCGGCTGGGCGACGCGCGCATCGAAGTGCAAGGCCGCTACGTGCTGTCGGTGGACGATGGCAATGCCTATCTCGCGGCCGGGCTTGCCGGATTGGGAATTCTCTGGCTGCCGGACTACATGGCCAGGCCGCACCTCGCACGCGGCGAACTGGTGCGGCTTTTCGATGGTTGGCAGCTCGATTCGATGCCTCTGTACGTGGCGTTTCCGCCGAACCGGCACGTGAGCGCCAAGCTGCGCGTGTTCATCGACTGGGTGGCCGAGCTGATGGCGCAGCATGCGCCCGCCGCCACCCGGGGCCAGCTCACGCCGTGACGACCGTGCTGGGCTGCGTACCCGCAATCTGGCGCAGCGCCCGCTCGAACACCTCGACCGGTTGCCCGCCCGAAATCAGGTGGTGATCGTTGATGATGATCGCGGGCACGGAGTGGATGCCGGCATCGGTGTACATGCGCTCGCGCTCGCGGGTCTCGTTCGCGTACTCGTCGCTTGCCAGGATTTCGCGCGCACGTGCCGCATCGAGCCCCGCCTCCGCAGCGGCCCGCACCAGCACCTCGGGGTCTGACGGGTTTTGCCTGTCGGTGAAGTAGGCCTTGAGCAGCAGCTTCTTCAACGCCGCCTGCTTTGCCGGGCTCTCGAGCTCGGCCCAGTGCAGCAGCCGGTGGGCATTGAAGGTGTTGTAGACGCGAGGGCGGCCTTCAGGGCTGAATTCGAAGCCCACCTCGGCACCGCGCCGGCGAATCATTTCGCGCGCCTGCGCCTGCTGTTCGTGCGTGGAGCCGTACTTCTGGTTCAGGTGCTCGAAGGTGTCCTGGCCTTCGGGCGGCATCTGCGGATTCAGTTCGAACGGCTGAAAGTGCAGCTCCGCCGTGACGTCTGGCGCCACGCGCCGGAGCGCCGCCTCGAGCGAACCCAGGCCGACGGCGCACCAGGGGCAAGAAACGTCGGAGACAAAATCGATTTTCAGGTGGGTGGTCATGGCCGCCATTCTTAATGGCCGCCGACTCCCTTGGTGCGCGCAAGGTCTTCACGCGGCTTGTAGTTCAGGCGGCTGCCTTGGCCAGGCGTGCGTCCACCAGCGTCTGTTCGCGCAGCCGGTCGTATTCAGGCTTGTCGACCGGAACCGCATCGGGCTTGCCCAGGTCGTTCATGTGCACGCGGTAGGTTTCGCGCGCGGTCATGGCCGACACGGCGGCAATGGCACAGATGGCGAGCGTGATGGCACCCACGGTCAGCGGAATGTTGGCGGCGCCGGGGGGCGCAACCGCCACGAACAGTGCCGGCAGCAGCGCGGTGATCGCGGTGCCGATGTTCTGCGAAATGGCCATGCCCGAGACGCGCGTGCGCGTGGGAAACATCTCCGGATAGAAGCTCGGGAACACGGCGTTGTAGCCCTGGTAGACCACGCCCCACATCAATAGCGACATCACGATGGCCAGCGGCACGTTGTGGATGCTGATGGCGTACAGGTAGCCGAACGACAGCAGGCCCGAACCAAGGGCACCCACGACGATCGGCAGGCGGCGGCCGACCTTGTCCGACAGGTTGCCCACGAATGGGATCACGATCACGGCCAGGATGTTGCCCATGACAGGAATCCAGAGGTAGATGTCCTTCTCGAAGTTGATGCCGTAGCCCGGCTGTACCGCATAGGCGGCGCCGAAGATGGTGGCAACCACCGGAATCACGTTCATCAGCGAGCACAGCAGCACACGCAGCATGTTGCCCCAGCTCTCGGTCACGGCCTGGATCACCGGCGCCTTCGGCACTGTTGCGCTCTTCTCGACTTCGGTAAAGGCGGGTGTCTCTTCCACTTCCTTGCGGATGATGTAGCCGGCCACGATGACGATGAAACTCAGCAGGAACGGAATGCGCCAGCCCCAGGAGTTGAAGGCGTCCTTGTCCATGTAGTGCGCAAGCGGCAAGAATACGGCGGCCGCCATGATCTGGCCGGCCTGCACGCCCTGCAGCGTGAAGCTCGCGAAGAAGCCGCGGCGTCCGAACGGCGCGTGTTCCAGGATCATCGAGCTCGCACCCGAAATTTCACCGGCCACCGCAAAGCCCTGGATCAGCCGCAGCACCACCAGCATGGCGGGCGCCCACAGGCCGACCTGGTCATACGTCGGCAACAGGCCGACGGCAATGGTCGAAAAGCCCATCAGGAACATGCAAAGAATCAGCACGGTCTTGCGGCCGTGCGTGTCGCCCCAGTGGCCCAGCAGCAGCGCGCCGATCGGCCGTGCGACGTAGCCCACGCCGTACGTCGCAAGCGACGCAATGATCGCGATCTGCGGGTCGCCCTTCGGGAAGAAGATCTGCGGAAAGATCAGCGCCGCGGCGGTGGCATAGATGAAGAAGTCGTAATACTCCAGCGCCGAGCCGATCCAGCCGCTGGCTGTGGCCTTCTTCGACTGGTGCTTGCCCTTCGGCTCGTGGGCCGTGATGGTTGCCATGGTTTGTCTCCAGGTTGACGAAAAAATCTATTCCTGCGCCTGCGATGCCATGCGCGCCGGTGCATTGAGTGCACCGTAGGCGTCGTAGCCGCCGGTGCGCTGTGCCAGTTCGAAGAAGAGCCCGCCTTCGATGCTCTCGGTGTAGATGTGCAGGTAGTCGCCTGCCGGCGAGCGGTCGAACAGCACGCCCGCCGCCCGCATGCGCGCCAGCAGTGCCGGGTCGAGGTCGATGCGGGTCGCGAGATCGTCGTAGTAGTTGCCCGAAATGGGCACGAAGCGCGTGCCGTTGGCGCGCAGCCGCTCCACGCTGTCGAAGATATCCTTGCAGCGCAGGGCAATGTGGTGCACCGCGCCGCCGCCCGTCACGCTCAGCGTGCGCGCGGTGCGGGTGCGCTGGCTCAGCGACACGTTCAGAACCAGCCGCACGCTGCGCGCCGCATCGGCCACGCCCCGGCTGCGAATCAGCCCGAACGGATCGGCCAGCTCCAGGCTTTCGCCCGGCTCCAGCCCCAGCACGGCGCGTGTGAACAGCACCCAGGTGTCGAGCTGGTCCACCGCCAGGCCAAGCGCCACGTGGTCGATCTGCGTCAGGCCTGCGCCTTCGGCCCCGGTTGCATCTTCTTCAAGGATGAAATCGGCCTCGTACAGGCCGTTGGCACCCAGTGCCTCCGACACGAAGTGAATGAGGTTGCCGCCGGGCGCCACGATGGCCGGCACGCGCAATTCGTTGGGGCCGACAGGGCTGTCGTGCCGCAGCGAGCGCATGGCGGTTGCACGTTCGACGGCTGCCAGAGGGTCGGCGCAGCGCACGCCCAGGGCGCACACCGAGGTGCCGTGCGCGTCGAAGCGGCTGCGCGCAAACGAATCCGGCTGCGCATTGACGATCATGTTGATCTCGCCCTGCCGGTACAGCACCACGGCCTTGGAGCGATGCCGGCCCACGCGGCGGAAACCGAGTTGCCCAAGCAGCGCGCCGAGCGTGCCGGCCGAGCTTTCGTCGGCCGCGAACTCGATGAACGACAGGCCCGACAGCGCCGGTGCGGGCGGCGGGTTGAAAAGCTCTACGCGCAGCGGCCGCAGGGGCGCAGCCGCGGTGCCCGCAGCCGCTGCAAGGCGCCGCTGTGCTTCGCTTTCAAGGTACAGCAGCGAGCGCATCGCATCCACCGCGGTGCGCCGGTTGGGCGTCTCGCGAAAGATGTCGTTGAAGATTTCGAGTGAAAGCGGCCCCGTGTAGCCCGCGCGCAGCACCTGCTCGAAGAACCCGATCACGCCCAGATCGCCCTGCCCCGGAAACGACCGGTGATGGCGGGCCCACTGCAGCACGTCCATCGAAAGCAGCGGCGCATCGGCCATCTGCAGAAAGAAGATCTTGTCGCCCGGAATGCGGGCAATGCCCGCGGGATCGTCCTCGAGCGACAGCGTGTGGAAGCTGTCCAGGATCAGCCCGAGGTTGGAGTGGTTTGCCGCGCGCACGATGTTCCATGCCTCGCCGTAGAGCGACGTGAAGCGGCCCCAGGCCAGCGCCTCGAAACCCACGCGCAGGTTGCGTCGTGCGGCGCGCTCGGCCAGCTCGTGCAACTGGGCTGCGGCCAGTGCCGGGTCGTCGATGGCAAGCGGCGATGTGTTCGAGCAGCACAGCATCATCGGCGCGCCCATCGCCTCCATCAGGTCGAACTTGCGCTCGGCGCGCTCCAGGCTGCGCCGGAACTGCGCCTCGGGCATGCCCTCGAAATCGCGGAAGGGCTGGTACAGGTCGATCGAAAGGCCGAGGTCGGCGGCAATGCGGCCGAGTTCGGCAGCGCTGCCCTTGAAGTTGACGAAGTCGCTCTCGAACAGTTCGATGCCGTCGAAGCCTGCGGCTGAAACGGCTTCGAGCTTCTGGCGGAGCGTGCCGCTGAGAGAAACGGTGGCAATGGAGCGATGCATGGGAGCCGACTGTAGAAACACGGCGCCCTGCCCACAATGCTCCCCGCTCACCCGCAGGTCGATAATCGAACGCTCGCGTGCACTCTTCGCACGAAATAGGGGTTAGACCTAGGACAAGGCCTGCCCCGCTCAAGCCGAAATTTCAGAAACTGCGCCAGTAATCGATCAGCAACTGGGCAAATTCAACCGGCCGCTCGACCGCGCTCAGGTGCGCCGCGTCGATGGTCGCCAGCCGGGCGCCGGGAATGGCAGCCACCATGGCTTCGGACATGGCCAAGGGCGTGGCTTCGTCCTGCAGGCCCGCAATGACCAGCGTGGGCACCGCGATGCGGCGGTTGCTCTCCTGAAAGTCGATGGCGGCCACCGCGTTGCAGCTCTCGATGTAGCCCTGCGCGTCGGTGCGCACCAGCACCTCGTTCAGCGCCTGCGCTGCCGACTTGCCCTCTTGCGTGGTCACGTAACCCAGCGTGAGCCAACGCGACACGGCACCCGATGCAATGGCCGCCACGCCCTTGGCAGCCACAGTTTCGACGCGCGCCCGCCAGGGTGATTGGTCGGAATAGTGGGCCGACGAATTCGCGATCACCACGCTGCGCAGCAGTTCGGGGTGCCGCACCGCCAGCGCCTGCGCGGTCATGCCGCCCATCGACAGTCCGACAAAATGCACCGGCTCTCCGCCCGTCTCTCGCTGGATGAGCTCGGCCACGTCTTGCGCCAGGGTTTCGATGCGCAGCGCGCCCGGCACCACGTCGGAAGCGCCATGGTTGCGGTGGTCGTAGCGGATCACGGTGTGGCCGCGCGCCAGCTGCTCGGCCACGCCGTCCCACATGTGCAGGTCGCAACCCAGCGCATGGCTCAGTACGACGAAGGGGCCGCTGCCTTCGCGGACAACGTTCAAGCGGGTCATGTTGATTCCTTCCTTATCGGATGTTGAAGACGCGGCAGCCAGTAGAACGCAATGGCGAGCAGCACGCAGCCCGCGAGCAGCATGGGCACGACCATCGGCCAGGCGCCGTTCGAATAACCGGTGTCGACAAACTGTGCCGCAATTTGCCCGACGCTGAACGCGACCATCATCATGCCGAAGCCCGACCACGACACGGCGCGGCCCGCCAGGTGCGGCAAGTCGCCCACCGCGCCGGCCTGGCCGCAAGGCTGGTGTATGCCGTGCCCAAGGCAATAGACCGCGTGGCCCGCCAGCAGCGGCACCGCGCTGTGCGGCGCCAGCCAGCAGCCCAGCGCCTGGATGATTGCGCCGGCAATGCTCAGCGTAGCGCCAAGCTGAACGGTGTGCACGGGCCCGTATTTGCGCAGCAGGCGCCGGCACATCGTGGTGCTGAAAATATAGACCAGCGAGCCGCCGGCCGGAATCCAGCCGTACATCGCGGGCGACCAGCCCAGGTAGCCGATGTAGACCATCGGCGACAGCAGCAAGAAGCAGAACAGGCCGCCGTAGGTGGTTGCAGCCACCGAAGCCCAGGCGCGGAAGCTGCGGCTGGCGAACACGGCGCGCGCACTGCCGCGCGGCGCCGAAAGATCGCCCGCCAGCGGCCGCCGCGTTTCGCCGAACGAACGCCAGCAGAGCGCAAAGAGCACCAGCGCATACAGCGCCATCGACCCCATGACCCAGCGCCAGCCGGCCCCCTGCACCAACCAGGCGCCGAGCAGCGGCGCAAGCAGCCCCACCACGCCCAGCCCGGTGAGCCCGCGCGCCATGACGTGCGGCCCTTCGTGCGCGGGGTACAGGTCGCGCACCGCGGCGCGCGCGCAAACCAGAATGGCCGCCATCGAAAAGCCCTGCAGCGTGCGCCAGCCCGCGAGCACCGCCACGCTCCCGGCAAAAGCACCGCCAAGCGCCGCAATCACATAGCAGCCGAGCCCCGCCAGCAATACCGGCCGGCGTCCGAAGCGGTCGGCCAGCGGCCCGCAGAGCAATTGCGCAAAGCCGAAGGCCAGCACAAACAGCGTGAGGCTGGTGCTGGCGGAACCCAGCTCCCTTGCAATGGCGGGGAGCGCGGGCAGGTAGCTGTCGGTGGCAACCGGCTGGGCCGCCAGGAGCAGCGGCAGCAACAAGGTAAAACCGACGTCGAAGCGGCCCTTGCGAATATCCGTTGGCCCGGTCACTGCGGGGCTGCTGCGAGCAGGCCCTTCTCCCGCAAGATGCCGGTGGCAATGCCGAAGGCGTGGTTGGCCACCGGCACACCGCAATAGATGGCGGCCATCATGATCACTTCCTTGATGTCGTCGGGCGTCAGCCGCGACTCGGGCGGGCCGTCGAGCGCAGCGCGCACATGCATCGCGAATTCTTCGTACGCGTGGATGCCCAGCATCATCGACAGCACCATGTAGCGGCGCGTCTTGTCGCCCAGGGCCGGCCGGCCCCAGATGTCGTTCCACGCGTGGCGCGTGATGAGCTCCTGGAATTCGGCGTTGAACTCATTGCGGTTGGCCAGCGACTTGTCGACCCACGCATCGCCGAGCACGCGCCGGCGGTTGACGAGGCCCGCTTCGTAGTCGCCGGCGGGAGGTGTGCTTTTTGGATCGGTCATCGGGATGTGTCTTTCGCAGTCAGTTGGCCGCGCAGCGCCGCCACCTGGCGCAGCGCGGTGTCGCCGGCGGGCTCTGCCAGAGCCGGGTTGAACCATTCGTCAGCCGCCTCGCGCGGCAGCTCGGCGCGCAGTGTGTCGATATTGGCGCGCATGCGCGCCGCGTCGATCTGCAGGCCCGGCAGCGCACCGGCCAAGGCGCGTGCACTGCCGTGCGCAGACATCAGCAATTGCGGCCATTCGGCCAGTTCGGCTTGCCATCCGCCGAGAGCACGCTCGTGTTCCTGCGGCATGGCGGCCAGCAGTGCGGCTACGCGCTGCGGGGCGCGTTGCGCCGCGGCCAGCGCCACCATCGAGGCCACGGGGTTGCGCTTGTGCGGCATTGCCGAAGAGCCGCCTCGGCCCGGCTCGGTGGGTTCGGCCACCTCGCCGACTTCGTACTGGCCCATGAGAGAAATGTCGCGCGCGATCTTGCCGAGGCTGCCGGTGAGCAGGCCCAGTTCGCAGCCGAGCGCCACCCATTCGTCGCGCTGCGTGTGCCAGGTGGCACCGGCGTTGCCAAGACCCAGCTCGTCCGCCACGCGCTGCACCACGGCAGGGCCCTGCCCCTTCATTTGCGAGAGCGTGCCGACCGCACCGCCGAGCTGCACGTTGAGGGCGTGGTGCGAAGCCGTGCGCAAGCGCATGCGGCTGCGCACCAGCGGCGCGGCCCAGCCCGCGCACTTGAGGCCGAAGCTGGTAACGGAGGCCGGCTGCATCAGCGTGCGCGCAAGAATGGGCGTGGCGGCATGCTGCGTGGCATGCTGCAGCAGCGCCTCGATGGCGCGATCGAGGTCTTTTTCGATGAGCGCCATGCCCTCGCGCGTGACCAGTGCCATGGCCGTGTCGATCACGTCCTGACTGGTGCTGCCAAAGTGCACGAAGGGCACGGCCTCGGGGTTGAACAGGCCCACCGCCTCCTTCAGCGCCTTGACCAGCGGAATTGCAACGCTGCCCGCCCGGCCGCTGTCGCGCACGATCTTTGCCACGTCGAACAGCTCGACCTTGCAGCTGCCGACAATCGAATGCGCTGCCGATTCAGGCACCAGCCCTACCGCCGCCTGGGCCCGCGTGAGCGCCGCCTCGAAGCGCAGCATCGCATCGACAAAGTTGCGGTCGCTGAAGGCTGAAAGCGTTTCGGAGGTGGAAAGAAAGCCTTCAAAGATACTCATGGTGAACGCCTCTTGCATCAAAAAAATCGGGCGGCGAAACGGCATTACACCGCGTTCGCAACACGCCCGTGGGACGTAGGCGTTTGCGTCCGTGGCAACTCAGTAGCTGAGCTTCGCCTCGGCGCGCAGCTCGTCGGCCGTGGCGGTGCCAAAGCCGAAGAACTCGAGGTACGCGGGGATCATTTCGAACAGCATATCGGTGCCGACCTGCACCGCGCAGCCCTTGTCCAGTGCGGCGCGCAGCAGCGGCGTGTATTCGGACTTCATGACCACCTCGCCGACGAAGGTCGAGGGCGCGATGCGGTCCACGTCGAAAGGCAACGCGTCGCCCTCCTTCATGCCCAGCGGCGTGGCATTGACGACCACGTCGAACCCGGCCGGATCGTTCGAGCCCGTGGAAACGGCCAGTGCCGGATAGTGCGTGCGCAGCCGCCCGGCCAGTGCATCGGCAGACGGCGCGTAGGCATCGAAGAGCGCAATTTGCGCGACCCCTGCCGCCGCCAGCGAAGCCGCTATGGCAGAGCCGACACCGCCGCTTCCGGAGACCAGCACGCGCGCGCCCTCGAGCGCGCGGCCCTTGCGCAGGACGCCGCGCACAAAACCGGCGCCGTCGAATTGATCGCCCACCAGGGTGCCGTCGGCACGCTTGAGCACCGCGTTGCAGGCGCCGGCGATCTTCGCGGTTGGTGTGACTTCATCGACCAGGCCCATGGTCGTGATCTTGTGCGGCATGGTCACCAGCGCACCCCGGATGTTCGTAAGCCGGAACAGCGCCGCAAACGCCGCAGGGTAGTCCTCCGGCTTCACGCCCATCGGCACCACGACCGCATCGATGCCCTGCTTGTCGAACCAGGGGTTGTAGATCATCGGCGCCTTGAAGCTCTCGGTGGGAAAGCCCAGGTGCGCGACGAGGGTGGTCTTGCCGGTAATCATGCGGTCCTTCGTTGGCCTGTCGTTGAACTTACTTGCGGACCTTCGCGATTTCGGCGTACAGGTCTTTCACCACTGCTTCGCCCACCAGTGCACTGTGCTTCTCGACCACAGGCTTGACCTTGTCGCGAAGGCGCTGCATTTCGGCGGGGCTGAATTCGGTTACCTGCATGCCGGCCTTCTTGAGGTCCGCCAGCGCGGCCTGGGCCTGTCCGCGCGAGACTTCGCGCTCGTATTTGGTGGCTTCGTCGGCCGCTTCGGTCATGATTTTCTTTTCAGCATCGCTGAGCGAATCCCAGAGCTTCTTGCCGACGATCAGCGCCTGCGGGTTGTAGACGTGCTGCGTGAGCGCCAGGTGCTTTTGCACTTCGGCGAACTTGGAGGTGCGGATCACCGTGTTGGGATTCTCCTGGCCGTCGACCGCCTTCTGCTCGAGCGCCGGGTAGAGCTCGGGGAAAGGCATGGGGGTGGCATTGGCGCCCAGGGCGGTAAACAGGTCGATGTAGATCGGCGACTGGATCACGCGGATCTTCAGGCCGGCCAGGTCTTCCACCTTGTTGATCGGGCGCTTGCTGTTGGTCACGTTGCGAAAGCCCAGGTCCCAGTAGCCAAGACCAACCAGGTTCTTGGCCGGGAGTTCCGCAAACAGCTTCTTGCCGAAGGGTCCGTCGGTCACGGCATCGGCTTCCTGGGGATTGGCAAACAGAAAAGGAAAGTCGAAGACCGCGAATGCCTTGATCTGGTTGGAAAGAATGCCGGCGTTGAGCACCGTCATTTCTATGGTTCCGCCCTGGATGGCCGAAACGGTCTGCACGTCGCCGCCGAGCGTGCCGCCCGGAAACAGCTTGACCTGCATCTTGTTGCCGGACTTCTGCGCGACGAGTTCACCGAATTTCTTTGCGCCCAAGGCCTGCGGATGATCGCCCTGGTTCTGGAACGCGAACTTGATCGAGCGCTCCTTGATGTCTTGCGCAACGGCCGCCGCCACGGGAAGCAGCAATGCAAAGCCAAGGCAAAGGGCGCGGGTAAAGGTCTTCTTCATTCAATGTCTCCTTGAGGTTCGAATCTAAAAAAAGGAAAAACGAGGTCGGCTCAGCCTGCGAACCAGCGCATGGGCACCAGCACGAGCGATGGGAAAAACACAAGCAGGAACATCACGATGAATTGCGCCGTCATGAAGGGCAGCACGCCACGCGTGACTTCGTCCATCTTCATCTTGCCGACGCCCGCCACCACGTTGAGCACGGTGCCCACCGGCGGCGTGATGAGCCCGATGGCGTTGTTGATGATGAACAGCACACCGAAATAAACCGGATCGATGCCCGCAGCCTTGACCACCGGCATCAGCACCGGCGTGAGAATCAGAATGGTCGGCGTCATGTCCATGGCCGTGCCAACGGCCATCACCAGCAGCATGATTGCAATCAGCAGCAAGGTCTGGTTGCCCATGAAGGGCTCCAGCAGCGCGATGAGCTTGCTCGGCAGGTCGGCCACCGTAATGAGCCATGCGGACACCATGGCCGCCGCCACAAGGAACATGATCACGGCCGTGGTCTTGGCCGCACTCACGAAGACCTGGTAGAGCTGCGCGAAGTTCATCTCGCGGTAGACCACCATTGCGACGAACAGCGCATCAAACCGCGCGGCCTAAACTGCTAACACACCGCCCGCTCCATTGACGATGGGGGTGTATGCGCGGGTTCCCGGCGCATCCACGTCCCAGTTGATTTTTGCCTGCGCAAGACTGCCGCTGAACAGCAGCCACGTTGCATACAGCATGAGCACATGGCCGGCCACCAGGCAGATCTTCTTGCCCATTACCGGCAGGCGGGCCACCAGGAAGTCGGTGCCCAGGTGCGCGCGTTCGCGCACCGCCACCACCGCGCCTAGAAATGTGACCCACACAAAGAGCCAGCGCGACACTTCCTCGGACACGGTGATGCCCGAATTGAAAGCATAGCGAAGCACCACGTTGCCGAACACCAGCACCACCATGACCGCAAGCGCCAACGCAATCAGCGCGTCGAGCACCTTGCAGTAGCCGTCGAATATCTTTTCCATTGCCTCTCCTCCTGAACAACTTCTCATATGGGCCGGACACGCCCGGCAACTTGCCCGGCGCCGGCCGCCGCTCAGGCCACGCTCGGCGACCGGTAGCGCAAAGGTTTGCGAATTTCTGCCTGCATCGCGGGCGGATAGATGATCTCGCGCAGAAAATCCACGTCCTTGCGCAGGCCCTGCGCCGCCTCGGCATGGCCGAAGTACGCAAAGTAGTGCGGCATCTGCTGAATCAGCATCTCGAAGCCGGCTTGCGCGTTGAGGCCGCGGGCACGCGCGGCGCGCACCAGCGGCGTCGGCTGGTTGCGCAGCAAGATATCGAACAGCGCAGCGTGGGGCTCCATGCGCGCAACGTCCACCGGCAGCGCGTCGGACTCTTCGAGCCCCTGCGAGGTGGCATTGATGACCAGGTCGTAGCCCTCGGGTGCATTGCTGTCGACAGCCACCACGTTGGCATCGAAGAACGCATCGAGCTTGGCAGCCACGCCGGCCGCCTTGCCGGCCGAGGTGTCGTACAACGCGATGTGCTCCGCACCATCGACCGTGCCGCCTTCGGCCAGCGCCACGCCGATGGCCGCCGCGCTCACGCCGGCGCCAAGAATGAGCACCCGCTTGCCGCGGAACGGAATGTTGAAATGATCGAGCGCGCCGAGCAGGCCCTCGCCGTCGAAGAGGTCGCCTTCGAGTTCGTTGTTATCGATGCGGCGCACCACGTTGACCGACCCCGCCACGCGCCCGAACAGGCCGCAGCCGTCGAGCAGGTCGACCGCCAGCGGCTTGTGCGGAGGCGCAATGACCATGCCGCGCACGTTGCGGGCCAGGAAGGCCGACTTGAGGAACACCGCGAAGTCGCGCAGCGGCACCTGCATGGGCACCAGCACCGCGTCGATGCCGAAGCGCTCGAAAACGGCGTTGAACATGCGCGGCAGGCGCACGTTGCGCACGGGGTCGCCGGGAATCAGGTACGCCAGGGTGCTGCCGTTGATGGAGGTGGTCATGTCTTGCCTCTTTGTGCGGCAATCGCTCCAAAGCCATCGCCAGGGCGGACTTTATCCACCTTCGCCATCGGCCTCACCCTCGCACGCACCCAAAATGCACGACTATCATCTCTACGCGTTCGATGATCGAACAAAAACAGGGTTAATCCTGATGAACGCCGAATGCGGGAGCGCCGCCCGCACGGCAAACTCCCGCCCCATGAGCACCGATCTCAACGATTCTTCCCCCGCCCCGCCGGGCCTGGACAAGCGCGACTGGATTGCCGGCCTGGAGCGCGGCGTGAGCATCATCGAGGCCTTCGACGACGCCCACCCGCGCCTGACCGCCAGCCAGGCCGGCGAGCGCACGGGCATGACGCGCACGGCCGCGCGCCGCTATCTGCTGACGCTGCAGCACATGGGCTACGTGGCAAGCGACGGCAAGCTGTTCTGGCTGACGCCGCGCGTGCTGCGGCTGGGCCAGTCCTACCTCGACTCGGCGCGGCTGCCGCGCATCGTGCAGCCGTTTCTGCAGCGCGTGGCCGCGGGCACCAACGAGATCGCCTACCTGAGCGTGATGGACGGCGACGAGGTCGTCTACATCGCGCGCAACGGCCCCAACCGCAGCATGAGCACCGGCTACGTGCTCGGCGCGCGCGTGCCGGCGCAGGTCACGGCCGCGGGCATGCTGATGCTGGCCCTGCGCGGTGATGCCGAACTGGCCGAATGGCTTGCCACGCGCCAGTTGCAGGTGTTCACATCGCACACCATCGCAAGCAAGGAGCGCATGAAGCTGGAGCTGGCTCGCATCCGCGCACAAGGCTGGGCCCTGTCGGAGCAGCAGCTCGACCTCAACTCGCGCGGCATTGCGGTGCCGCTGCGCGACCGGCACGGCATGCTGCTGGGCGCGCTCAACATCACCATGCCCATGGGCCACGAAAGCTCCGAGGACGCAGTGGCGCGCGTGCTGCCGGTGCTGCGCGAGACGGCCCAGGCGATGCGCAACCTGATCTGACCGGGCTGCGGCCACATTCGTCGGGCAAGATGCTCCCCTCACACAAAAGCTATGGAGACAAATTCATGTCCGACAACTTCCTGAACGATCAACTGTCCACACGCCGCCAATGGCTGCAAGGCGGCGGTGCACTGGCTGCGAGCGGGCTGCTGCCCTCGATCTCGGCCGCACAGGCCGCGTGGCCCAGCAAGTCGATCCGCTTCGTCGTGCCCTTCGCGCCGGGCGGCAGCTCGGAAATCGTGGCGCGTTCCACCGCCGCCGAGCTTTCACGTACGCTGGGGCAGAGCGTGTTCGTCGACAACAAGCCGGGCGCGGCCGGCAACATTGCCATGAGCGAGGTGGCGCGCGCCACCGACCAGCACACCTTGATCCTCGGGCACATCGGCACGCTGGCGGTCAACCCGTACATCTTTGCCAAGCTGCCCTACGACGCGAACAAGGACTTCAAGCCCGTGAGCCTGCTGGCCAAGGTGCCCAGCCTGTATGTGGTGCACCCCGACGTGCCGGCGCAGAACCTGAAAGAGTTCCTCGCGTATGCCAAGTCGAAACCGGGCAAGCTGAGCTACGGCTCCGCGGGCAACGGCAGCGCGGGCCACCTGGCCTTCGAGTACCTGAAGATGACCGCCAACGTCTTCATGCTGCATGTGCCCTACCGCGGCACCGGCCCCATGGTGACCGACCTGCTCTCGGGCCGGCTCGACGCCTCTGCCATCGGCGCGGCGGCAATCATTCCCTTCATCAAGGCAGGCAAGGTGCGCTGTATTGCCACGGGTTCGGCCAAGCGCTTGCCGCAACTTCCGGACGTGGCCACGGTGGCCGAGCAAGGCTTTCCGGGTTTCGAAATGACGCAGTGGTACGGCATGCTTGCGCCGGCCAGCATCGAGCCCGCTCAGCTGGCCAAGCTCTCGGCCGAGACGATGAAGGCGGTGAAGTCGCCCGACTCCACGCAGCGGTTGAGCGCCGATGCGGCCGAGGTGGTCGGCGGCACGCCGGAGCAGTTCGCCCAATTCATTGCGGCCGAGCAGGCCCGCTGGCAAAAAGTGATCGCAAGGGCAAACATCAAGCCGGACTGAGCCGGGCCTGAACGGGCTTTTGCTGTGCGCTCACGCCGATGGGCGTGCCAGCGTTGCGAGCTTCTTCTTCGCACTTTGCAAGAGGCCAACCTTCTCGGCCGGGGGTTGAGCCTTTGTATCGCCCAGGGCAATGATCTCGAGCGCGCCCGGCGCCGCCAGCTTCGGCGCGAGCGGGTCGCGCGGCGGAAGGCTGTTGAACCGGGTGTTCGAGATGACGTGCACCTTCAGGTGGCGGTGAATGTTTTTCGACAGCTTCTGGCATGCGGCCTTCATGGCGGATTCATCCGGCATGAGCTGGCCGTGCACGACGAGAAGCTCCAGGGTGCCGTCCTTGTCTTCTTCGAGGATGAAGGCGCGCATGACCGAGTCCTTGAACTTGGAGCGCAGCATGGAGCGAACCGGTTCGGCTGCGGCAAATGACTTGAGCGCGATGCTTCGCAATTCGTGGTGAAAGATGAACGCGCGATCGACCGCGAAGGTTTCGCCCTCGTCTGCCTTCAGCTTGTTCCGCTTCAGGATGCCGCTGCCGACAAGATGCTCCAGCGTGCGCGCTGCATCATCGGGTTCGAGCTTCGAGCGCTTGGCCAGCTCGCTGGAAGACAGCGGCTGGTCCGGCGCCGCGTAGGCGACCATCAGTATCTTTTGTACTTCGGGGGCGAAGAGGAAATCTGCGGCACTCATTCTTTGCGGTTTTCTACAAGACGGACTGCATTATCGAAACTCCCGCGCGCGCCCCTTTCGAACTTCTGGTCTTCGCGAAGTTGCCGCATGGCCCGAGCGAACTTCTCCGCGGCGTTTTCGAGGCGTATTCCGTCACGGCGCATGGCGCAGGCCTACAAGTGCGGCCGGGTCCGGTAAGTAGAACGGTTGAACACCAACAAGGAGCTTCAGCCATGGGCCTCGAACACACGATCGGCAAGACCGAACAATCGGATATTGCGCAAGGGTCCACCCGGTACTGGGCGCCTTGCCTGGGTGTGGCGCTGGTGGCAATGTCGCTTTTCTACGTGACGCTGAAAGACCTGGTTCAAGAGAGCGCGGCACGGGCACCGGCCTTGGCGCCCGCTGTCATGCCGGCGCATGTCGAGCCCGCCATACCGGGCACCGGCACGCGCACGTCGACGGACGAAGTGGCCCGCTCTTCCCCTGAGCCTGTCATGCCCATGTCTCCCTATGCGCCCGCTTACGCGCCGCTAGCCAACGCAAACTTCGGCAGCATGGACCCCGCGCCCGCGGAGCCGAAAGCCAAGGCCGCGCCGGCCGTCGTCGAAGTGCACAAGTGCGTGATGCCCGAGGGCGAAGCGAGCTATTCCGATGGGCCTTGCCCCGAAGGCGCGCTTGCGAGCACCTTGCGGCTGCCGCGCAACCTGCATGCATCGGCAAGCCTCTGAATTGTGAGTGCGTGATCTGCGAGGTTTGAGAGCGGAAGTCCGCTCAGGCCGCCTTCAGGAACACATCGTGGTCGGGCGCGAAGTTGGCGTGCAGCGGCAACATGGCCCCGCCGAGCGCGCAAGCCTGCGCGCCCAGCCTTCCGCCGTGCAGCTGCGGCGGCCAGAGCCCTTCCCAATTGCACTGGGCCAGCGCCGCGCGCGTCTGTTCGAGCAACGCCTGCAGCAGCGAGCGCGACATCGAGCCATCCATCACCACGTCGGCCAGGTCGAGCACCGCTGTGCTGCTCACGATGGCATGCGCCAAGGCCAGCGATGCGGAGCCCAGCCAAGCCTGCGTGACAGCGGCATATGGCGGCTGCAGCGCGCGTTCGTCGTAGGCCGCGGTGGTGTCGAGCCCTTCCGCCTGCAGCCGCTGCTCCAGCTCCCAGAGCGAAGCCTCGGCCATCACCTGCGGCGGCATCGCCCCACCGGCCCGCACCGACTGCATCGGCAACGAAGCCAATGCGCCCGCATTGCCGTGCGCACCGGTGTGCAGGTGCGAATCGATGACCAGCCCGCCCCCCACGAAGGTGTCGACGAAGATGTACAGAAAGCTCTTCAGGTCGTGCCCGCGCCCACCGACCAACTCCGCCACGCACGCGGCCACCGTGTCGCGCGCAAAGCTCACCGGCACATCGGTGCGCGCCCTCACCTCGGCCAGCAGGTCCATCTGGTTCCACTCGTCCGACTGCGCCTTGGACAAGCCCAGCGTGCGGTGCCAGCCGCCAAGCAGGAATGGTGCGGCCAGGCCCACGCCCACGTTGCGCGTGGCCAGCGGCCCGAGCCCGTCGCGCAGGCGATGAATATGCTCGGCAATGGCGGGCAGCAACGCCTGCGCATCCGGAAAGTCGTAGCTCATGGCGTGGCGCTCGCGCACCTGCGCTGCAAAGTCGATCAGCAACCATTCGGCGCCGCGCCGCCCCACCTTGATGCCGATGGCAAAGGCGCCGTCCGGGTTGAGCGCCAACGGCACCGACGGCTGGCCGATGCGGCCGCGGACGCGGCCCTGCTTGACGATGAGCTGGTCTTCCTCGAGCCGCGCGGTAATAAGCCCGATGGTCTGCGCGCTCAGTCCGGTGAGCCGCGCGAGGTCGGCCTTCGGCAGGCTGGTGTGAACGCGCAGGGCCTGCAGCACCACGCGCTCGTTGAACTGGCGCATGCCCACCTGGTTGGAGCCGCGCGGGCGCAACAGGTCGGGCGGGCGCACAGCGACTTCTGCATCAGGCATGCGCCTCCGCGGGCAGTTGGTCGGCCGTCATGGCGCCGGTCATCACGGCCACCGTATCGCTCATGCTGATGTTCTTCGGGTTGAGCACCGCCGCGCGCTTGCCGAGCCGCGCCACGTGAATGCGGTCGGCCACCTCGAACACATGCGGCATGTTGTGGCTGATGAGCACCACCGGCAGGCCGCGGTCGCGCACGCGGCGGATCAGTTCGAGCACCATGTTGCCTTCCTTCACGCCAAGCGCTGCGGTGGGCTCGTCCATGATGACCACGTGCCGCGCGAAGGCCGCGCTGCGCGCCACGGCCACGCATTGCCGCTGTCCGCCGGAAAGCGTTTCGACCGCCTGCGTCATCGACTGGATGCCGACCTTCAGGTCTGCCATGCGCGCGGCGCTTTCCTGCAGCATCTTTTTCTTGTCGAGCATGCGCAGCACGTTGCCCATGAAGCCCGGGCGGCGCAGCTCGCGGCCGAGAAAGAGGTTCTCGTAGATGGTCATGGCGGGTGCCACGGCCAGATCCTGGTAGACCGTTTCGATGCCCGCGCGGCGCGCGTCGAGCGGGTTGCGAAAATGCACCGGCGCGCCGTCGAGCAGGATCTCGCCTTCGTCCGGCACCACCGCGCCCGAAAGCGCCTTGATGAGCGAAGACTTGCCCGCGCCGTTGTCGCCGATCACCGCGAGGATTTCTCCTTCGCGCAGCTCGAAGTCGACACCGTCGAGCGCCGTCACCTGGCCGTAGCGCTTCACCAGGCCCTTGGCCTGCATCACGATCTTGGCGGATTTGGGATTGGCTACTGCGTTCATCAGCGTGCTCCCCGGCGCGAGAGTTGATCGGCCGCCACCGCAAGAATCACCAGCACGCCCGTTACCAGCACCTGGTAGATCGACGACACGCCCATGAGCGTGAGCCCGTTGCGGAACACCCCGACGATGAGCACGCCGATGAGCGAACCCAGCACGATGCCGCGCCCACCGAACAGGCTGGTGCCGCCGAGCACCACGGCCGTGATCGCGTCGAGGTTCTCGGTCTGGCCCGCATTCGGGTCGCCCACGCCGGTGCGCGCCACCGACAGCAGCGATGCAATGCCGTAGAGCACGCCTGCGGCCACATACACGCCCAGCAGCACGCGCTGCGTTGGAATGCCCACCAGGCGCGTGGCCTCGGCGTTGTTACCTACCGCGTAGATGTGCCGGCCCGCGGCCGTTTCGCGCAGCACGAACCATGCAAGCGCATACAGCACCAGCATCAGCACCGCGCCCCAGGCCACTTCGGCATTGCCGATGCTGAAGGTGGTGCCCAGACCGGTGAGGCCGGAGGGCAAGTCGGTGATGGTCTGCGACGACGAATACAGCTGCGTGATGGCAAACGCGATGTTCAGCGTACCCAGCGTCACGATGAACGGCGGCAGCTTGATGCGCGTGACCAGCAGGCCGTTGAGCAGGCCGAACAGCGTCGTCACGCCAATGCCGCACAAGATGGCCACCGGCACCGGCAGGCCGAGCTCGGTGGCGAACTTGGTCATGATGATGCTGCCCAGCGCCATTACCATGCCGCACGACAGGTCGATGCCCGCCGTGAGAATGATCAGCGTCTGGCCGATGGCGATCACGCCGACCACCATCACCTGCTGCATGATCAGCGAGAGGTTGCCGCCCGTCAGAAACCGATCGGACTGCGTCGCAAAGAAGATGCATGCGCCAAGCAGGGCCAGCCACGGCCCCAGGGCGCCCCACGGAATGTGGTGCGTCGGAGATTTCGCCATCAGGTGCTCCGGGCCTTGATTACTTCTTGCCCCAGCACAGCTCGGCGCCGGTCTTGGTGTCCTTGCTGTCGACGCCCGGCACGCTCTTGCCTGCAATGAGGGTCACGCCCGTGTCTACATAGCCCGAGGCCTTCTTGCCCGTCTTGGCAAACTCCACGCCAGCCGCCACACCCATGGCCGCCATCTTGAGCGGGTACTGCTGCGAAGTGGCCGCAATGACGCCCGCGTTGGTGTCCTTGATGCCCTGGCAGCCGCCGTCCACCGAGACGATCATCACGCCCTTCTCCTTGCCGGCGCGCTTCAGTGCGTTGTAGGCACCGGCCGCGGCGGGCTCGTTGATGGTGTAGACCAGGTTCACGTCGGGTGCCCTCTGCAGGCAGTTTTCCATTGCCGTCTGCGCCTTGGCCTGGTCGCCGAAGCTGTCGGCCATGCACACGATTTCAGGCGCCTTCGACAACTCGTTCGACTTGGCGTCGTTCGCCTGCAGGCCGAAGCCCTTCATGAAGCCGTTGTGCCGCTGCGCGCCCACCGGGTGGCCCGGCAGCAGGTCGAGCGCAACGATCTTGGCCGGCTTGCCCGCCATCGCGGCCTTGGCGTATTCGCCGATCAGCACGCCGGCCGTGTAGTTGTTGGTGGCAAAGAGCGCATCGGTGGCATCCGGCGGATCGGCCGGGCTGTCGAGCGCGATCACCATCACGCCCTTGTCGCGCGCCTTCTTGATCGCCGGCACGATGGCCTTGGCGTCGCTCGGCGTGATGAGGATGGTCTTGGCGCCCGCGGCAATCATGTTTTCCATGGCCGTGATCTGGCCCGCGTTGTCGCCGTCGGCCTTGCCCGCGCCCGAAAGCAGCTTGGCGCCGAGCTTCTTGGCCTCTTCCTGCGCGCCCTCTTTCATCTTGACGAAGAAGGGGTTGGTTTCGGTCTTGGTGACGAGGCCGATGACCGGCTGGTCGGCGGCAAAGGCGGCGGACGATGCAGCCAGGGACATGGCCGCCAGGGCCAGGATGGAGCGGGAGCTGAGCATGTGTATGTCTCCGTGGTCAGGCGGCAATGCGCCTGCGGTCTTGGGATCCGGATGCCGGGCCGTGGAAGGCGTGGGGCATCCGGGCGCAGGGAGACTATCGGACAGCAGAGGGACTAAATCAAGTGGATTTAGTTATCGAAAACCCGGGGTTGAATGGGTTGATGCTCCACCGCGTGCTCAGCACTGAACACCTAGTTATTCAGTTGTTGATGATGGCGTTGCTGAATTCAAGCTCTTCGAAATGGCTGCCGGTAAAGTTCACTTGCTGACCGCGGAGGTTGCTCGCGGTGATGCGGTGGCCGCGGCAGTCGAGCACATCGACCTGCGACCAGGAGCCGCTGTCGAAGCTGAGGCCGGTCCAGGTACAGCCGGTGAATGTCGAGCCGATGAATCCTGCGGCATTGAACTGCGACTCGCTGAAAGTGCAGTTGACGAAGGCGCATCCCGTAATCGATATTCCGCTGAAGTCGCACTGCGTGAAGTTGCAGCCTGTGAACTGGCAGGCGCTCCAGCCCGCATGCTTGAAGCTGGTGGCGGCGAAGCTGGTGCCCGCGAAAGTCGAGCCGGCGAACTGCGCCAGGTCCAGGTCGAGCCCCGCGTAAGCGAAGTTGTCGGCCTGCCCGACCAGGCCAGCCGGCGCTCCGCCTGCGCCCTTGCGCCACATGTCGTGGGCCAGGATGATCGACTGCGAGCTCATGTCAGGGGGGTCCACCCGGAAACGACCTTCTCAGTCTCGATTTCGCTCAGCAGCCATCCGGCTTCGGCGTTGCCGTTCTTCTGCGACTCCGCGGCCCAGTAGGCAGCCTTTTCGAGGTCGGTGCCGTTCATGTACAGGTCGTAGGCAAGGTTGTGCTGCGCAATGCGATGTCCGCCCTTAGCCGCCATGGAAAGCCAGTGCATCGATTGATCGGGATCGGAGAACGTGAAGGTGTAGTACAGCGAGAGACGGAAGGCGGAGTCGGCATTGCCGGCTTCTGCCTTTGCCACCAGCGCAAGGCGTTGCTCGTCGGTGAGCGCATAGCTCTGGGCGCCTGAAATAGGAGAAAGAGACGAGGCGGAAGCGGAAGCATCGTTTTCCATGAGACTGTTCTCCGTTGCGTTAAGCGCTCAGCGGCTCCCCGCCTCGCGCAAGATCTCGCCCGACGTTTTCGAGGCGATGTACAGCACCGAACGGCCAAGGCGGTTTGCATTGCCAAGGCCCTTCTTGCCCGGTTCCAGCTTGGCGACAAAGGCGATTCCGATGGTGTTTTCACCGTTCTCGTCCTCGCCGTTTTCACGTGTGCGCTCGCTGATCTGGATGTCGAAGTCCTTCAGGTCTTGTCCCGTCTGCGCAAAGCGCTCGTGGGCACGGCCCAGGGCGATGGCGAGCGGGGTGCTGGATTCCGGCTTGAAGGTCATGAGTCGATGACGGGTCTGCCTGGTCTATGGCTGATTATTTTGCGCACTGGAAAGGAAGTATCTATTTCCTGTTTGATAGATTGAATTTTGCGACCCTGACAACATGTTCATCTTTATCTGTTGATAGTTTTTCTAAAATATCGATCGGAGTCTTCTTATTGGAAGCAATTTGCTGTCGAACTGTGGAATCGGGATCTGCCGACAATAATCTGAATAACTCCTGAGATAGCTTTCTCTTGGACGCAACAAAGAATCTGACTTCCACATCGAATTTACAGAGCTCCTGAAGGATCTCCAGGGGAACTGTTTTATTGTGAGCCACCCATTTCCTGAGCTCTGGGTAATTTTCGATAACGTCCTGCCAGACTTCAAGAGAGGCTTCCTCGTGAGCAGCTATGTCATATTCTTCTTTTACTTGACTTGATCGCAATTTAGCAAATTCGTTGACAGAAGAAATCATTGCGCATCCTTGTATTTCATCGACGCAGAAGCGCATTTTTTACCAAGTGATAATTTGGCAAATTTCTTTATCGGAGCCATGGATTTCGGGGTTTCCCGCATAAAAATCCAAGACGACACCGTGTTCGAGACTCTCGGAAACCAAGGCCAAATAGTCCACTTCAATCAATTTTCCCTGCATTGATTGCAGCAGCAGCCGCAATCGCTTTGCCTCCGCCTTAATTACTGGGTATTGCGTATAAATGAACCCGCTTTGAGGCGAAAGGCCGGGGAGAACGAGGAGGCATGCCTTGCTTTGGTTGACTGCAAAATCAAATAGGTATTTGAATAAATGCGAGGCTCCCTGTGTTTTTATGCCACTTTTGGAGTCCGTAATATTTTTTATTTTTTCCAGAAGAATCGAGGATTCTGGAAATTGGATTAAATCTAAAACTGAATCCGAACCAAGAAATAGTCCTTCGAAGTTTCTTTCCTGCAGAAGAGCAAATCTCTTCTCTTGAGCTTTCGTCAGACTAAATGCCATATATTTACATCCACTGCTCTTACTTACTAGTGCGCGAATCCAAATCCGACTAGCTGCTGCGCAACCTTTCGGCGGCAAGAGGGAGGGAATTCAGGATAAATTTCAATGCCTCTTCGATATTTGTAAATTGCTTGCGTACATACACATCATAAAGATCGACCGCATCTTCGTATTTCTCTAGATACTCATCAAATCCAACCGCCACTATCGACCCCAGTACCTTGACAAAGCACTCCCAGTGGACTGCCTCACCTTCCCGGAGATAATCCCCATTGATCCAGAACGATTTTTTGGCCTGAATCAATTGACTGATTTTGGAAATAATTTCTGCGTCTTTCATTTTTTCTTTGCCGAAGGGCATCTAGTGGGCCTATCCACAAAAATATCGAGCCGATCGCCTTCAGGAGTAACGACGTTGATATGCGGCATGGTTTTATGTGGATGCCCGTTCGGAAGTGACTCGTGCCCATATAGCACATCAGTCGCAGGGTTGGTTTTGAAGTCCATGTGATACGAGGCTCTTCCCGTGTCATTTTGCCGATTCGACTTAAATGCAGCCTTGTCTCTGGCAGTTTTTGCAGGATCCTTATCGCCTGCCCCTGCAGATTTTTGCGCATCTGGAAACGCCGCAAATAGAACTGTTGACGCTTCCTTGAACGAGCAGACGGTGACGCTTCTTCCCGCTTTTACCTGTGCGACTTTCTTGAGAATTTCAACCGGTGAAAGGCCGTTACTGTCGATCCAGCCCGTCGGATTTGGAACTGCTGCATGAAGGTTGGTGCCTCCAAGCAACCCGATCGGATCGCTACTGACAAATCTTCCACTCACCGGGTCGTAATACCGATACCGGTTGTAGTGCAGCCCCGTCTCGTCGTCAAAGTACTGCCCTTGGAACCGGATCGGATTCCTGAACCCCGCCTTCCTCCCCGCCTCGCTGATCGCCTGCCTGGCTTCGCCCCAGGCCTTGTAGCTGGCCGACCAGGCAATCCGCCCCTCATGGTCGGTCAGCTCCTGCGGCGTGCCCAAGTGGTCGCATTGGTAGAACGCAATCTCTTCCTTCGCAAAGGCCTGCGGCATGTTGAGCTGCTGCCCGTTCCATAGCGGATCCTGCTCGATGTCGTAGCGCCCGTTGGCCGCAATCAGCGCCTTCACGTCGGTTGTCTGGCTCAACGCGATGGCTTGGGCCTGCCTGATCTGCACCAGCGGCACGAAGGAGCCGGGCTCGTGGATGTAGTGCACGCTGTCGCCGCGCCAGGCCTGATGCTCCTGCTGGCCCTCGGTGCTTTGCGTGCTCTCGAAGGCCAGCGTGTCACCGTCCCAGCCGAACAGGGTGACGTCGTGCTCGGATCGCTTGGCAATGCGGCGGCCCATGGCGTCGTAGCTGAAGGTGGTGGTCTTGCCGTAGGTGCTCGCACTGCGCATGCGGTTGAAGCCGTCCCAGGTGAACACGGTCTTCTCGCCGTTGCTCGTTCGCTCGACGAGGTTGCCGCGTTCGTCCCACTTGTAGTAGGTGCCGGCATAGTCCTTGAGCAGGTTGTCCATCAGCTTGCCGGCCATGCTGCGGCCGTCGCCGTCCATGCGAACCGCGACGCGGTTGGTCACGCGGCCTGCGGCCAGCGTGCCGGCCGCGGTGGTGTCCGAAGGATTGCCGATGTTCCCTGCGGGATCGAATGCGAAGGTCTCGCGGCCCAGGCGGCTGTTGGCTTCCAGCAGGCGGCCCACGGGGTCGTAGCGGTAGCTCAGGCTGCCGCGGCGGCTGTCGCCGATGGCGACGAGTTGGCCAGCCTTGTCGTAGGCATAGCTGCGGCGGACGGCAGCAGCGGCCTCGACGGCGCCGGGCCTGGTCTGCGAAATCTGTTGCTCGAGCAGCCGGCCGGCCGGGTCGTAGCGCAGCTTCTGCGTCAGGCCGTTGCCCTGCTCGCGCGCGATCTCGCGGTGCAGGTCGTCGCGCTCGAAGTCCAGGATGTCCTGTCCGTCGACAAGCAGGCCGTGCACATGGCCCGAACCGTATGTCAGCCACTGCGTGGTGTGGCCGTCGGGGCGGATGGTGGTGACGCGCTGGTTGAGCTCGTCGTAGCCATGGCGCCAGACTGCCGTTTGCCCGCTCTCGATGTAGTGGTGATGCTCGCGCGCGAGGTTGCCCGCCGGGTCGTAGAACCACTGCAGCCGCGCATCGCCGTTCGCAGCCTCCACCAGGCGCCCGTTGCCGTCGTAGGCGAAGCGCTCCGCCTGTTCCGCGGCCTGGCGTTCAGTAAGGCGGCCCAGCGGATCGAATACGAGCGTGGTGCTGTGGCCCGCATCGACGACCTCGGCCAGCACGCCGGTGGATTCCTCGTACCGGTAACGGGTGGCCTTGCGGTCGAAGCCGATCTCCTCCAGCAGCTTGCCCACGGGGTCGTACCTGAAGTCGTAGCGGCTGCCGTTCTCGTTGTGCAGTTCGGTCAGCCGGCCGAGCAGGTCCCACTGGTAGCGCAAGGTGTGGCCGGCCGCGTCGACGCGGCCGGCGACCAGGCCGGCGCGGGTGTAGCTGTAGCGGGTGCGGCGGCCGAGCGCGTCGGTGTGTGCAAGCAAGCGGCCTTCGGCGTCGTGCGCAAAGTGCTCGCGGGTGCCGTCGGGGTGCACGATCTCCTCGAGCTGGCCCGGGTGGTTGCGGCTGCCGCCGTCCTCGCCTTGCGCCACAGCCGCACCCACGGGCGTGTAGCGATAGCGCGTGGACTGGCCGGCCGCATCGGTGGCCTTCACGAGGCGCCCGCGGCTGTCGTATTCCCAACTGCTGACTTTGCCCGAGCAGTCGGTGTAGCTCGCCATCTGGCCGGCGGGCGTGTAGGCCAGGGTCTTCACGCCGCCCTTGGCATCGGTGATGAGCACCGGCTGGCCGGCCGGGTCGTAGGCGTATTCGGTCTTGTTGCCGAGCGGATCGATTTCTTCGGTGAGGTTGCCGCTTGCATCGTGCTCGCGCTTCCACACGCCGCCTTCGGCATCGAGGATGCCCGTCACCCGGTGGCGTGCGTCGTATTCGTAGTGAACGCGGCTGCCGTCGGCGCGGGTGTGGGTCTTCAGGTTGCCGTTGGCGTCGTAGGCGTAGTCGTCCGTGCTGCCATCGGTGTGGATGTGGCGCGTGATGTTCTTGGCGTCGTCGCGCAGGAACCACTCCTCGCGCTTGTCCGGGTGAATGATCCGGTAGGTGTAGCCCAGCACGTCGTAGTAGTACCAGGTCTCGCCACCAATGGCATCGGTCAGGTAGGTGAGGCGAATGTTCCTGTCCCACTCCAGCGTGAGCGCAAAGCTGCCGTCGTCGGCCCATTCGCGCACGGCCTTGGCGTCGACACCCGTGCCGTCGTACTGGAGGTTCATGCCCCGCCCCGTACGGTCGGTGTAGCGGGTCACGAGGTGATGGCTGTAGCTGTATTGCCAGCCGGCACCGTTCTCGTCCTGCGCGGTGACGAGGTCGCCTTCGGCATCGTGCGTGTAGGCCGCCAGTTGGCGCACAACCTGGCCGTCCTTCAGCTCCCACAGTGACGCGATGCGGCCCGTGCGGGCGTCGGGCCGGGTGCCGACGTGCGCGATGACTGCATCGCCCTGCCGGCTGATGATGTCGCTCAGCACCTCTTCGCCGGTCGCGGCGATCACATGGTCGTAGCGCAGGCCGACCGCGGCACCGCCGCGCGCATGCTGGGCCACCAGGCGGAAGTGCTGCTTGCCTTGCGATGCAGCCTTGGCGGGCACGGTGTCCACGAGTTCGTAGGTCTCGCGCCAATCGGCCGCCTCGCCCGCGGGCACCGGCTTGCCGAAGTCCACCGCCAGCAGGCGTTCGCTCAGTCGCGTGAGCGTGATCTCCTCGATCGGGTTGTGATGGCTCTTGCCCACGGCCAGCAACGGAAAGGCATGGCTGCGTCCATCGGCGCCGTGATAGATCAGGCTCATCTCGCCTTGGCGCCGGCCCTTGGCGGCCTTGGCGACGTCCACGCGGGTGGTGTAAGGCGTGATCCAGCGCGCGCCCAGGCTGGCCTGGTCGAACGCGCCGAGATTGCTGCGATAGACGCGCGTCCAGCTGATGGGCAACGTCGCGCCCAGCACGAAGTCGGTGTGGTCGAAGCTCTCGCACCCGGTGGCCAGGGCGATGGCGCCGCCGGCGCCTGACACCGCGCAGTTCTTGCAGCCCGGGTCGCCGCTGGCCGGAACCTGCGCGGATGTCGCGCCCTGCTCTCCGCCGGGCTTGTTGCCCCGTACCTCCGAACCCCTGGTCGCGTTGATGCTTGCGGCGTGCTTTCCCTTGCGCCTGATCAGTGCGTCCTTGAGGATCTTGATCATCCACTTGATGCCGTACTGCAGGCTCTCATCGCCCAGCCGCATGATCTGCCGGCGCGCCGCACCCTTGAGATCGGTCAGGCTGGCGACGGTATTTCGGATTTCCGCCTTCACGGCGTCGGGCAACCCATAGTGGCTCGCCTTCGCGGCCGCGTAGTTGGCGGACTTTTTCGCGGCGTCAGCAGCGGCGGCCATCATGCGGCCCCAGGTGCTCTGGGTCTTGGGGTCGTAGGTGTTCTTCTCGGCAGCGCCGCCGGTCGCGAACACCGGCTTCTCACCCAGCGCCACCTGCAGCGCACCGATCAGCGCATCGGCGATGCCGTCGACCTTTTTCGCGCATGACTGCAGGAAGTCGTCCAGGTAGCCGAGCGCCTCGTCCACAAACTTGTCGAGCGTGCCGGCGATGGTGTCGTTCAGGTGGGTGATGAGCACCGTCACGAAAGCCTCGCCGATGTTCGGCACCACGTTCTTGGCCGACTTGGCAATCTGCTGCTTGAGCAGGTGCAGCATCGGCCGCAGGCTCATGCGCGCGGCGCCCGTGCCGGGAGGAAACGGAATCACGCCCAGCAGGTTGATCGCCAGGCTCACCCACTGCAGCACATCGGAGTACGCTTTCTTGGTGATCATCTCGACGATGTCCCAGACTGCATCGATGAGCGCCATGATGTTGCCTATGACCGGCAGGCTGCCCGCGAAGGTCTTCAGCACGTTGAGCGTGACGTAGTCGTTGGTGAGCTTGCGCAGCCACTTGTCGATCTTGGCGGCACCGGCGCCGATGTCTTCCACGCCGATGGTGTTGAGCGGCGCCACCGCGGTCTGGCGCTCGCGTTCGGTGGGTTGCGCGCCTTGCGCCTTGTTTTGTGGGGCTTGTTCAGCCATGCGCGAATCTCTCCCTTGATTTCTTGTAGTCGCCGGGTTCGCGGGCCGTCAGCCTGCGAACCCCGGCGTTTGAACGCTCGGCAGCGAAGGCAGCGATACAGGCAGCTTGGCGCCTACAGCCTGCGTGGCCATGCCGGTGGCGGTCCGGCCGACCTGCCCGAGCAGCGCCTTTGCGCCGCCCTGCTGCAGGCTCTGCACGGCCCCGACGGCTTGCTGCGCCGTGTTCGCCGCCTGGGCGACCTGGCTCGCAAGCCCGCTCGCCTTGCCCAGCGAGCCCCCACCCCCAAGCCCGCCGAGGAAACTCGTTCCACCGCCCTCGGAGTCCAGCGCCTTGTCGCTCGCGGGTTCGGCCGGCCAGCGGTCGGGCTTGGCGAAGTAGCTGCCCGTTTCCCACGGATCGCTCGGGTCGCCGCCGAAGGTGACCTTGGCCTGCCCGAGCGGAAGCCCGGCCACCGACGCGAAACCGTTCGCGTCGAGCTTGCCCGTGTGCGTTGCGCCTTCCGAATCGACCACCGTGTAGTCGCCCTGCTTCACGCCCTGGCGCATGGCGCCGTCGGCCTTCACGTACCGGTGGTACAGGTCGAGTTGCCCGCGCGGGAGCTGCGGCGGCTGCGGCAGGCGCGGCGGCCCGTCGCTCTTCGGGCCGACCATCGAATGCGACGACGCATGCGCGCGCCACAGGCCGTTGGTGCCGCTCTCGATGCCGCCCGCATTCCACCGCGTGTAGCTGGAGCCGCCGTTGACGACGATCTCTTCCTTCGCGGTGATGGTGATCCGGTTGGCCTCCATCTTGATGTCGAGCTTGGCCAGCGCGTTGATGCTGTCCTTGAGCGCGGCGATGTCGATGTCGGCGGCCGCCGCCACCATGCGGATGCCTTTGTTGAACGCCGCGATGCGCACCGCATCCTTGGCGCTGACCAGGAAGCTGTTGCCCGTGGCAAAACTCGCGTGCGCACCGCTTGTGATTGCCGTGTGCTCCACGCTCACGATGTGCGTGGAACCCTGCGCGGTCGTCTGGATGCCCGCGGGGCTGGCGAGCGTCAGGTGCGGCTCCTGGAACTCGGCGAACTCGCCCTGCTCCCGGTTGCCGCCTTGGCCCTTGATTGCGTCCGTCTGCTCCTTGAGGCTGCGGGCCACTTCGTCCTGGTCGCCGGTTTCGTGGGCCTTGGCGGTACGCGCGATTTCGGCCAGGCTCTCATGCAGGTCGCGTCCTTGCGTGAGCCGGCCGACGGTTTCGCCCATGTCGGTCATGTGCGCCTGCGCGTTGGCACGCGTCTCGGTGGTGACCAGGAGGCCCTTCGCGGAGCGCACCACGCCATGCCCGTCGGTGCGCAATTCGAAGCCCTGCCCACGCGGCTCCTTGCGCCCGGCCGTGTCTTCGATGCGGCCGATGTGGCCCACACTCAGCTGGCTCGCCTGATGGTCGCTGCGCAGCTGCGCCTGGATCTTTCCGTGGGTGTCGTCCAGCACCAGATGGTTGCCACGCCCGCCGCCGAGTTCACGGCTGCGAATGCCCGAGAGGTGCTTTTGCTCCGGCAACTGCCAGGCGGCCATGGTGTCGGCGTTGTAGACGCAGCCCGTCACGATGGGGTAGTCAGGATCGCCGTTGAGAAAGTCGACGATCACCTCCATGCCGATGCGCGGCACCGACACCGCGCCGAAGGTGGCGCCCGCCCATGCGGTGGACACGCGGACCCAGCAGCTGGAGTTCTCATCGTCCTTGCCCAGGCGGTCCCAGTGGAACTGCACCTTGATGCGGCCGTACTGGTCAGTCCAGATCTCTTCACCGGCAGGCCCCACCACCATGGCCGTTTGCGGACCGCGGGTGCGCGGCTTGGGCGTGGTGCGCAAGGGCCGCCATGCAAGGCTGGTGGGCTGGGCATCGAATGCAAAGCGCTGCACCGATCCTTCTGCAGCGTCGGCGCCCTCGCTGGCCTGCAGGTTTTCCTGCAGGTGGTAGCTCACGCTCAGCAGCAGGTATTGGCGGTTCTGGTCGGCCCGCGGATGGCCGGTGAGCCGAAGCGTGTGGCCGGTTGCCAGCTCGCGCAGGTTGGAGCGCCCGGTCGCGCGGCTGCGCTGGCTCAGCTGCTCTTCGTTGCGGATGCGCGCGTAGGTCTCGCCGTCTGCGTGCTGCACAAAGCCGCCGGGCCACTCGTAGTTTTCGTAGCTGTCGTGGTCATGCCCAGGCGGCATTTGCCGCAGGTGCGAGAGGTCGGCCTTGGGCTTCTCGAAGTCGTAGTCGTTGTTGTAGTGATGCCCCGCACGCACCTCTTCCGCGGTTTCCCAGGCATAGATGCGCTCGCGCTGGCCCATGCCGGATTTTTCGAGCGGGTGAAAGCGCACCGACTCTCCGCCGGGCAGCGGCGCGTGCGAACTCGCAATGTCGTCCGCAAACACCAGCACGTGCTGCGAAGCCTCGTGCCGGAAGTAATAGTAGATGCCTTCGAGCTCGCACAGCCGCGAGATGAAGTTGAAGTCGCTCTCGTGGTACTGCACGCAGTAGTCCCAGCGGCGGTAGTCGCCCCGGCTCAGCTTCTTCTCGATGGGATAGCCGTAGCTGCCCAGCACTTCCGTCAATATGTCGGGAACGCTCTTGCCCTGAAAAATGCGGAAATCGCTGCGGCGCGTGGCAAGCCACAGCCACGGGCGCAATTGCAGGCGGTAGAACGAATGGCGCGCATCTTCCTGTTGCAGCCCGAAGCGCGTCGCAATTCCGCTGAGGTAACGCACGCCGCCGCTTTCGGTTTCGACCGCTACCGTCGATGCCTTGCCGAGTAAGGCTTTCGACTCAATGGCGTTGCTGCTGCCCAGGAGGTCGATGTCGAAGGTGTAAAGCTGGCTCAGCGCTTCGCGGCCCACCAGCTGGCGAAATTGCAACGCTTCGCCCAGGGGCGTCTGAATAGTGACACGGCGGTTCATTGCTGAACCGTGGATCGCTTATAAGACAAACAACTTAATAGCAATTCACTCAATAACAATATTGTTTTCAAAATGAGCTTCATGCTCACCTCCCCATTGCATGTTTTCACAATTATTTTAAATGTTGATTTATCGTAAGAGCCAATGCCAAATTTCACGATTTAGGGGTTCAACATAAAGTTCGCAGGCGCAGGACTGCCGCGCAATTGGGCAAATCAATTCGCGCAGCAGATTCGGCGGAAGGCCCGCGGCGAGGGAGAAGAAGCAGAAGAGAGGGATGCGGGGCGGCGTCTCAGGCCGCGCGCGCCGGCGCCGGCCGTTCGAGCCTTGCGACCTGCCAGGCGCAGAGGCTGCCCGCCGCGGCCAGCAGGGCCGCAAGCGCGAACATAGTGCGGTAGCCGAACTCCTGCGCTGCAGCGCCGCCGAGCAATACGCCCAGCACACCGCCAAAGCCGTAGCCGATCACGGTGAACAGCGCTTGCCCTCGCCCGCGCAACCGCCCCGGAAAGCGGCGCGACACCACGGCAATGCAGGTGGTGTGATGCGCCGCAAAACTCAGCGCGTGCAGCCACTGCGCAATGACAAGCGCTGCAATGGAGCCGCCCAGCCCGGCGGTCAGGCCCAACCTCGCCACGGCGGCAATGCCGCACACCAGCATCCAACGCGGCATGGGCAAGAGGCCGATGAGCCGCCCCTGCAGAAAGAACCAGACGATCTCGGCCACCACCGACAGCGCCCACAGCAGGCCGATGACGCTCTTGCCGTAGCCCAGCGAATCGAGGTACAGCGAGAAGAATGCGTACACCGAGAAGTGCGACATCACCTGGAAGAACAGCGCCGCAAAGAACCACCGCACGGCCGGAATGCGCAGCACCGGACCAATGGGCTCCTTTGCCGCGTCATGGGCGGCCACGGGCTCGCGAATGTCGGGGAGCTTCATGGTCGCAATGAGCACCACGGCCAGCGTACCGGCCGCCCAGGCCGGAAAGTGCTTCATGCCGAAGCGCTCGAACCATTCGCCGGCGAAGAACACCGTCACAAGAAAGCCGGCAGAGCCGCAAAGGCGAATGCGCCCGTAGCGTCCCCAGTCGCCGGCCACGAGCTGCGCCATGGCCGCCTCGGTGAGCGACATCATCGAGCTGGTGTGGGTAAACATCACCAGCAGCACCAGCGCCAGCCACCACGCACCGCCATGCCACCACAGCCCGAACGAGCTGGCCAGCGCCACCGCGGCGCTGAAGCGCAGCAGCAGTACGCGGTGGCCCGTGTGGTCGCTGAGCGCGCCCCAGGCATAGGGTGCGAACACCCGGGTGATCGACTGCACCGAAGCCAGCAGGCTGATCGTGAAGATCGGCAGCCCCAGGTCCTTGAGCCACAGCGGCAGGTAGGGGTTGAAGAAACCGATGTGCGCAAAATAGCTGGCCGACAGACCAGCAAACGCCAACAGGTGGCCGCGTCCGGCGGCCACTGGTGGCGGGGCGGACACTAGAGGAAAGACGACTGCGGCGAGGCAGCTTCGGTCTTGTCGGCCTGCACCTTTGCGTCATGCTGCACATCGCCGCACTGCGCACGGTTGCGCAGCACGTGCTCCATGACTACCAGCGCGAGCATGGCTTCGGCAATGGGCGTGGCACGGATGCCGACGCACGGATCATGGCGGCCCTTGGTAACCACCTCGACCGGATTGTTGTGGATGTCGATGGACTGGCGCGGGCTGATGATCGAGCTCGTGGGCTTGATTGCGATGCTCACTTCCAGGTCTTGCCCCGAGCTGATGCCGCCCAGGATGCCGCCCGCGTTGTTGGTGACGAAGCCGGTCGGCGTGATCGAGTCGCCATGCGTGGTGCCGCGCTGCGTGATGCTGTCGAACCCGGCGCCAATCTCGACCGCCTTCACTGCGTTGATGCCCATCATTGCGTAGGCAATCTCGGCATCGAGCTTGTCGAACAGCGGCTCGCCAAGGCCGACGGGCACGTTGGTGGCCGTCACGCGGATGCGTGCACCGCACGAATCGCCGGCCTTGCGCAGGCGGTCCATGTACGACTCGAGCTCGCTCACGTCGGCAATGGGCGCGAAGAAGGGGTTGTTGGGTACATGGTCCCAGTTCTCGAACGGAATGGCAATTTCGCCGATCTGCGTCATGCAGCCGCGAAACACCATGCCGTGCTTTTCGGCCAGCCATTTCTTGGCAACCGCGCCGGCAGCCACCATGGGTGCCGTGAGCCGTGCCGAAGAACGCCCACCGCCTCGCGGATCGCGGATGCCGTATTTCTTCCAGTACGTGAAGTCGGCATGGCCCGGGCGGAACTGCTGGGCAATCTGGCCGTAGTCCTTGCTGCGCTGGTCGGTGTTCTGGATCAGCAATGCAATGGGGGTGCCGGTGGTCTTGCCTTCGTACACGCCCGAAAGAATCTGCACCGCATCGGGCTCATTGCGCTGGGTAACGTGGCGGCTGGTGCCGGGGCGCCGGCGGTCGAGATCGCCCTGGATGTCGGCTTCGCTCAGTTCCATGCCGGGCGGGCAGCCGTCGATCACGCAGCCGATGGCCGGGCCGTGCGACTCGCCGAAATTGGTGACCGCGAAGAGAGTTCCGAATGTGTTGCCGCTCATGACGGGATTATCCCCACAAAGCGGCGGCCACTCAGTCAGTCGTGCTTTCCATGCGCTTGGTGAGCGTGCCCAGCTGCAGCTCGATGGAAAAGAGCCGCTCGTTCAGCACAGCCGTCTGCAGCCGTATGGCCTCGACGATGGCCCTGGTCTGCGGGTCGGTGGTGTTGTCGGCCAGTTCCGCCAGGTCATGCAGCTTCTTGCGAAGTTCGTTGCTCATGGAAGGCTCCGTTCATCGTCCGGTCGTGGAGCCACCAGTATGGGTCTTCGCCAGCGGCCAGGCAATGCGTGAAAGCGGTCATGTGGCCGGCTGCACCAGCCATTGCTCGAGCTTGACCATGGCGCCGGTCCAGCCGTGCTCATGTCCGTCGCGCGCCGCCTCGTCGAAGAACTGCTCATGCATCAAGACCAGCTCGCAGCCGTTGCCATCGGGCTCTATGCGCACCGTAACGCGCGACTCGCGCTCCGGCGTGCTGCGCCAGGCCCAGCTGAAAACCAGTTTTCGGTTAGGCACGAGTTCCTGGTAGACACCGCTCACGTCGTGCGTCTCGCCCTCGGCGGCGAGCATGGTCACGCGAAAGCGGCCGCCCACGCGCAGGTCGACCTCGGCCAGCGGAACGGAAACGATTTCTTCCGGGCCGAACCAGGCTTTCAGCGCTTGCGGGTCGGTCCACGCGCGCCAGATTTTTTCGGCGGCGACGGGGTAGTGCCTGCGGAGGGTGAGCGAGGGTCGCTCTTTGGCGGGGGCGGCAGGTTTTGCCATTCGGTCTCCTCTTGATGATAGAGATAGCGCGCCAGTGCATCGAGGCGCCCGGTCCAGAATTTCTCGTAACGGGATAGCCACACGGCAGCCTCCTGCATGGGCCGCGGCGAGAGTTCGCACTGCACGACCCGGCCCTCTTTCGTGCGCGAGATAAGGCCGGCGTCTTCGAGCACCCGCAGGTGCTTCATGAAGCCGGTAAGAGACATGCCATGCGGCTCGGCAAGCTCGGTCACGCTGAGGCTGCGCTCGCCCAGGGTTTCGAGCACGGCGCGGCGCGTCGGATCTGAAAGAGCGGCAAAGACGGCGTCCAGCGAACCGGAATCTGAGTGAACCATGTGGTTTAGTATCCCGTCGCGTTCCGGGCGCGTCAAGCCATCGCCGGAATCAGCCCTTTGCCGCAGATGTCTTTGGGAACGCTTTATGCGTGGGGCAACGCGGCACGACCACCACCGGCATCACCTGCAAAGGAGCGCCCCATGCTGGACCGAACCGCCACCCAGTTCTCCCACGTCAAGCCCGGCGACACGGAGTTCGTCTCGGGCGGCCTGCGCGATTTCTTTCTCTATCGAGACCTCGGCATTGCGGAGGCCACCAACGGCAAGGTCGTTGCGCACCTCGTCAAGGCCAACATGGCACCGGAAGCGGGCACCGGCTGGCACCGCCACGAGGCGGACTTCCAGATCGTGATCATGATGAAGGGCTGGGCCCGCTTCATGTACGAAGACAAGGAAACCCTGGTCGAAGCCGGCGACGTGGTGCACCAGCGCCCCGGTATCCGGCACTTCTTGTTCGATTACTCGCCCGACATGGAATACCTGGAAATCGTCTCGCCGGCTGACTTCAAGAGTGTCGACGTCGAGCCGGTCTGCGAGATTCCGCCACCTACACCCTGGCCATGAAGAGCGCGCACAGTGCCTGCGATCAGTGCGAAACGAGCATTCCACTGACCACCAGCGCGGCAAACAAGCCGGTTACCGCGCGCCATGAAGCCGGCCGCACTTCCACCCAGCGGTAAAGCACAAGCGCGGCCGCGATCGAAAGACCGAAGGTGACCGCCATGCCGAGCGCATCGATCCATGCGGCATGCGGCCCAAGCTGCTCAACCGCTGCGTTGGTGGCCAGCAGCACCGGAAAGTGAATGAGAAACAACGAATACGAGATGCGGCCGAGGCGCTGCAGCGGCATGGCGACATCTGGCCGGCCAGCCAGCGAGAGCCAGCCCTTGCGCTGCGCAACAGCAATCAGCAATGCGCTCACCAGCGCAATGGCAATACGGCTGCGCCAATCGATGGCAAGCGCGCCCGCGCCGGTCAGCGCCAGCAGCGCGATGGCGCTTTGCCAGGTGCTGGCGCGGGTGGCGCGTCCGATCCAGAAAGCCAGCATGCCGAGGCCGTAGGCGCCGAAAAAATAGAAAGCCGTGTCGTCGAGCTCGGCGTTGCGGTTGAAGAGCACCAGCGAGGCTGCCGCCAGCCCCAGCACAAGCGCCACGGGAATCCAGCGTTCGCGCGAGGCCGCAGCCGCCGGGGCCGCTCCGCCCCGCCGCAGCATGGCCGGCATTCCCACGAGCGTGAGCGCGAGCACGAAGAGCTGAAAATCGATGGCCACATACCAGACGCCGGTAGAAAGCGAGTCGTAGCCCAGCAGGTCTTGCATCAGCAACCCGTGCGCCAGCAACTGGCCGATGCTCGGCGAAGCCGGCACGTCGTCACCGCTCATCCACGGGCGGACGATTGCGGCCACCAGCACGCACACGGTGAGCGCGGCCAGGTAGGGCATGACCAGCCGGCCATAGCGCTGCAAGATGCGTGCAACGGGCCTGTCGACCCGCAGCACGCCATCGGGCGCCAGGCTGGCGGCTGCCAGGAACCCCGCAATCACCAGGAACACCTGCACCGCAAGACGTCCATCATCGGCCAGCCAGCCCAGGAAGGCGGGCGCAAGCGCAAAGGCCCCCACCGGCATCGCGCCATAGCGCGAGAGGTGGTGCCCCACGATCACCGCGCAAGCCATGCCCTTGGCAATGTCGAGCAACGGCATTCGCCCGCGCTGCGCAGGCGCTGCGGCAAGTGCCGGTTTGTCCGCGCCGTTCAAAGTGCGAGTCGCTGCCTTGCCTCTTGGTATTCGCGCTTGAGCTTTTCGATGAAGGCCGCGGCACTGGCCACTTCGGTGACGGCGCCGATGCCCTGGCCCGAGCCCCAGATGTCCTTCCAGGCCTTGGCCTTGCTGCCTTCTCCGGCGGCGAAGTTCATGGTCTTCACGTCGCCTTCGGGCAGGTTGGCCGGGTCCATGCCGGCCTTGACGATGCTGGGTGCCAGGTAGTTGCCGTGCACGCCGGTAAAGAGGTTTGAATACACGATGTCGTCGGAGGTGCCTTCGACAATGGCCTGCTTGTATTCATCGCTGGCCCGCGCTTCTTCGGTGGCGATGAATGCAGTGCCGATGTACGCAAAGTCGGCGCCCATGGCCTGCGCCGCGAGCACCGCCCCGCCCGTGGCAATGGAGCCCGACAGCGCAATGGGGCCGTCGAACCACCGGCGGATTTCCTGCACCAGCGCAAATGGGCTCTTCACGCCCGCATGGCCGCCGGCGCCGGCCGCCACGGCAATGATGCCGTCGGCGCCCTTCTCGATGGCCTTCTGCGCAAACTTGTTGTTGATGATGTCGTGCAGCGTGACGCCGCCGTAGCTGTGCACCGCATCGTTCACATCGGTGCGCGCGCCCAGCGAGGTAATGACGATCGGCACCTTGTACTTCACGACCATTTCCATGTCGTGCTCGAGCCGGTCGTTGCTCTTGTGCACGATCTGGTTGATGGCGAACGGCGCGGCGGGCTTGTCCGGGTTGGCCTTGTTGTAGGCCGCGAGCTCTTCGGTGATTTCGATCAGCCACTCTTCGAGCTGTGCCGCGGGGCGGGCATTCAGCGCCGGCATCGCGCCGACCACGCCGGCCTTGCATTGCGCGATCACGAGCTTCGGGTTGCTGATGATGAACAGCGGCGAGCCGATGATCGGCAGCGGCAGATTGGCGAGCACGGGGGGCAGCTTGGACATGTCGTCTCCGGGATAAGGTTTCGGTTTTATATAAGAGGAAGTCCGCGCCGCCCGTCAGGTGGGCGACACGGAGCCCGGGCTTCAGAACGCGTCGAGTGCGAGTGCCGTCACGCTTTCCGCGCCATCGACGATGCTGTCTCGGATGCCCGGCACCTTGTTGAGAATGTGCTCTGCGTAGAAGCGCGCAGTGACGATCTTGGCTTGCATGAAATCGGTGTCGACGCTGCGCGAGGCAAGGTCTTGCGCAATGATGAGCGAGCGCGCCAATTGCCAGCCGGCCACCAGATTGCCCGCAAGCATCAGGTAAGGCACGCTGCCCGCGAACACCGCGTTGGGCGATGCCTTGGTCTGGCCTGCGACAAAATCGACCACTTCGACAAAAGCTTCGCGTGCGGCCTTCAGGCGCTTGAGAACCGCCGCGGCGGCCGCGCTCTCGCTCTTCGCGAGCTCGGCTTCGGTCTTCTCGATCTGCGCCGCAATGGCCTTGGCCGTCTGCCCGCCGTCGCGCGCCGTCTTGCGGCCCACGAGGTCGTTGGCCTGGATGGCCGTGGTGCCTTCGTAGATCGTGAGGATCTTGGCGTCGCGGTAATACTGCGCCGCCCCTGTCTCCTCGATGAAACCCATGCCGCCGTGCACCTGCACGCCGAGCGAGGTCACTTCCAGGCTCATCTCGGTGCTGTAGCCCTTGACCAGCGGCACCATGAATTCGTAGAACGCCTGGTTCTGCTTGCGGGCTTCCGCGTCGGGGTGGTGGTGCGCCGCGTCGTAGGCGGCTGCGGCCACGCTGGCCATGGCGCGGCAACCTTCGGTGTAGGCGCGCATCGTCATCAGCATGCGCTTGACGTCGGGGTGGTGAATGATCGGCGCGCTGGCGTTCATCGAGCCATCGACCGGGCGGCTCTGCACGCGGTCCTTCGCGTAGGCCACGGCGTGCTGGTAGGCGCGCTCGGCAATGGCAATGCCCTGCATGCCCACGGCGTAGCGGGCCGAGTTCATCATGATGAACATGTACTCGAGGCCGCGGTTTTCCTGGCCGACGATGTAGCCCACGGCACCGCCATGGTCGCCGTACTGCAGCACGGCGGTAGGGCTGGCCTTGATGCCCATCTTGTGCTCGATGCTCACGCAGTGCACGTCGTTGCGCTCGCCCAGCGAACCATCCTTGCCGACGATGAACTTGGGCACCACGAACAGGCTGATGCCCTTCACGCCCTCGGGCGCGCCGGTGACGCGTGCAAGCACGAGGTGGACGATGTTCTCGGCCATGTCGTGCTCGCCGTAGGTAATGAAGATCTTGGTGCCGAAGATCTTGTAGGTACCGTCGGGCTGCGGCTCGGCGCGGCTGCGCACCAGCGCAAGATCGCTGCCGGCCTGCGGCTCGGTAAGGTTCATGGTGCCGGTCCATTGGCCGCTCACCAGCTTTTCGAGGTACACCGCCTTGAGCTCGTCGGAGCCGGCCGTGAGCAGCGCCTCGATGGCGCCGTCGCTCAGCAACGGGCACAGCGCAAAGCTCATGTTGGCCGAGTTGAGCATTTCGCCGCAGGCTGCGCCAATGGTCTTGGGCAGGCCCTGGCCGCCGAAGTCCGCCGGATGCTGCAGGCCCTGCCAGCCGCCCGACACGTACTGCGCAAAGGCTTCCTTGAAGCCCGCGGTGGTCGTGACTTCACCGCCCTTGAAGGACGAAGGATTGCGGTCGCCCTCCACGTTCAGCGGCGCGACCACGTCCTGGTTGAAACGCGCGCATTCCTCTAGCACCGCTTGCGCGGTTTCGAGGCCCGCGTCTTCAAAGCCGGGCAGCTTGGCGATCTCGCCGATGTTGGCCAGGTGCTCGATGTCGAACAGCATGTCCTTGAGGGGGGCGGTGTAGCTCATCTCTTGTCTCCAGATACGGCGGATACGAAAAGGGCATCGCGAACGATGCCCTCCGGCTCAGTGCGGCAATCGCGTCAGAGCGCCTTGACCAGTTCCGGCACGGCCGTGAACAGGTCGGCCACAAGGCCGTAGTCGGCCACCGAGAAGATCGGTGCTTCCTCGTCCTTGTTGATCGCGACGATCACCTTGGAGTCCTTCATGCCGGCCAAGTGCTGGATGGCGCCCGAGATGCCGGCCGCGATGTACAACTGCGGCGCGACGATCTTGCCGGTCTGGCCCACTTGCCAGTCGTTCGGTGCGTAGCCTGCGTCCACCGCGGCGCGGCTGGCGCCGAGGCCGGCGTTGAGCTTGTCCGCCAGGGGCGTCATCACTTCGGTGAACTTCTCGGCGCTGCCGAGGGCCCGGCCGCCCGAGACGATGATCTTGGCGGCGGTGAGTTCGGGGCGGTCGCTCTTGGTGACTTCGCGGCCCACAAAGCTCGACTTGCCGCTGTCGGCCACGCCTTCAGCGGTTTCGACGGCTGCGCTGCCACCCGTGGCGGCTGCGGCGTCGAAGCCGGTGGTACGAACCGTGATCACCTTGGTGGCGTCGCTGCTCTGCACGGTGGCAATGGCGTTGCCGGCGTAGATCGGGCGCTCGAAGGTGTCGGGGCTCACGACCAAAGTGATGTCGGAGATCTGCGCCACGTCGAGCTTGGCAGCCACGCGCGGGGCGACGTTCTTGCCGTTGGCGGTCGAGGGGAACAGGATGTGGCTGTAGTTGCCGGCAATGGCCAGCACCTGGGCAGCGACGTTCTCGGCCAGGTTCTCGGCCAGCGAGGGGCTGTCGGCCACGATGACCTTGGCCACGCCGGCGATCTGCGCGGCGGCCTTGCCGGCTTCGGCGGCATTGGCTCCGGCCACGAGCACGTGCACGTCGCCGCCGCAGGCGAGCGCCGCGGTCACGGTGTTGAGAGTCGCGGGCTTGACGGTCGCGTGGTCGTGTTCGGCAATAACAAGTGCGGTCATGTTCAGATCACCTTCGCTTCGTTCTTCAGTTTGTCCACCAGCGTTGCAACATCGGGCACCTTGATGCCGGCGCCGCGCTTGGGCGGCTCGCTGACCTTGAGGGTCTTCAGGCGGGGCTTCACGTCCACGCCCAGGTCTTCGGGCTTGAAGGTGTCAAGCTGCTTCTTCTTGGCCTTCATGATGTTGGGCAAGGTCACGTAGCGCGGCTCGTTCAGGCGCAGGTCGGTCGTGATCACGGCCGGCAGGCTGAGCTGGATGGTTTCCAGGCCGCCGTCGACTTCGCGCGTCACGGTGGCCTTGCCATCGGCCACTTCGACCTTGGAGGCGAAGGTGGCTTGCGGCAGGTCGGTCAGGGCGGCGAGCATCTGGCCCGTCTGGTTGGCGTCGTCGTCGATGGCCTGCTTGCCCAGAATGATGAGTTGGGGCTGTTCCTTCTCGACCAGCGCCTTGAGCAGCTTGGCAACGGCCAGGGGCTGGAGCTCTTCGGTGGTCTCGACCAGGATGCCGCGGTCGGCGCCGATGGCCATGGCGGTGCGCAGGGTTTCCTGGCACTTGGCATCGCCGCAAGAGACAGCGATGACTTCGGTCACAACGCCCTTCTCTTTCAGGCGAACGGCTTCTTCAACGGCGATCTCGTCGAAGGGGTTCATGCTCATCTTGACGTTGGCAATGTCCACCCCGGTGCCGTCGCTCTTCACGCGCACCTTGACGTTGTAATCGACGACCCGTTTGACAGGCACTAGAACCTTCATTGACTTGACTCCATTGGATTGCAAAAAGGGGGCTTCGAGGGCAACCGGTCATTCTAGAGTCCGACCTTTGCCGCCTCTGCTTTCATGGCGATTGGCACTGCGGGTTACAAAAAAGAACGGTCGTGCTTTTTCGTGATTATACGGCAGCGTCCGGGGTACCCGAAACGCCCGGCGGCAACGATTCGACCCGCACCACGCGCTGTGGGTAGGGAATGTCGATGCCCGCGCCGCGCAGGCCTTCCAGAATGGCGATGTTGATGGCCGAGCGAACGTTGTCCTTGCCCTTGTCCGGATCCGCCACCCAGAAGTTCAGGACAAACTCGAGCCCGTCGGGCGCAAAGCTGGAAAGAAAGGTCACCGGCTCGGGGTCGGTCATGACGCGCGGCTGCGCCTTTGCGGCCCCGCACAGAATGGACTGGACCTGGGCCACGTTGCTGTCGTAGCCCACCACGATGCTCGTCGTGATGTTGAACTTGCGGTCCGCCATCGAAAGGTTCTCGACCCGGCTGGTGATGAGCGACTCGTTCGGCACGATGGCTTCGCGCCCGTTGCCGGCACGGATGAGCGTGTAGCGGGTCTTGATGTCGGTGATACGGCCTTCGAAGGTGTCGACCTTGACGTTGTCGCCGATGCGGATGGAGCGCTCCAGCAGGATGACGAAGCCGCTCACGTAGTTGGCCGCCAGCTTCTGCAGGCCGAAACCCAGGCCCACGCCCAGCGCACCGCCCAGCACCGAGAGCGCCGTGAGGTCGACCCCCACCGCCGAAAGCGCAAACAGCAGGCCCACCAGCAGCAGGATGGCGCGGATCGCATTCGACGCCACCTTGCGCATCGAGAGGTCGGTCACCGCCTCGAGCAGGATGCGCTTCTCGATGGTGGCGGCAATCCACAGCGCAATCACCAGCACCAACCCGGCCGAGAGCGCGCCCTGCACGATGGTCTGCAGGCTGACGCGGGTCTTGCCGAACGACAGGGTGATGTTGTCGAGCTCGGCCAGCACGGGCGGCAAGAGCCCGACGATCCAGAGAATAGCGGCAATCCAGGCCAGCCAGGAGATCGTGCGCTCCAGCAGCCGCACCAGGTTGGAGGCGGGAAAAACCGCCCTCATCACCCGGGCGAACAGGCGAATGACCAAGAGCGAAAGGAATACCGAAACCGCGATGCGCAGCACCAGCACCGGCTGGAAGCCGGTCACCAGGCGGCGGGCGAGTTCGGTGAAAACCAGCGCCAGCAGAGGGAACAGAACGCCGTCGAAGGTGCGCTCGCCGAACCAGATCGAATCCTTGGGCTGGTCGCGCCCGAACCAGCGGCTTGCCATCCAGGCCAGGGCCACGCAAGCCACCAGTGCTGCCAGTTCAATGCCCAGGCCGCGCGCGTCGACCTGCGCCAATCGTTGTGTGAAATCGTTGAAATTCATCTCTTGGGAAAACATGGCGCCGTGCTCGCGCCCGCGGCGTTACAGATCGGCCAGGACGCGGATGTGCGCTTCCACGCTGCGCGCCAGCGCATCGAGGTTGTAGCCGCCCTCGAGCATCGAGACGATGCGTCCGCGCGAATGGCGCTTGGCCACGTCCTGGATGCGGCCCGTGATCCAGGCAAAGTCGTTTTCGGTGAGCCCGAGCTGGCCCAGGTCGTCCTCGCGGTGGGCGTCGAAGCCCGCGCTGACAAAGATCATTTCCGGCCCGAACTCTTCGAGCCGGGGCATCCAGGCCGCCTCGATCAGCTCGCGCACGTCCATGCCCTTGGTATAGGCCGGAATCGGCAGGTTCAGCATGTTCGAGGCCGGGTGGTCGGTGCCGCTGTACGGGTAGAACGGATGCTGGAAGAAGCCCACCATCAGCACGCGCGGATCGTTCGAAAGGATGTTCTCGGTGCCGTTGCCGTGGTGCACGTCGAAGTCGACCACCGCCACGCGCTCCATGCCATGTACCTCGAGCGCATGCCGCGCCGCAATGGCCACGTTGTTGAGAAAGCAAAAGCCCATGGCCTGCTCGCGGCAGGCGTGGTGTCCGGGCGGGCGCACCGAGCAGAAGGCGTTGTCGACTTCGCCCGCAATCACCGCGTCGGTGGCAGCAATGGCGGCTCCGGCGGCCCGGCGCGCGGCCAGCAGCGTGTAGCGGTTCAGGATGGTGTCTGGGTCGAGCATCGCATGGGCGGGCCCGCCGGCCGGCTCGTCGGCCACCAGGCGCTGATGGAGCTCTTCGAGGTATTCCAGGTGTGCTTCGCTGTGCGCCCGCGTGATCTGCGCAAGGGTCGCCAAAGGCACGTCCCGGTGTTCGAGGGCATCGCCCACGCCGGTCAGCAGCAGCCTGTCTTCGATGGCATCCAGCCGCTCGGGACATTCGGGGTGGCCCCGTCCCATGTCGTGCTTCCAGCAATCGCGATGTGTGAAGTAGCCGGTCTTGCCCATCTCTTTGCCGTGTCTCTGTCGTATCTAGACCTCACACAGCATGGGGCCGCGCGGTCTTACGGTATCGTTTGCATATGGATACAAATATGGACGTTGCTGCGAAGCTTGCCACTTTGCTGAATCAGCTTAACACGGTGATCGTCGGCAAAGAGGCGCAAGTGCGCGACTGCGTGGCCTGCCTGCTGGCGGGCGGACACCTGCTCATCGAGGATGTACCAGGGGTCGGCAAGACCACCCTCGCCCATGCGCTCTCGCACACCTTCGGCCTGCAGTTCTCGCGCGTGCAGTTCACGGCCGACCTGATGCCGGGCGACCTGTCGGGCGTGGCCATCTACGACCGGGGCCAGCAGGCCTTCGTGTTCCATCCCGGCCCGATCTTCGCGCAGGTGCTTCTGGCGGACGAAATCAACCGTGCCAGTCCCAAGACCCAGAGCGCCCTGCTCGAGGCCATGGAAGAAAAGCAGGTCACCATCGAAGGCGAGACCCGGCCGCTGCCCACGCCCTTCTTCGTGATTGCCACCCAGAACCCGCAGGACCAGCTCGGCACCTTCGCCTTGCCCGAATCGCAGCTCGACCGGTTTCTCATGCGGATTTCACTCGGCTACCCGGACCGCGCAGCCGAACGCGAATTGCTCGCGGGGGCCGACCGCCGCGAAATGCTCGCCACCCTGCCCGCGCTGCTCACCGCCGGCGAGCTGACGGCCCTGCAGCAGCGCGTGCAGCAGGTGCATGCGGCCGAGCCGCTTTTGAACTACGTGCAAGACCTGATTGCCGCCACGCGCTCCGGCCGGTGGTTTTTGCAGGGCCTTTCGCCGCGCGCCGGCATTGCGGTGCTGCGCGCCGCCAAGGCGCAGGCGCTGCTGGCCAACCGCAGCTACGTTGCACCGGACGACGTGCAATCGATACTGCCGCAGACGATTGCGCACCGCCTCACCCCCGTGGGCGACGCCGGCCGCGGGGCCGTGGAACAGGTGCGCGCGATGATCGCGGACGTGCCGCTCCCGTAAGAATGAACCGTCTCGTCTGCCACCGATGATGGCATCGCTACGCTCGCGCATCGACGGCTGGTTCCTGTCGCGCCGGCCGCCTTCGGACACGCTGGAGCTCACGCAGCGCAACGTCTACATCGTGCCCACGCGGGCGGGCTGGACGCTGGGCGCCACGCTGCTGGTGCTGCTGATTGCGTCGATCAACTACCAGCTCAACCTGGGCTACCTGCTGACCTTTTTGCTCGCGGGGAGCGTGGCCGTGGGCATGCACGTCTGCCACGCCACGCTGCGCGGCCTGGCCATGCACCTGACGCCGCCCGATGCGCACTACGCAGGCGCCGCCGCGGTTTTCCGGGTGGTGCTGCACAACACGCGGCGCAGCGTGCGCTACGGCATCGGCATGGCCGTACGCGGCAGCGGCCAGTGGGCCTGGACGGACGTGCCGGCCGAAGGCACCTCCACCGTCGAGATCGCGTTCAAGCCCGAAAGGCGCGGGCTCCACCCGGTGCCGCCGCTCACCGCCGAAACCCGTTTTCCGCTCGGAACATTCCGCGTCTGGACGGTGTGGCGGCCGGCCGCGCAGATGCTGGTGTACCCCACGCCCGAAGCGCATCCGCCGCCCCTGCCGCCTGGCGAGCCCCTCTCCGGACCTGCCGCCACATCGGCCGCCCTGCGCTCCCAATCGGCTGGCGAGTACGACGGGCTGCGGGCCTACCGGCGCGGCGATCCGCTCAAGCTGGTGGTCTGGAAAAAAGCGGCCCGGGCGCAAGCCACAGGCTCCGAAGAACTCGTGAGCCGCGACATGCAGCAGACCCAGCGCGAGGAGCTGTGGCTCGATGCGCAAGCCACAAATCTCGCCGACACCGAGGCCCGCGCTTCGCGGCTTTGCGCATGGGTGCTGATGGCGGACCGCCTGGGCGTGGACTACGGCATCCGCATCGCCGGTCGGGTGGTGCAGCCCTCGCAGGGCGAAGCCCACCGCAGGGCCTGCCTGGAAGCGTTGGCACTATGTTGAACGCCGCCCTTTCCTCCCGCAAGGAGCGCCGCGCATGAACAAGTTCAGGCGCGAGATCGCGGCGCTGCCAAGGGACGCCAGGGACACCCTGTTCCTGCTCGCGGTCATTGCGCTGATCGTGCTGCCGCAGGCCGAGAACCTGCCGTGGTGGTGCACCGCCATTACAGCGATGGTGCTGGTGTGGCGCGGCACGCTGGCAATCGAGGCCCGTCCCCTTCCAAGCAAATGGTGGCGCGCCGGCTTGCTGGCACTTGCGATAGCTGCGACGTTTGCCACCCATCGCACGCTGCTCGGGCGCGACCCGGGCGTGACCTTGGTCGTGGTCTTGCTGGCGCTCAAGACGCTGGAGCTGCGCGCGCGAAGAGACGCCTTCGTGCTGTTCTTCCTCGGCTTCTTCGCGATGCTGACGAACTTCTTCTACTCGCAGTCGCTGATGACCGCGTTCACCATGCTGCTCGCGCTGCTGGGCCTGTTGACCGCACTGGTCAACGCGCACATGCCGGTTGGCAAGCCGCCGCTCATGCAGGCCGCGCGCACCGCCAGCTGGATGGCGCTGCTGGGCGCGCCGATCATGCTCGCGCTGTTCCTGCTGTTTCCGCGCTTTGCGCCGTTGTGGGGCACGCCCAGCGACGCCATGGCGGGCCGCACGGGCCTGTCGAACACCATGCGCGTGGGCACCATCGCCGAATTGGCCATGGACGACGGCATCGCGGCACGCATCAAGTTTGAAAATGACCGCGCGCCGCCGCAAAGCCAAATGTACTTTCGCGGACCGGTGCTGACGCAGTTCGACGGGCGCGAGTGGACCGCGCTGCCGCCGTGGGCGCGTGGTGCGCAGTCATCGGCCAACCTGCGCACCAGCGGCGCGCCGGTGCGCTACGAGATCACGCTCGAGCCCAACCACCGTCCCTGGCTGCTCACGCTCGATGCCGCGCAAAGCGCCCCCGAGGCGCCAGGTTTTGAAGTGACGGGCACGCCAGACCTGCAATGGATCGCGAACCGGCCGGTTTCCGACCTTGTGCGCTATCGCGCCGAAAGCTACACCCAGTTCCTGAGCGGCCCGACTCGGCAAACCGGCGCGCTGCGGGCCTACCTGGCCCTGCCGCCCGGCCTGAACCCGCGCACCGCCGCGCTCGCAGCAGAAATGCGCGCCCAGCCCGAGCTCGCCAACGCCGACACGGCCGCCTTTGTGCGCGCCGCGATGCAACGCCTGCGCACCGGCGGCTACACCTACACGCTGGAGCCTGGCGTCTACGGCGCCAACACGGCCGACGAGTTCTGGTTCGACCGCAAGGAAGGTTTCTGCGAGCACATCGCCTCGGCCTTCGTGGTGCTGATGCGCGGGCTGGGCATTCCGGCGCGCATCGTGACCGGCTACCAGGGCGGCGAACTCAACAGCGTCGACAACTACTGGGTGCTGCGCCAGAGCGATGCGCACGCATGGACCGAGGTCTGGCAGGAAGGCATGGGCTGGGTGCGCGTAGACCCGACCTCTGCAGTGTCACCGGGCCGGGTCGGCCAGTTCCAGCGGCTCGCGCCGCAGCCGGGCCTGTTTGCCGGCGCCATCGGCGCGATGAGCCCCACGCTCGCGCAGAACGTGCGTGCCGCCTGGGAGGCCGTGAACAACAGCTGGAACCAGTGGGTGCTCAACTACACCCAGAGCCGCCAGCTCAACTTGCTGAAAAGCATCGGCTTCGAAGCCCCCAGCCTCGAAGACTTGGCCTATGTGCTGCTGTACCTGCTGGTGGGCGCGAGCCTTGCCGGTGCCGCCTGGACGCTGTGGGAGCGCAGCCAGCACGACCCCTGGCTGCGGCTGTTGGGCCAGGCGCGCACGCGCCTTGCGAAAGCCGGGCTCAAGGTACCGGAAACGGCGCCACCGCGCCAGATCGCTGCACAGGCCGAGGCGCGCTTCGGCCCGGCAGCCGGCGCGGTGCGCGACTGGCTGCTGAAGCTGGAAGCCCAGCGCTATGCCAAGGCCTCCCCTGCTTCGCTGGCGGCACTTCGCAGCGAGTTCCGCCGGCTGAACTGGCCCGCGTTGAATCCCCGGCGCTGAATCCCCGCGGAGCACCGGTGCCGGAGGCCTCCCGGACGGGGCGGCACAATCGCCCCATGCGATCTTTTTTTCCTGCGCCCTTGCGCGCCGCCTCCATTGCCCTGCTGGCCGCCTGCTGCGCGTGGTCCACGGGGGCGCAAGCCCAGAAAGCGTCGGGCGCCCGCAGCGTGAAGACGGTGACCGGCAGCACGCCCTATGCCACGCGCGAGGATGCCATGCGCTTTGCCGACGAGGTGGCCGAGCGCAGGGGCCTTGACCGTGAATGGGTGCGCGCCACCATCGGCAAAGCCCGTTTCCTGCCGAACGTGCCGCGCCTGATGCTGCCCGGCCCCGTGGGCTCTGTAAAAAATTGGCAGGCCTATCGCAGCCGCTTCATCGATGCAACGCGGATCGCGGCGGGCGTGCGCTTCTGGCGCAACAACGCCGACACGCTCGCACGGGCCGAGCAGGTGTACGGCGTGCCGCCCGAAATCATCGTGGGCATCGTGGGCGTGGAAACCATCTACGGCCGCAATATGGGCAACTTCCGAGTGATCGATGCGCTGGCCACGCTGTCGTTCGACTTTCCGCAGGCGCACCCGCGCGCGGCCGAACGCGAAGCCTTCTTCCGCGGCGAGCTCGAGAGCTTCTTGAGCACCGAAAGCCGCACCTCCGAAAACCCGCTGGTGCCCGTGGGCAGCTACGCGGGCGCCATGGGCATGCCGCAGTTCATGCCGAGCAGCATCGCCAAGTACGCGGTCGATTTCGACGGCGACAACCGCATCGACCTGGTCGACAACACCGCCGACGTGATCGGCTCCGTCGCCAGCTACTTCAAGGCCTTTGGCTGGCAGCCCGGCATGCCGGCCGTCTACCCGGTGCATTTTGAAGAAGAGCGCCTCAAGAAGCCGCTGCTCCTCGCACCGGACATCCTGCCCACCTTCAGCATCGACAGCTTCGTGGCCGCCGGCGCGGTGCCTGAAGGCGAAGGCCTTCGCCACAAAGGCCTTCTCGCACTGATTGAACTGCAAAACGGGGCAGACGCGCCGCCCAGCTATGTCGCCGGCACGCGCAACTTCTACGTGATCACCCGCTATAACTGGAGCAGCTACTACGCAATGTCGGTGCTCGACCTTGGCCAGGAGGTCAAGGCCGCCATGGAGCAATGACTCCATGACGCCCGAGGCGCTGCTGAACAACTGGAGCGCCGCGTGGCGGGCACTTGGCGTGGCAATCGACGACGAAGCGCTGTGCATTGAATTGCAGCGCCGCTACAGCGAGCCGCAGCGCCACTATCACACCATGCAGCACCTGGGCGAATGCCTCGCATGGTTCGAGCAACAGAAAGAACTGGCCGAGCGCCCCGGCGAAGTGGCGCTCGCGCTGTGGTTCCACGACGCCATCTACGACGTGCATGCGCACGACAACGAGGCTCGCAGCGCCGATTGGGCACGCAGTGCGATGCTCGAGCGTGGAGCGCCCCAGGAAGCGGCTGAGCGCGTGCACGCACTGGTCATGGCCACGCGGCACGACGCCGTGCCGGAGGGCCGCGACGCCGAACTGCTGATCGACATCGACCTGTCGATTCTCGGAGCCGAGCGCGCGCGGTTCGACGAATACGAACGGCAGGTACATGCCGAATACGCCTTCGTGCCCGACGAAATTCGCCGGCCGCGCCGCCGCGCGATCCTGCAGCGCTTCCTCGAGCGAGAGGCGATCTACACCACGCCGCCGATGCATGCGCTGCTCGAAGCACGGGCGCGTGCCAACCTCGCACGGTCGATCGCAGCAGTGGATTGACCTGCCCGGCTGCGGCCGGACCGCGGTGCTTCAGGCCGGCACCAGCCGCCACCATTCGGAGCGCGGCTTTTCTCCGTTGCGCTCTTCTTCCACGATACCGACCAGGAAGCCGGCACTTCCCGCGCCTGCTCGCGAAAGCCGCAGCAGCTCCTCCGGATCGCGGCACAGTGCAAAGCGCGCGTCGCCCTGCCATTCAAGGCAACGCCCCACCTCCGCCAGCATCAGCGCGGGCTGGCTCTGCATGAAGGTGAACGGCATCAGCATGCCCGCATCGAGCTGGGCCAGCGCCGCATGCGTCGCTCCCCAGGCGCCGCGCATGCTCGACACGCGCAGCCGCGCACCGGCCGGCAAAGCCGCCTCGCCCGCCTCGTCGAGGCAGCGGCGCGCACCGTACATTGCAAGCTCGGTCCACAACCCGACGCGCCGCGGCCGGCGGCCGAGCCGGTGCGCCAGCTGGTCCCGCCAATCCGCCGGCAGCGGATCGGCGGTGAAGTGCGCGGCGACGCGCCATGCCTCCGCGGGATGGGCGCTCATGCCGTGCAATCCTGCAGCACCAGCGACGCATGCCCGCCGCCGAATCCCACCACGTTGAGCAGCATGTTGCGCAGCCTGGGCGGCGCTTGTGTGCTCAATGCGATGCCGAGCTCATCGTCGACGGCATAGCCGACGGCAGGCCAGGCGCCGGCTTCGATGCAGCCAACCAGCAAGGCGAGCTCGGCCGCGCCCGAGGCGCCCAGCGTGTGCCCGATCAGCGACTTGAGCGACACCAGCGGCGGCAGCGCGTCGAAGACCTGCTTCAGTGCCCCGGCCTCGATCGCATCGTTGACCGGGCTCCCCGCGGCCTGCACCTTGATCAGGTCGATGTCCTGCGCGCCAAGGCCGCTCTGGGCCAATGCTTCGTGGCACATCGCAACTACCGCGCTGGCCTCGGTGCCCGAAGGATTGCGCCCATCGACCACATTGGAACCACCAGCGATCCGCCAGCGCCCAGCACGCGCGCTGAGGCGCAATGCGGCCACTGCCTCACCGAGCACCAGCCCGTTGCGCCCGGCACCGAAGGGCTGCGCCCTAGCGGGTGAGAGCAGTTGCATCGCGCCGAAGCCAGCCACGGTGAAGCGGTTGCCGAGTTCGGCGCCGATCACCAGCACCTCATCGGCCTCTCCGCTTCGAATCAGGTCGCAGCCTGCGAACACGGCATTGAGCGCCGAGGTGCAGGCCGTCGAAATGGTGAACACCGGCCCCTGCCAGTCGAGTGCGCCGGCCACGAGCCCGGCAAAGTCCTGGAGATCGCCGCCCAGGCGCAGGTCTTGCACCTCTTCTTCCATGTAGCCGATGTCCAGCGACGACGATGCAACGAAGAGCGGGCACGCGGGCCCCGCTCCTTCGCCAGCCTGTGTGGCCACGCTGCGCACGGTGCGCTGCAGCCGTTCTATCCAGCTGCCCCGCTGCGGCGGCAGCGTGTAGACGGGCCATTGCACGCTTTCAGAGACGGCCACGCTTGTGGGCTGCACACCGCCGCGCGCAACTGCGGCCACGGAGGACGAGAGATCGCTGCCGAGCGCGCAGGCCAGGCCCGTGCCGGCGAGATACACGCTCTCGGCGGTCATCAGACAGCCTTCGTGCTTCGCACTGCGGCGCGAGCTTGCTTGGGGCGGCCCGGCGCGGCGCTCATGCCTTGCCCGCTTGCGCCAGGTGATTCGCCAGGTGTGCGATGGAAGTGAGAGCGCGGCGCGTTTCCTTGCTGTCGGGCATGCGCACGCCGAAGCGCTGCTGGATCGTCATGGAAACCTGCAGCGCGTCGAGCGAGTCGAGGTCGAGCCGGGACTCGGGCCCGAACAGCGGTTCGTCATCGCCAAGGCCACCTGGAGGCGCGTCCTTTTCAACGGCCTCGAGCACCATGGCCTTCAGGCTGGCAATGAATTCGGCGGAAACGGAGTCGGTCACGATGCGGGCCTGCGAAACAAGAAAACGGCGAGCAAGAACATGGCGGCCGCAAACAGCACGAGCCGGCCGACCTGCGGCAGGGTGTCGGCCACGCCGCCGCCGCGCAGCAGCACGGTAAGCAGAGCCTCCAACCCCCAGTTCATCGGAGAAATTTCGACCAGCCGCTGCATGAAGCCCGGCATGACGAACTTAGGCACCATGATGCCGCCGGCAGCCGCCATCAGCACGTTGACCATCGGCCCGATGGTCGTGGCCTGTGCATGGCTGCGCACGGCGCAGGCCAGCGCGAGCGACAGGCTCACCGCGGCCAGGCTCACGGCCGCGAGCGCAACCACCAGCGCGCTCCAATCGATCCCGGCGAGCGAAAGCGCATCGCCGCCGATCAAGGGCATCAGCCAGATGCCGGCAGCGAGCATCAACACGGCCTGCAGCGCGTTCACACCAAGGTAAGGCAAGGCTTTGGACATCAGCAGCATGGAGCGCGACACGCCCAGGCTGCGCAGCCGGCCCAGCGCGCCCGAGCCGCGCTCTTGAACGAAAAGGCTGGAGAGCGACGCCACCACGAAGAACATGCCGAACACCAGCCATGCGGGCACGTTCTGCTGCACCGATGTGGGCCGCGGTCCGGCGGCGGAATAGCGCTCGGCATTCACCAGCGCCTGGATCGAGGCGCCGGGCGGCGGACCGGAGGTGCCGGGCACCGCGAGTGCCAGGCGCGCCTTCAGCTCGCCGGACGCGCCGACGAGTTCGGCGCGCAAGGCATTAAACAGGTTGGCGTCGATGCCCGGCTCGGTCAGCAAACGGACGTGAGCCTTGGTCGAGAGCGCGGCCGATTCGAGCTCCGCCGAGAGGCCCGGCTCCAGCACGATGACGTACTTGAGCGCGCCACTGCGCAACCGCGCCTCCCAGTCGGCACCGAGCGCCTGAGGCGTACCGTGGCTGCGCTGCCAGATCTGCTGCAGCCACTGCGCTGGCGTTTCGGTGTCGCGCATGTCCACGGCATAACTCAGTTCGGCCAACGGTGGGCGATAGATGTCCTTGAGCGTGAGCGACATCAGCACGATGAAGACCATCGGCATGAGGAACAGCGCCGCCAGCCCATGCATATCCCGCACGAGTGCCAGCAGTTCCTTCTTGATGAGCGCGAAGAGCATGTGTGTTCAGTCGCGCAGGGAGCGGTGGGTGAGCGCCATGAAGAGCTGCTCCAGGTCGTGGCGGCCGAATTCCGCGTGGCGCACCTCGATGCCTTCGGCTTCCAGCGCCGCGAGCACAGGGCCGGGACCGGTTCCTTCGTGCAGGTGCACGCGCCAATGCACGCCCCCAAGCTCCACCGTTCCAAAGCGCGAGAGCATGGCCTCGTCGAGCCCGTCGGCCGCGAGCGTCAGAAGCATTGCGCTCTTCGACAACAACTCTTCAAGCGAGCCTTCACGCAGCACTCGGCCATGGTCAAGAATGGCAACCCGGTCGGCGATGGCCTCGATCTCTTCCATGTAGTGCGAGGCATAGATCACTGCGGCGCCCTGCTGCGCCAGGCTCTTGATGGCATCGAGAATGAAGGCGCGCGATTGCGGATCGACGCCCACGGTGGGCTCGTCGAACAGCATCAACTCAGGCTCCGGCAACAGCGCAATCGCAAGGTTCAATCGGCGTTTCAGGCCACCCGAGAGCCGCTCGGCCCGCACACCCGCGAACTGCTCAAGCTGCGAAAAGCGCGTGCAGGCTTCGATGCGCGTCTTCTTGCGCTCGCCAGAAAGTCCACCTGCCGCGGCAAAGCATGCGAGGTTCTCGGCCACGGTGAGCATGGGGTAGAAGGCCTGGTCCTGCGGGGCGACGGCGATGCGGGTTGGCGTCTTTGCCCTGACCTGTTGAAGCGGCTGGCCGTCGATGTGGATTTCGCCCGACTGCACTGCCAGCGCACCCGACAAGTGCGAGATCAACGTGGTCTTGCCTGCGCCGTTGGGGCCGAGCAAGCCCATCACCGAACCCCTGGGAACCGCGAGCGAGACTTCGGCCAACGCGGATGCGTCTGCATGCGGGTAGCGGTAGCTGAGGTTCTTCAGTTCGAGCATGTGGTTGTTGCTCGTTGGGGGCGCTGTTGTTTGGGGCGCTGCTGTTCCACGGCTTGTGCAAAGGCCACCGGGTACTCCCCTCCGCGAATGTCCCCCGGGCTTCGCCCTCCTCCTTTATTTCGATCAACCAGTGCTCTGTGCAACGCACCCGCTGGCGGGGTGCCTTGCGCAGCGAAATAAAGGAGGAGGCCGCAGGCCGGGACATTCGCGGAGAAAGGTACCCCGTCGGCGGGGGCGCGCCCCGAACGCCCCAGATGAAACTCATCACGGCAATCAGAAAGCCAATGCGTCATCTCAAGCAACAACAGCCTTCAGGTCGCGAAAGAAGGTCTCCTCCTGCTGCGCCTGCTCCCGCAGCTTGCCGGCCAGCGCGGCAGGATCGACCGGCTCGCGCCCCTTCACCATGCGCGCCGCCTTGAGTGCGAAAGCGCGCCAGCCGTCGCCGATGGCGATGAGCCGTTCGGACATCTGTTGCAGTTGCGGCTTGTCGAGCAGTACCGCGGCCTCTTGCAGAAAGCCGGCGTAGATAAAGCGGAAGCCTGCCCCACCGGTGCCGATCTCTTCCTGCATGCGCACCACGTGGCCGATGAAGTCGACGCTGCGCGGATCGGCCGGCGAAAGCTTCTGCATGCGGTTGGCCAGCGTGCGCATGCCGCGCACGCCGACGATGGGAATGGGGGCGAGCATGTTGCGCACGGTCTTGCGGATGGCCTTTGTGACCGAGGCTGCATCGACAGTCTTGCGCTCGATGGCTTGCGGGTAGTACATGAGGCCCTTGGGCGCGAGCACACCCTTGGCGAAGCGAGCCCGTGAGAGGTCTGCACTGGCGCAGCGCACCGGCTCTTCGAACACCGGGTCGCTGATCAGGTAGTCGTCGCCGTCTTTCCCGTACACCAGCAGGTTGTGCGCGTTGAAGTGAAAGCGCATGTTGGGCGGAAAGTACGGCAGCCAATAGACCGAGGTCTGCAAGCCCACGAGCTGCCCGTCGGCCAGGAGTGCGTCCAGGCGCTGTGCGCCGGCTTCCGGGCTGCGAAAGGTCTCGAAGCGGAATCGTGCGGCCATCGGTGCCAGCAGGCCCTTGATGATGGCCTTGGGCGGCATGCGGTACGAGATGAGCGGCAAGCCCGACAGCTTGATGAACGGCAGGTAGGCGAACGACAGGGCCGACGAAAGGCCGAGGGCCATGCTTTCGGTCATCGGCACGCCGTGGTGGCGCATCAGGTTCGAGATGACGCCGCTTTCGCAGTGTGCCGCTTGTTGGTGTTCGAATTTCACGGCAGGCCTTGCAAGGTGGAAACGGGCAGGCCCAGCGCCTCGGAGTAGCGCGCCAGGTGCTTCGCGGGCAGCGCCGCGAAATGCTTGGGCTTCAGGTGACGCCGCACGCGCCATTGCCAGAAGCCGCTGGTCTGCGAGAGCAGTGCCACGTCCATGCGGCGCTCGTACATCCAGTATTCGAGCGGCGACGCGAGCCCTTGGGCCACGCGCTCCTTTGCGGCCTGCGCCTGCTCGACGAGCACGTCGACCGCGTGGCTGGTGACGATTTCTTCCGCCTCCCAGCCGCGCGAGCGCGTGGTGACGACGCGGCCCTGCGCATCGCGCGCGTACATGAGCTTGGCGTGGCCGTCGAGGGTGGCATTGCCTTCTTGCGGAACGGCGTCGAGGTCCATGGCTAGATGGCTTCCAGGTAGATGAAACCGCTGGAGAAGCGGCCGCTTTCGGGCACGAACATCAGCAGCTTGTGGCCGGGCTTGATGCGGCCCGAACGGAACAGCTCGTCGAGCATGATGTAGGGCGATGCCGAGCCGGTGTTGCCCTTGGTCGCGAGATTGCTGAACCAGCGCTCGCGCGGAATGGCAAAACCCATGGCCTCCAGGCACTGGCTCACAGGCTCGATGAAGTAGCCGGACGAGAGATGCGGCAGGAACCAGTCGACATCTGAAGCCTTCAGGCCGCGCTTCTCGATGATGGCCGCCAGCGGCTCGCCCAGCGTGGCACGAACGATGTTCTCGTTGAGCAGGCGCACGTCCTGCTTCACGGCAAAGGTCGACTCGCGCTGCCAGTCTTCGGGCGCGGTGCGCGCCCATCCCTCCAGGCCGCCTTCGTTGTTCTTGTCGGCGCCTGCATACATGCACACCGGCAGTTCGTGGGCGGCGGAAGACAGGTCGATCCACTCCACGCGCAGCGACAGCGGGCCGCGCGGCTCTCGCTCGAGCAGCACGGCGCCTGCACCGTCGGAGAGCATCCAGCGCAGAAAGTCTTTTTCGAATGCGATTTCGGGCCGCTCCTCGAGCGCCTGCAGCTTGTGCTCCAGCTCAGCTTCGAAGCGGGAGCCGCGCATCACGGCCGAGGCGAGTTCGGACCCCGTGGCCACCGCACGCCGCGCATCGCCTGAGCGCACAGAGAGCCATGCGTGCTTGAGCGCCGTGGTGCCCGCCAGGCAGATGCCCGCGCAGGCCACCACTTCGAGCCGTGGCCAGCCAAGCTCGCCGTGCACCATCACCGCATGGTTGGGCATCAGCTGGTCGGGAAGCGACGTGCCGGTAACCAGGCAATCGACCGGACCGATGTCATCGCCCAGCGCCCGGATGGCCGAGGCCGTGAGCTGCGCGTTGCTCATGGCGAGTTGGCCGGTGGCCCGGTCGATGGCGTAGTGGCGCGACTGGATGCCGTTGCTGCGAAGAATCAGCCGCCGCGCGCGCGAAGCCTTGCCGCCGACGCGACCGAGAACGTCTTCGATGTCTTCATTGCTGACCGGGGAAAAGGGCAGAAAGGCGGCGGTGCGGGTCAGGAAGACATCAGTCGTCATAGCGGGGAAAACGGTCCGTGGCCGAGCCCGACGGGCGCTCGAAAAGAGCCGTCATTTTAGTCAGCCACCCCTTGAACAGCGGCCGCAGCAGCGCCTGGAGCGTCAAGCTCACAGGCACGACCGTGACAATGAGCACGAGGAGGAAGGCCACGTACAGCAGCAGCAAGGGCTTGCGCTGCCACGCGCCCGGCCGCCCCGCGGCCATGATCAGCTTGCCCCAGAGAAAAAAGCTGCGGGTGCCGGCCTTTTCGCTGATCAGGAGCTTTGCATTGGCCTGAACGGCCCCCATGCCGGAGAGCAGCGGCTGTGTTCCGCGTTCGAGATCGCTGTGCAGCGCCTCGCGCAGCGCACGGCCAAAACGGCCGGTACCTCGGATCTGCCCTTCGCTGAGGCCGGCGTCGGGCATGCCCCAGAAGCCGCGTTTGCGGCCCCAGATCAGCCAGGCCGGCGTGGTGAAGAAGGTGGCCAGCGTCGGCCCGGGATCGGTCAGCACCACGTTGTCGATCAGGCGGGCGCCCACGGCGTCGAGCAGGCCCTTGAGCTTTTCGTGCGCCAGCAGCCACATGTTGCGGCAGGCGATCACTGTGACGACGGGCTTGCCCTGCAGCAGTTGCGCTGCCAGCGGGTGCTTCAGGAAGGCGACGATCGGCTGCGACGGCGCCAGGAACCACACCTGGTACGGCAGGATGACCAAGTCGAACTGCTCGTCCCCAGTGAGCGAAAGCGGCGCCAGCGGCGGCGGCTTCAGGTGCGCCGATTCGGGAAAGGCGTCGAAGAAGGTCAGGAACGGCCAGGGAAACGGAAAGTCCGCCAGCGGGCGCAGCGTTTCGACATGCACGGAGATTGCCGGATCGGCCTTGAGCGGCGCGACGATCTGCTCGGCGACGCTGCCGAGCTGGCCGGTCTGCGAATAGTGAATCACCAGGACACGTTTGGGGCGCGCGGCGGGGCTGGAAATGCTTGAAGTCACTTGCTGGGGCGGAACGAGGGCCGTCGAATGTAAGCCAACCGTACGCCTGGCGCATCTGCCATTGGTCATGCCGTCGCGCCGGCCCCACGAATGGACGAAAAAAAGCCGCGCCTTTGGGGCGCGGCTCTAGAGAGACCAAAGGGAACGCCGACGGGTCAGCGCACCTTGCCTTCCTTCCAGGCGGTGAGCAGCTTGTTGTACTCGATGGTTTCACCCTTCGGCTTTTCGTTGGCCAGCTTCTTCCAGGGAGCGTGCTGGTCGCTCAGCCACTTGGCGGGATCGCCCTTCGGGTTGAGCTTGGGCGCGCACTTGTCCATGCCGGCGCGCTCCAGGCGGCCCATCACGTCGTCCATCTCGTCGGCCAGCGTGTCCATTGCCTTCTGCGGCGTCTTCTCGCCGGTGACGGCCTCGGCCACGTTCTTCCACCAGAGCTGGGCCAGCTTCGGATAGTCGGGCACGTTGGTGCCGGTCGGCGACCATGCCACGCGCGCCGGGCTGCGGTAGAACTCGACCAGGCCGCCCAGCTTGGGCGCCATGTCGGTCATCGCCTGCGACTTGATGTCCGATTCGCGGATGGGCGTCAGGCCCACCACGGTCTTCTTGAGCGACACCGTCTTGGAAGTGACGAACTGCGCATACAGCCAGGCTGCCGCGGTCTTGTTCTCGTCATGGCCCTTGAAGAACGACCACGAACCCACGTCCTGGTAGCCGTTCTGCATGCCCTGCTTCCAGTAGGGGCCGTTCGGTCCCGGGGCCATGCGCCACTTGGGCGTGCCGTCGGCGTTGACCACCGGCAGGCCCGGCTTGACCATGTCCGCCGTGAAGGCCGTGTACCAGAAGATCTGCTGCGCGATCTGGCCCTGGGCGGGCACCGGGCCGGCTTCGCCGAAGGTCATGCCGGTGGCTTCGCGCGGCGCGTACTTCTTCATCCAGTCCACGTATTTGGTCAGCGCATACACGGCCGCCGGCGAGTTGGTGGCGCCGCCGCGCGACACGGCCGCGCCCACCGGCGTGCACTTGTCGTCGGCCACGCGAATGCCCCACTCGTCGATCGGCAGGCCGTTGGGAATGCCGATGTCCGCGGTACCGGCCATCGAGAGCCATGCATCGGTGAAGCGCCAGCCGAGCGACGGGTCCTTCTTGCCGTAGTCCATGTGGCCGTAGATCGGCTTGCCGTCGATGTTCTTCACATCGACGCTGAAGAACTCGGCGATGTCCTCGTAGGCGCTCCAGTTGAGCGGCACGCCCAGGTCGTAGCCGTACTTGGCCTTGAACTTTTCCTTCAGGTCGGGGCGGTCGAACAGGTCGGCGCGGAACCAGTAAAGGTTGGCAAACTGCTGGTCGGGCAGCTGATACAGCTTGCCGTCCGGAGCGGTGGTGAACTTGGTGCCGATGAAGTCGGCCACATCGAGGCCGGGGTTGGTGAACTCCTTGCCCGGACCGGCCATGTAGTCGGTCAGGTTCATCATCTTGCCGTAGCGGTAGTGGGTACCGATCAGGTCCGAGTCCGAAATCCAGCCGTCGTAGATCGACTTGCCCGACTGCATGGAGGTCTGCAGCTTCTCGACCACGTCGCCTTCCTGGATCAGGTCGTGCTTCACCTTGATGCCGGTGATTTCCTCGAAGGCGCGGGCCAGCGTTTTCGACTCGTATTCATGCGTGGTGATGGTTTCGGAGACCACGGAGATCTCGCTCACCCCCTTGGCCTTGAGCTTTGCCGCGGCATCGACGAACCATTTCAATTCTTCGGCCTGCTGCGTCTTGCTGAGCGTCGACGGCTGGAATTCGCTGTCGATCCACTTGGCCGCCGCATCGGGCGCAGCCGGTGCCGCTACCGGAGTGGCCGCGGCGGGCGCCGCTGCCGGAGCCGGTGCAGGGGTACTTGCCGGAGCCTGGGCCGCAGGCTCGTCCTTCTTTCCGCAGGCCGACAGTGCCAGCACCATAGCGGCCGCCAGCGCGGTGTAGCGCAACTTCATGGTTTATCTCCTCGTTCCTTCGCTTCCCCGTGTGCGGCTGATTTCACCTCGGCCCCGGGGAAGCACCGGGCCGAATTGCCGGAGTACGCGAGCTAGCCCTTGCGCATGATCAGCGCGAGCACCAGCATCGAAAACACAAAGCCGATCCAGATCGAAGGCTCGGCCTGCAGCGTCATTGCGGACTTGGCCCATTCCGCAAGGCCGATGTAGATCAGGTTGATATAGGCCGCCGAGAGCAAGCCGATGAACAGCCGGTCGCCGCGCGTGGTTTCGATCGGCAGCCAGCCGCGCCGCAGCGTGGTGGGCGACTTGATCTCCCACACCGTCATGCCGACCAGCATGAGCGCGATGCAGACGAAGAACACGGCCACCGGAGTGGTCCAGGACATCCAGGCAAACATTTCAGACTCTCCCCATCGCAAAACCCTTGGCGATGTAGTGCCGCACGAACCAGATCACGATGGCCCCCGGCACGATGGTGAGCACGCCGGCGGCCGCAAGCGTAGCCCAGTCCATGCCCGATGCGCTCACCGTGCGCGTCATGGTCGCGACGATCGGCTTGGCGTTGACGCTGGTGAGCGTGCGCGCCAGCAGCAGCTCGACCCAGCTGAACATGAAGCAGAAGAAAGCCGCCACGCCCACGCCGGCCTTGATCAGCGGCAGGAAGATCCGGATGAAGAACTTCGGAAAGCTGTAGCCGTCGATGTAGGCGGTTTCATCGATCTCGCGCGGAATGCCGCTCATGAAGCCTTCGAGAATCCACACGGCCAGCGGCACGTTGAACAGCAAGTGAGCGAGCGCCACGCCCAGGTGCGTGTCCATTAGGCCCACGGTGCTGTACAGCTGGAAGAACGGCAGCAAGAACACCGCGGGCGGCGTCATGCGGTTGGTCAACAGCCAGAAGAAAACGTGCTTGTCGCCCAGGAACGAATAGCGCGAAAACGCGTAAGCCGCCGGCAGCGCCACCGTGAGCGAAATCACCGTGTTGATGCCCACGTAGATCAGGCTGTTGATGTAGCCCGAGTACCACGAGGCGTCGGTGAAGATGCGCGTGTAGTTGGCCCAGGTGAACTGCTGCGGAAAGAACGAGAAGCTCGAAAGGATTTCGCCGTTCGTCTTGAAGCTCATGTTGACCATCCAGTAGATGGGCAACAGCGCAAAAAGAATGTAGAGCAGCAGGAAGATGCTGCGCTTGCGGAACCTGCGCTCGTTCATTGCTCCACCTCCGCCTTCTGGGTACCGACGCGCTGCATCCAGTTGTAGAGGATGAAGCAGAGCAAGAGGATGATCAGGAAATAGATCAGCGAAAACGCCGCTGCCGGGCCCAGGTCGAACTGGCCGACCGCCTTCTGCGTGAGATATTGGCTCAGGAACGTCGTCGCATTGCCCGGCCCGCCGCCGGTCAGCACGAAGGGCTCGGTGTAGATCATGAAGCTGTCCATGAAGCGCAGCAGCACCGCGATCATCAGCACGCCGCGCATCTTGGGCAGCTGGATATAGCGGAACACCGCGAACTTGCTGGCGCCGTCGATGCGAGCGGCCTGGTAGTAGGCATCGGGAATCGAGCGCAGGCCCGCAAAGCACAGCAGCGCCACCAGCGGCGTCCAGTGCCACACGTCCATCATCAGCACGGTGAGCCATGCGTCGGTGGCGTCGCCGGTGTAGCTGTAGTTGACGCCCATCTTCTGCAGCGCATGGCCCAGGAGGCCGATGTCGGCGCGGCCGTAGATCTGCCAGATGGTTCCGACCACGTTCCATGGAATGAGCAGCGAAAGCGCCACCACCACCAGCACCGCCGACGACTTCCATCCGGTGGCCGGCATCGAGAGCGCGAGCGCAATGCCCAGCGGAATCTCGACCGCCAGCACCGACAGCGAGAAGCCGAGCTGTCGCCACAGGGCGGCGTGCAGCTCGCCGTCGCGCATGACGGCAGCAAACCACTCGGTGCCGACGAAAACGCGGCGCTCGGGCGAGATGATGTCTTGCACCGAGTAGTTGACGACGGTCATCAGCGGCACGATGGCCGAGAAGGCCACACAGATCAGCACCGGCAGCACCAGCCACCAGGCCTTCTGGTTGATGGGTTTGTTCACGGCGTCCATGGGGCTTCCATCTTCTGTACGGGATTGGCGCGGCCTTGTTGCGATACGTTGTTCTTCATGCAACCAGCTCCTCGTCGCGGTAATAGCAGGTGTGGGTGTCCAGCACGCGCAGCCACACGGTCTCGCCTACGGCGGGCAGCGGCGCATCGGCATGCAGGCGCGCCTTGAGCGCAGTGCCGCCAGCGTCGGCGCTCAGCATCGCGTGGGTGCCCACGTCCTGCACCTGCGTGACGGTGGCAGGCACGGCGCCCTGCGCGCGCGCTTCGACCACCCGCAGGTATTCGGGCCGAATGCCCAGCTTGATCGAGCCTTCGGGCAGCTGGCGTGTCGGCACGAGCGGCGTGCCTGCCACTTCGAGCGCGCCGTTCGTGTTGTTTGCCGCCAGGAAATTCATGCCGGGCGAACCGATGAAATGGCCGACGAAGGTGTGGGCCGGCCGCTCGAACAGCGCCTCGGCGCTGCCCACCTGCACCGCCTTGCCGCGCGTCATGACCACCACCTCTTCGGCAAAGGTGAGCGCCTCGACCTGGTCGTGCGTCACGTAGATCAGCGTGAGCTTGAGCTCGCGGTGAATCTGCTTGAGCTTGCGGCGCAGCTGCCACTTCAGGTGCGGGTCGATCACCGTGAGCGGCTCGTCGAACAGCACGGCCGACACGTCGCTGCGCACCAGCCCGCGGCCGAGCGAGATCTTCTGCTTGGCATCGGCGGCGAGGCCCGCCGCGCGCTGGTTGAGCTGGCCGCTCATGTCGAGCATTTCGGCAATCTCGCCCACGCGCTTCTTGATCTGGTCTTCAGGCACCTTGCGGTTGCGCAGCGGAAACGCGAGGTTCTCGGCCACCGTCATGGTGTCGTAGATCACCGGAAACTGGAACACCTGCGCGATGTTGCGTTCCTGCGGCGTGGCGCGTGTCATGTCGCGGCCGTCGAACTTCACTGTGCCCTGCGAAGGCACCAGCAGTCCCGAGATGATGTTCAGCATGGTCGTCTTGCCGCAGCCCGAGGGGCCGAGCAAGGCATAGGCGCCGCCGTCGCGAAAGCTCATCTGCAGCGGCAGCAACGCGTAGTCGCTGTCCTGCGTGGGGTTGGGGCGGTAGGCGTGGGCCAGGTCCAGGTCGATGCGTGCCATGACTAGTTTCCTTTGCGCCATGCCGGCGCGAGCGCCAGCTTTTCGCCGGCATCGAACACATAGGCTTGCGAGGGACTGAAGTACAGCGTGATCGACGCGCCCAATTCGAAGCGGTGCACGCCGGTGAGCTGCGCCACCAGTTCCCCGACCGCGGTATCGACGTGAACGAAGGTGTCGGAGCCGGAGATTTCGGCCAGCTCCACCTTCCCGGGCAAGGCGATGTCGCCCTCCCCCGCGCCGACATTCAATGCGCTTGCGCGCAGGCCGACGGTGACCGCGCCCGAGACGTTCTCAGGCACGGCCAGCGCCAGCGCCGGGCCGCCCGCGAGCTGCACACGGCCGGTCGTTGCGGTGCCGGACAGCAGGTTCATAGGCGGATCGCTGAAGGCGCGCGCCACGCGCAGCGACTGCGGCGCGTGAAACACCTCGGCCGTCGGCCCGTATTGCAACAGCTCGCCCGCGTCCATCACGGCCGTGTAGCCGCCGAGCAGCAGCGCCTCGCCGGGCTCGGTGGTGGCATAGATCACGGTGGAATCGCCGCTTGCGAACAGCTGCGTCAGCTCCTCACGCAGGCCTTCGCGCAGCTTGTAGTCGAGGTTGACCAGCGGCTCGTCGAGCAGCATGAGCGGCGCGTTCTTGGCCAGCGCGCGCGCCAGTGCCACGCGCTGCTGCTGCCCGCCCGAAAGCTCGGCCGGATAGCGGTCGAGGAACATGCCGATGTGCAGCTTGTCGGCCAGCTCGCGCACCCGGGCATCGACGTTCTTCTCGCCGCGCAGCTTGAGCGGCGAGGCGATGTTGTCGGCCACCTTGAGCGACGGGTAGTTGATGAACTGCTGGTACACCATGGCCACGTTGCGCTCGCGCACCGGCATGCCGGTCACGTCCTTGCCGTCGACCAGCACCTTGCCGGTGGTCGGCGTGTCGAGCCCCGCCATGAGGCGCATCAGGCTGGTCTTGCCGGCCTGCGTGGCGCCGAGCAGCACGGTGACCGCGCCGCTTCTCGGGGCGATGCTCTGCTCGTAGAGCCATGTTTGCGCGCCGACCTTCTTGGTGACGCGCTCCAGAGTCAATTGCATCAGCGCTCCCGGTTGATCGTGTTGCTGTTGTTCTTTGCATGCGCCTGCAGCCAGGCGGCCACCTGCGCGCGTTCTTCGGCCGTGTAGCGCAGGCCGAGCTTCGACCTGCGCCAGAGAACGTCGTCCGCGCTCATGGCCCATTCGCTTTCCTGCAGAAACCGCAGCTCGCGCTCATGAAGCCCCGGTGCAACGGCGTCGCCCATGTCGGCCATGGACTGCGCTTCGCCAAGCAGCTCGGCCACGCGCGCACCATAGGCGCGTGCGAGGCGCCGCGCAAGCTTGGCGTCGAGCCAGGGGTAGCGGGCCTGCACGGCGGCCACGAAGCGTTCGAAGTCGTCGTCCGGTCGCTTGGGCGCACCGATCCATCCGGAAAGATCGCCGCCCGCAAGAAAAGCGCCGTCGGTCCAGGCCGGGCGTTGCGCGTTCGGCTGGCCGAGCATCTTGCCGACCTCGTCGGCCGCGTCTTCGGCCAGCTTGCGAAAGGTGGTGATCTTGCCGCCCCACACTGACAGCAGCGGCGCTGCGGTGGTGTTGGACTCGAGCATGTAGTCGCGCGTCACGGCCGAGGGGTCGCCGGAGGCATCGTCCAGCAGCGGACGCACTCCCGAGTAGGTCCAGACCACGTCGGCCGGCACGATCGGCTTTTCGAAATAGCGGCTGGCCTGGGTGCAGAGATAGGAGATTTCTTCGTCGGCAATGCGCGCCGCGCCGGGATCGTCGGCGTTCAGCTCGATGTCGGTGGTGCCGATCAGCGTGAACTCGTCCTGGTACGGGATCGCAAAGATGATCCGCTTGTCGGGGTTCTGGAAGATGTAGGCATGGTCGTGCTCGAAGAGGCGCCGCACCACGATATGGCTGCCCTTGACCAGCCGCAGGTGCCGGGTGGCCAGCGCCTCGCCCTTGGCCGACTGCGCCACGCCGCGCAAGAACGATTCCGCCCATGGGCCCGCGGCATTGACCACGGCACGGGCGCGCACCACGCGAATGCCGCCGTCCGCGGCTTCGAGCGTGGCCGTCCAGCCTTCTGCGTCGCGCTGCGCATGGACGCAACGCGTGCGCGTCAGCACTTCGGCGCCGCGCGCCCTGGCATCGATGGCGTTGAGCACCACCAGCCGCGCGTCGTCGACCCAGCCGTCCGAATAGACGAAGCCGCGCTTGAACTGCGGCTTGAGCGGCGCACCGGCCGCGTGGCTGCGCAGGTCGATGCTGCGGGAGCCGGGCAGCACTTCGCGCTTGGCAAGATGGTCATACATGAAGAGGCCGATGCGGATCATCCAGCCCGGTCGCATCGACGGGTCATGCGGCATGACGAAGCGCAGCGGCCACATGATGTGCGGTGCGCTCTTGAGCAGCACTTCGCGCTCCTGCAGCGCCTTGCGCACCAGCGAAAACTCGTAATACTCCAGGTAGCGCAGCCCACCGTGGATGAGCTTGGTCGACGAGGAAGACGTGTGCGAGGCGAGATCGTCCTTCTCGCACAGCACCACCCGCCAGCCCCGGCCCGCCAAGTCGCGCGCAATGCCGCAGCCGTTGATGCCGCCGCCGACGATCAGCACATCGCAATCGGTTGCCGGCAGGGGCGAATTGGAGGAGAAATCGCTCACAGAAGATGGGCCCGTTGTTTCGTGACTTAGGTCACTAAAGGGAGTCATTGTATTTTCGCGTCTTTTCATTTGGATTCCTTTTGACGCGATTTTCCCCCGAGTTTTCCCTTAGTACGGTTCGTTTTCTTTCGTTTTAAAGTGACGCGGCCTGTACTCTCCTGAGAGTCTTCCCGTTCTCCACGACGCTTTTGTGAACTCCAATCCGCGCCAGATCAACCTCCTCGATACCGTGCGCACGCGCGGCTCCGTCACCGTGGAACAGTTGGCCGACATGCTCGGCGTTACCCTGCAAACGGTGCGGCGCGACGTGCAGCGGCTGGCCGACGAAGGCCTGCTCACGCGTTTTCATGGCGGCGTGCGGGTGCCAAGTTCCACCACCGAGAACATCGGCTACCAGCAGCGCGAAACGCTGCATGCCGAAGGCAAGGCGCGCATCGCGCGACGCGTGGCCGAGCTGGTGCCCAACGACTGTTCGCTGATCCTCAACATCGGCACCACCACCGAAGCCATTGCCAAGGCCCTGCTGCGGCACACGGGCCTGCGCGTGATCACCAACAACCTGAACGTGGCGACCATATTGAGCGGCAATACCTCGTGCGAGGTGATCGTCGCCGGCGGTTCGGTGCGGCCGCGCGACCGCGCCATCGTGGGCGAGGCCACCATCGATTTCATACGCCAGTTCAAGGTCGACATCGCGCTGATCGGCGTGTCGAGCATCGAGGCCGACGGTTCGCTGCGCGACTTCGACTTGCGTGAAGTGAAGGTGGCGCAAACCATCATCGCGCAGGCGCGCGAGGTGTGGCTTGCGGCGGACGCGAGCAAGTTCAACCGGCCGGCGATGATCCAGTTGGGTACGCTTTCGCAGATCGACCGGTTGTTTACCGACGCGGAACCGCCGCCGCCTTTTGCTGACTTGCTGCATGCGGCGCAAGTGCGGCTTGAGATTGCGCGCGATTGAAGATGGGGCTGATTTCTGTTCGTCGCGTCGTGCGTTCGGGGCGCGCACCCGCCGACGGGGTACCTTGCTCCGCGAATGTCCCCCGGGGCTGCGCCCCTCCTCCTTTATTTCGCTGCGGGGAGTACCCGATGCCCGGAACACCAGCAGCGTGCCCCGGTGCACAGGGCATCGGGTGCTCCCCGCAGCGAAATAAAGGAGGAGCCGAAGGCGGGGGACATTCGCCCTCCTTCATCGCCGATGTCGACCTGGTGGCGCGGCTCGACGTGGCGCGCAAGAACGCCGTCTTCGAAGTGCGGAACGTGGATCCTTCGCTGGCGATCCTGGCCAACCGGGACCTGCTTCATGCGGCGCTGGCCAACCTGCTGCAGAACGCCTTCAAGTACACGCAGCAGAACTCGATGGTGACCCTGAGCGCCTACGCCTCGGGCGAGCAGGTGTTCATCGATGTCGAGGACCACTGCGGGGGATTGCCCGCAGGCGGCGCCGCCAAGATGTTCATCCCTTTCAGGCCGAACGACGACCGCAGGGCGGGCTTGGGATTGGGGCTGTCCATTGCCCGACAAACCATCGAGGCGGACTTTGGCACGCTGACGGTGCGGGACGTGCCGGGCTCGGGTTGCGTGTTCACCATCAGCCTTCCACTGCACTCTCTTCATTAGGCGGCGCGCGCGCCTGCATTGCTGGCGCTTCCATGGGACGATTCGGAAGCCTTGGGACCCGCGCAGGCGCAATGCGTGTGCAGCAAGAAGCAAGCATTGAAGGTGAAGGCGCCATGGCCTGGACGGCATCCATTCGCAGCAGTCGCTCAACGCCCGTTACGGGTGGACGCTGCCCTGCGCCTTGAGGTATGAGTATCGGCTGGTGAGGCTGCGCTGCACGCCGTGCGCGGCCTCACCGTCGCATCACACGCAGCCTCACTGCATCGCTTCCAGTCGCTCGAGCGAGCGCCCTCGGCGTGCCCGTTCGATCCCGCCTAGAAGAGCCCGCGCTGCGGCGTCGTCAAGGCCGCGAAGCTCTCTCCGATGGGCTGAAGAATGGCATCGGCAATCGGCTGGAGCTGCCGGGTCAGGTAGTGTTCGTAGTCGATGCGCGAACGGCGGGCCTCCAGCGGCTCCGGGCCGCTCTGGGTCATGACGTACTGGATCCAGCCGCCCTTCTGATACTGCCTGGGCCGACCGACCCGATCATTGTGCTGGTCGGCGATGCGAGCGGCCCGCACCTGCGGCGGTACGTTGACCAGGTAGGCATCGAGCCGGTGGCGAAGGCGCTTGCGGTAGATGAGCAGGTCGTCCTTGCCGCCCGCCAATGTCGACCTCGCGTAGTCGGTCACGAACGCCTTGTAGGGCTTGCCCTGGAAGATCCGTGAAAGCAGGCCCTCCTGGAACTGGCGCGCGAGCGGGGTCCAGTCGCTGCGTGCCATCTCCAGGCCGCGATACACCATCTCTTCCTTGCCTGCGGCATCGACGCTCAGGCCCGCGTAGCGCTTCTTGCTGCCCACCTCCGAACCGCGAATGGTGGGCATGAAGAACTTCCTGTAGTGCGTATCGACCTCGATCTCGAGAAAGCTGGCCAGGCCCTGCTCCTCGCGCAGGGTGCGTGTCCACCAGTCGTTGATGTCGGCCGCCAGGCTGGCTGCGACGGCGTGCGCCTGCGCGTTGGTGTGAGTACGCTTGAGCCAGATGAAGATGGAGTCGGTGTCGCCATAGATGGCCTCGTAGCCGCGCCTCTCCACGAACTCGCGCGTGCGCTTCATCATCTCGTGCCCGCGGAGCGTGACGGCAGACACCAGCTCAGGGTTGAAGAACCGGCACTCGGCCGCGCCGAGCACGCCGGCGAAAGAATTCATGAGCAGCTTCAGCGCTTGCGACAGCGGCTCGTTCTTCGCGCGCTTGGCCTCGTCCCGGGCGCGCCAGAGCGTGGCCACGATCTCGGGCAGGCAGTGCTTCTCGCGCGAAAAGACCGTCCCTTGTGGTCCCTTGACCGCCTGGGCCGGGTCGCCGACATTCGAGCCCTCGACGAGGCCCACCGGATCGACCAGGAAGGTCCGGATGATCGAGGGATAGAGGCTCTTGTAGTCCAGCACCACGACCGAGTCGTAGAACCCCGGTTTCGAGTCCATCACGTATCCGCCCGGATAGGCCTTGCTCGCAATCTCGCCCACGTTCGGCGCCACGTAGCCCAGGCGGTGCATGCGCGGCATGTAGTGGTGGCTGAACGCGGCGATGGAGCCGCCGAAGTGGTCGGCCTGTAGGCCGGTGGTCTGGGCTCGCTCCATCACGAACTGCGGCAGCTTCGTCCTCTCGAAGATGCGCAGGACCAGCTCGCAGTCCCGGATGTTGTAAATCGCGAGCGCGGGCTTGTCTTCCTGGTAGCGCCGCTCGATCTCCGCCATCTTGTCGTATTCGTCGCCGATGGCCTTGCCTTCGCCGAGCAGCGCCTGCGAGATGTTCTCGAGGCTGAAGGACGGGAAGCTCCACACCGCGGCCTTGAGTGCGTCGATGCCGTCAATGACCACCCGGCCTGGCGTGGGCGCGAACAGGTAGCCCTGCTTGCCCGGATGGGTGCGCCATTCGATAGGGCGGCGCTCCCGTCCGAGGAGGAGCTGCACGCCGCAGTCATCGGCCGTCTTCTGCAGCACGCGCAGGTCGAACTGGATGACGTTCCAGCCGATGACGACGTCGGGGTCGTTCCGCTCGAACCAATTGTTGAGCTCCTCGATCATGGCCTTGCGGGAGGCGCAATAGATCAGCGAAAACGCCATGGGCCGATCCGCCCCGGACGCCGCGTCTGGCGGCGGCGCTTGTGGGTGCCCTGGAGGCGGTTCGCCCAGCATGAAGACGACACGCTCCGGCGTGCCGTCCAGCGCGACGGAATAGAGCGCTTCGTCCTGGCTCGTTTCGATGTCCAGCGACACGACCTTCAGCACGGGGCGATAGTCGGGTGCGGGCTTGAGTTTGCAGTCGACGATGGCAGCGCGCTCTTCCCGTCCTCCTTCCACGCTCACGCCGGCGGTGATGAAGCGTTCCATCAGGTAGCGGTCGTGCGGGCGCACGTCGGCTTCAAGCAAGGGAATGCCCTGCGCCTGGAGCGCGCGTGCCAGCCGGCCGAGCTGGCGAAAGTGCGTCGCATAGACACCGACGACGGGGTCCTGCTGGAAGGTCCTGAGTTCGAGCTCGCGCAGCTGAATGCCCGAGAGATCTGCGAGGTGGGCCTCGACCGCGGTCCGATGCCGGGCGGCGACGAATGCCACGCTGCGGCGCGAGGTCAGCAATACTTTCCTCGGCCCGGCATCGGTTGCGAGCCAATACTCGATCTCCGTGCCGGCGGGCGCATCGCGCCAGTGGCGCGTGAGGATGAAACCCTTGAGTACGGTGGATGTCACGAGAGCTGCAGCGGGTGCGTGAGTGCGGTCGGGCGGATGAAGGCGGAGCCGATTTTCGCGCGGCCGCGTCGGGCGGCCATCTGTCCGGATGAGTGTTTCATCCGCGAGATGGCAAGGCGCACAGCATGTCTCGCCAGGCCGTAGAAATACCTGCGGGCCAGCGGCGAAGAGCCGCACCACGCAAAGCGGGCGAGCGCAAGCAAGCTCGATGTCGATGTCGACAAGCTCGCGATCGAGGCCCCGGGTTTTTGGTCACCGCCTGCGAGCCTTCGTGTCGACTGCAAAGTCGGATGTTCCCGGCGTGCTTCATTGCCTCCGACTACTTTGGACACCCAGACCTGCCCAAGGCGCTTTGACGGCCGCGCACGGCCCCGTTGCTTCACGCCCTGCCCCGCACAGCAGCAAGGGGGGACGGACGACGGCAAGCCGGCATGACCGGCAGACGATGGGCACCGGGCCGCGGAACCAGACCTCCGTCCGCAACGGTCGCAGCGGCTCGGGGCGCAACCCGGCAGCGCTTCAGGTCGTCGCAGCGGCCGCGCGCTCGCGGGCCTCGGCGGTCCGCAGGTACATCGACGTCGTTCCCGCGAGCGCATGGCCGAGGTTGTTTTGCACCACCTCCAGCGCGAGCGGCGGCTGTCCTTCGCGCCCTCGGAGGGCATGCGCACCATGGGAATGGCGCAGCCAGTGCGTGCTGGCTTTCCTCAACTGCTGCGCCTCGGCACCGTCGAGACGTTCGGCGGCGCGTGCGAGGAAGGCCTTGATCGCCTGGTAGAGCCCAGACGCCGACCAGGGCACGGGCCGCAGCTGGGCGTCGAAGCGCGCGAGCACCGGAATCCCGCGGTTGCAAGGGGCATCCACCTTTCGCTCGAGGCCGTGCCGCGCGAGCTCCTCGCCGAGCTCGTCGACCAGCTCGGCGGGCAGCGGCACCTGACGGCGACGCGCGCCGCGACCGGTCACCGACAGAACCCACTGGACGACAACCGCACCCTCAGCGGATGTGGTGCTCACCGGCGCCAGGTCCTCGCATCGCAGGGCCGTGACCTCGGCGAGCCGAAGCCCGGTGGCATAAAGCCAGCGCATCGCGCGGCGCAGGCGGCGCCCCGGCGGCGTGTCGGCATGCCGGCGCAGCAGCACGTCGACATGGTCCCATTGCGCAAAACTCAGCATGCGGTGCGTGCCGAGCGGCAAATGCCGATCGGGCGGCAGCGCCACGTCCGCGAACGGATTGGCCAGCGCGTAGCCCTGTCCCACGAGGAAGGCGAACAGACTGCGCAGGATGATCAACGCCTGGCGCAGCGCCGCCGGCGTGAGCGCGCCCTCCAGCGGCCGCCATTGCGGAGACCAGCGCTGGTGATGGCGGGGCCCGCACCAATCCGGCGGAGGCGCGGCGAGGAAGGCACGGTAGGCGTGCGCGTCCTCGCCGGACAGCGACGACAGCGCCTTGCCGCGCTCGAGCACCGCCCAGAGCAGGAGCCGCTCGGCTTCCTTGCGGTACGAGCGCTGCGTGGCGGACAACTTGCCCTCCGCGGCGCCCTGCTCTCCCTTGGCCGCCAGCCAGACGCCGATGGCCGCGTGGTCATCGGCGGCCTCCAGCCGGCAGGACCCGGGCGGCGCGCGGAAGCACCCAGCACGTCCGTCGAGTGCGGCCGGCACCACGAACTTCTCGTAGGGCACCAAACCCGTGGCCGGCGGCACGATCGCCGCCAGCGTGACCGGGCTCAACCGGGCGCGCGGCTGCGTGGCATGCACGGCGACGCGAAGGCCGGGCACCCCTTCGTTCGCATGCAGCCACTCGAGAATCCGCGCGGCCTTGCGCTCGCCGACGCCGGGTACCTGGACCCACCACCGCGCGCCCGCGGCGTTGATGCGTCCGACCAGTGCTTCAAGCGTCGGCAGGCCTGCGCGCTCGAGCCGCTCGGCCAACGCCGGATGAAGCCAGGCGGCCACCCCGTCGCCGGGCCGCGGGTCCTGCGCCACCAGGCTTTCGAGCCATCGCAGCGCCTCGAGCTGCCGTGCGATGACCCGTGCGCGCCGCGACGCCGGGGCACTGCCCGCGCCGCCGCCCTGCCCTGCCCTGCCGCGCGCCCGCGGGTGGGCGGCTTCGTAGGCTTCGATCTGCTCGGCTTCAGAGAACTCCTCCATTCCCCGCGACGCGGCGAATTCCGCCAGGTTCGGGAGCGCTGGGGACGCGGCGACACGCCTCGGATCGAGCAGGATGAGCCGGGCGGTGCCGGGCTTACGCTCACGCCGCGCCGCGGCGGCGAAAGCATCGCGGATCCATGCGATGGTTCGCCGCACGGTCCGCAAGTCGACATGCTCCCCCTCCAGCCGCAGGTAGCGTTCCCAGCTTGCCCGTTCATCGACCCCCTGGGCCAGCGCCCGCATGAACGCGAAATGGCCACGATGCAGCTTGCGCGGCGGCGGCTTGGGCTTTTTCATGGCTTTGGCTCACTCGGCGTGGAGGACCTGGAGCCGCCGCCCAAGCCCTGCCAGAATTTCCACCAGCAATGCGCTGGGCGCGGCAGCGCCGACGGCACCGGCGGCAACGGGGCAAACCTGCTGGCGCTCTGACGACGTCGCCGTTCGGCCTCGAGCGCATGCGCCACGCCGAAGGCCTCGCGAGCGCCGCGCGACGCCCGCGCGCGCCATTCGACAGCCAGTTGTTCGAGTTCCGCTTCCTCGAGGCTCTCCAGCTCCCCACGACTTGGCCCGGCCGTGCGGCTCATCGACGCGCTCGTTGCACGCGCAACGCGGCCGCTCGCCACGCAGCCGGATCGCGCAGGGAAGAACGTCCGGCGCGCCCGTCACAGCACCGGGTCAGATCCGCGTTGCAATGCATAATCATCAATGTCGATTCTAGATGATTTGAGGCGACATTCCACGAAGTCATGTGCAAGGAACGCAGCAAGTTGTTGATATGCAAGGGGGTTTTCCTCCGACGGCATCTCGATGCGCGAAACGGATGGACAGCTTGCGGATGCATCGACATGCGGTTCGGACCCGCCTTCGAGGTGGCGGCAGCCCTCGTCGGCTGATGAGAATCCCCATCCGCGCCCTTTCCGGAAACACCCGGGCGGATCAATGCGGCGTGCCTGCCGATCGTCCAGACCGGTAGCTGACATCACGGCACGCGACCATTGACAAAGATGGAGTGAGCACTTGCTCCTACCCGATGTGCTTGCGCCCGATGGATCGCGCCACCGCCTTCAGCTCCGCTTGAATCTGTGCCGATCTGGCGCAACGATCCATAGGCAGAGCAGCCGGCGTCTGCGATGCGCGGAGCAAATCCCAAACACGCTCACATAAGGGCCGGTTCCAGTCAATTGAGCAGCTGCACCTTGTGCAGAACGTCGGCGATGGCCTTCACCAGCGAGTCCGACGGCGGCCCCTCCATCGCGCTGGGCTGCAGCGTGAGCGTGACGGTGCCGTCCACCGCCCGCACGCACGAACCCACGGCCTTGCCCTCGTTCTGGATCGCGATCTTCTGGGGTTTGGCCATGGCTTCGCTGCCCAGCAGGCGCGCGACCACCATTGCCGGCAGCAGCTTCTGGCCGCGCACCTTTTCGGCGCGTTTGAGGACCGCGCGCCGGTCCTTGTCGAGCGCCGTGTTGAGTTGCTCCGCGTGCCGGTACTGGATCTCGAGCGGACTGCGGAAGCACTCGACCACCGCCGACGGCAGCTGGGCCACGATCAGGGCCTTGCGGACCCAGGTGTGGCTGACGCCGAGCTTCTCGGCCATCTGGCGCTGGGTCGGGAACAGCTGCTCCTCGAGCGCGCGCTGGTACATCACGCCTTGCTCATAGGGCGAGAGATCGGCGCGCTCGCGGTTCTCGCGGTCCATGGCCGCGAACAACTCAGCGTCCCCCAGCTCGTCGACCCAGATGGCCGCGAGCACCGGGATGCCCAGTTCCAGGCACGCGCGGTGGCGCCGGTGGCCGAACACCAGTTCGTAGCGGTCCGGCTGATCCGGCAGCGCCCGCACGAGGATCGGCTGAACGTTGCCGCCCGCCTGTTCGATGTCCGCCTTGAGCCCGGCGAACTCCGCATTCTCGAACGACGCCGGGTGGCGGTTCGCCCAGCGGGAAGCGCGGATGGCCGAGGGGTCCAGCTTGCGCGTTGGCGTCGAGCCGTCGTAATGGCGAAGCCGCTCGCGCAGCGTCGCGAGTTCGCCCTCCACTGCCTGCATCTGGCCGCGGAAGGCCAGCATCTGCCCGGGGCCGGTGCGCGGGGCGAACTGCCCGGTCTGCGCCGGTGGAAACCTGGTTTCCACGGCGGGCGCGGCGCCGGGCAGCGCAGGCGATGCGGGGGCGGCAGGTGTTGAAGCCTGTGCCGGGGGCGCGGCGGGCTCGGGCAACGACAGGCCGGCCGTCAAGGCTTCGAGACGTTTACGGGTACTAGCCATTGAAACCTCCATGGCGGTGGAAACCTGGTTTCCACGCGGCTGGCGTGGTGCGGATCTGTGACCGGGGCGGGTCGAATGGGCGCCGTTGGCGGTGTGGAAACCTGGTTTCCACAAGCGCTATGCCCGGCGCGTGGAAACCTGGTTTCCACGCGGTTGGCTTGGTGCGGGTCTGTGACCAACGCGGGTCGGATGAGCGCCGTCGGCAATGTGGAAACCTGGTTTCCACGAGAGCTGGGCCCGATGGGCGGAAACCTGGTTTCCACGTACCTCGGCCGAGATCCCGGGAGTCGCAGCGCCCTTCTCCGGCCGCGCTCGATCCGTGTGTCGCGCGCGCCGGCCGGGACTGCGGTCCGCCGGTAGGAACCCTGGCACTGCCAGGGGTCGCGTCGCTGGCAGAAGGGTGTGCAAAGCGGCTCATGGCGCCTCCCCTGCGTCCGACCAGCTGCTCACCACCGACTGCTCGACGAGGTCAACGAACGCATCGTACGCATCGGCAGCGCGCTTGTACGTCTTGGCTGCGCCCTCGTACTTCTGCACATCGTAGACCGTGGCGAACTCGGCCGCCTTGTTGCTGGTCACGCTGGTCTTGGGAATTTCCACCGGCAGCGTGTATTCGCCGTAGGTGGCTTGGATCCACTGACGGACCGCAGGCGTCGCCGGATCGCTCGGATCGACCCGGCTGAGCAGCACATGCAGGAAGTCGAAGGCCTTGCCCGCGCGTTCGCCGCTCTGCGCATCGAGGTTGGCGCCAAGGTCGGCCAGCAGCGACCAGAATTGCGCGGACGAGGCAAAGTCCAGTCCGGAAGGCGGCACCGGAACGACGATGCCATTCGCGGCCCACAGCCCGTTGATGGTCACGTAGGACAGGGAAGGCGGAGTGTCGATGACGATCACGTCGTAGAGGTCGCGCACGCTCTCGAGTCCGGCGTTGAGCACATCCCAGAAACGGGCGCCCGGCTCCTGCATCTGGCGCGCAGGCAGCGCGAACTCGGCCGAAAACAGGAAGGGCGCGGCCGCCACGAGGTCCAGTCCGTCCCAGTAGGTGGAGCGGATCGCGTAGCGGATGTCGCTCTGGCTGCCGTCGCACAAGGGCGCGATGGTCATGTCCTCGCTGATTTCCGCCTCCGGCAACAGGCCGTGCAAGGTGGTCAGCGAGCCCTGCGGGTCCGTGTCGATCGCCAGTACGCGGTGGCCGCGCAGGCTCAGTCCCTGCGCCAGCACCATGGCGGTCGTGGTCTTGGCGACTCCGCCCTTGAAATTGCCCACGGCGATCGTGAACGCCTTCTTCCCGGCCGGCCGCATCTTGTCGGCACGGTAGGTGCGGGTCCAGGCGCGCAGTTCAGCCAGTTCGAAATTGCGCTTTCCACCGGCCGGCGTCAGACGGCCGCTCGGAAGGTCGTCCTTGGTGATGCGATACGCCACATGGGCCTTGTCGACGCCGCACAGCGCCGCGAGTTGCGCGGTAGAGTAGACCGGCGAGAGCTTTCTCGCCTCGGGCGCGAGTAGCCGGCCCCGGATCTGCTCGACCATCGACCCCGCGCGCGTCGCGAGCGCGGCGATGCGGGGCATGTCGATGCGAGTGCGCGCGGAACTCGGTGCGGCCAGCGGGACGGGGAGGGGGGCTGTGGAAACCTGGTTTCCACCAGCAACCGGGAGGGGCGACGCCATAGAGAAGAGCCTTATTAGACGGAATACGACCATTCTATGAGAATCCGTCGAATGAACAAGAAGCGCGAAGTAGCTGCGCCTTCTGCCGCGTTCTTGTGTGAGACTTCTTGGGGACCAAGGTGAGGTTGATTGGGATTTGCGGTGCGCGGATGTCCTTCATCCGGCCGGAAGGCGGCCGGCTGGGCCGCTGCGAGGTCCGCTATGCCACTTTCGGGCTGGCCAGACGCGCTCCAGCGCCGCCGCTTCCCTTGTCCACTCACATCAAATCCCATCCATCCACACACCAGGGCGCCCGGAATCCCTCCCGATCTCACATCAAATCCCAGCCGATCTCACATTCATTCCCAGTCCTTCTCACAGATCCGGCGCTAAGTTGCTGTCAGTGCTGGGGAATTCGGATCATCAACTCTTCAATCTCCCAAGTGTTTTCTTATCAATGACTCAAGAGCCGCTGTCCGATCTGTGAATTGACCGATTCACAAAAGACCGGCATCATGTGAACCCACTATTCTCCCGAAGGACCCCATGGAAGAGGGCGAAGCTCCGCGACCGCCGCCCAAGCCGCCCGCCGTCACGGACGAACAGACCGTGGCCAAGGCCAACGAGGCCATTGCCATTCGCCCCAAACGTGGCCGGCTGACATTGCTGTCGCGGCGGATCTACAACGCGCTGCTCTACCATTCCCAGAAGCAGGGCGTCGACGAACCAGTCTACAAACTGGCGCTGAGCGAACTGATCGGGGATGCCCGCTTCAACTCGAACAACACGGAGCTGCTGAAGTCGCACCTGCGCGACATGCAGGCCACGACCATCGAATGGTCGACCAGCGGCGCCGGCTTGAAGCGCTGGGTGTCATCCCAGCTGCTGGGCACCGTGTCGATCGAGGAGCAGGGCAGGGGGCGGCCCTGCACGATCACCTGGCGCTATCCCGAAGAAATCCGCGAGCGCCTCGTGAAGCCGCACCAGTACACGCGCGTTCTGCTGGAAATCAGCGCGCAGATGCGCAGCTACCCCGCAGCCGTGCTCTACGAAATCGGTGCACGCTATCTCACCTCTCCGAGCCGGCTGTCGATGCGCGAGGATGTGCTGTGGTGGGCGGCCGTGCTGACCGGACGCAGCGACATCACCGAAGTCGACTACCGCTTCCTCAAGCGGGACGTGATCAGCAAGGCGCTGGCCGAGATCGAAGCGCTGTGCGAGGACTTCAGCCTCGAGCTCATCGAGCACAAGCGCGGCCGGCGCATCGAGGAGATCCAGTTCCGTGTGGTGCCAAAGATGCAGCAGCGCCTCGGCGCAGCAGACGATCCGAGTCGCAATGTGTTCGACCTGGAACTCGTCGCCAAGCTGGTGGGACTTGGCCTCAAGCAGGACGAGGCACAGGATCTCTATGCATCCACCGACGAAGGGCAGTTGCGCGCCACGCTCGAGCATGTGGAACAGCGCCTGCGCAGCCAGGCCCTGCCATCGCTCAAGTCGCCCGCCGCTTACTTCAAGGATGCACTCAAGAAAGGCTATGCGGGCGTCAGAGGGCTGGCCGAGCCGGCGGCCACCGGCGGCGCACTGACATCCTCGGCCGCCAGCCGGACCGCCCCCGTGCTTGACAGCCAGGACCGGATGCACCGGATCCGCGAGCTCTGGGACAACGACCGCATGCAGAAGGCGAAGGCGCTCTACCAGGAAATGCCCGAGCCCATGCAGTCGGAGATGCGCGCGCGCTTCGAGACGGAGCGACTCGCGACCGTTGCGGCACCCATCGCGCGGGCCTGGCGCCGCGACGGGCCCGCCAGCCGCATCGCCGCCACCACGTTCCATCGCTGGCTGGCGCAGATCACCTGGCCCGAGGAACCCTCTGACCGGGTGCTGCTCGATTTCGCGCTGTCGCAAGGCGTCGCCGGCATGTGACGGCACGCTGCAGCGGAATGTAAGCGGACACTCCCTAGGATTTGCTGCAGGGCCCTGACCAGCGGCGGCGACCTTCGACGATCGCAGCCGGACCCGAGCTCCCGTCGGGGGCCATTGCAGATCTGCTCGGAAGCCGCACGCAGCGAGGACTCCCCTCTGAAACGCTGAACCGGCATCGCGGCGGTCTCGCCAGGCCGCGTCCTTGCGTGGGACCCGCCTGTCCCCGCGGACTGTTTTTCCACCGGCCGATTCGGGGGACATGACAACTCGGCGAGTTACAAGGCAAGGCTGCGGCGTCCTTGACGAGGATGACTGCCAGAGGACTTCGGCGCCGCGGTTGTCCTCGATCTTGCGTCGCAAGCAAGTGCGGCGTCTCGGGGCTTCGCTCGCTCGCTGGCAAGTCGGACCCGCGCGGCTTCGAGGCCCGTGCGGAGATATTGCGCAGCAGGCAGGAGTTGATCCAGCTCGCTGCCGAAGCAAGACTCGGCTTCCGATTTCGATAGGTCCAGCCATGCCCCACCTCCTCTCTTTCCGAACACGCGCCGCTCGTCTGCTGTGTCTTGTCGGCGCATTCGCCTGCGCCGGCATTGCCTGCGCGCAATCGTCCGGCGCGAGCCGCCCCGATCCCGGCCCCGCCAGCGCCAGGAGCGAGCCGCCGGCGGATCTGAACTGGCCGACGCGCCCGCTGCGGCTGGTCGTCGGCTTCGGCGGCGGCTCCTCGCCGGATTTCGTGGCACGCGTGCTGGCTGCTCCCATGGCGAAGGCGCTCGGCCAGCCGGTGATCGTCGAGAACCATCCCGGCGCGAGCGGCAACATCGCCGCGGACATCGTTGCGAAGTCCACCGACCGCCATACGGTCGGCATCCTGATCAACGGCAACATGACGATCGCCAAGATACTGAATCCGGCGACTTCCTACGATCCGCAGAAGGACTTGATGCCGCTGAGCATCATCTGCACGGCACCCCTGGTGCTTGCCACGACGCCGCAGGTCTCGAAGGCGACGCCTCGCGGCTTTCTCGAAGCCGCGCGCGTCGCTGGGGGCAACTGGAGCTATGGCACGCCCGGCATCGGCACGATCGGCCATCTCGGCATGGAGCTTCTCAAGGCCCGCACCGGCATCGGCGCCGTGCATGTGCCGTACCAGGGCAATCCGCAGGTCGTCACCGGTCTGATCAGCGCGCAACTGCAGTTGGCGCTCCTTCCGCCGGGCCTCGCACAGGAGCAGGTCAGGGCCGGAAAGCTGCGCGCGATCGGCATCACGTCGGCACGGCGATCCGAGCTGGTGCCGGACTACCCGACCCTGTTGGAAGCGGGGCTCAAGGATTTCGAACTCGAGATCTGGACCGCCGCGGCCGCGCCTGCGAGCCTGCCGCCCCCCGTCGCGCAGCGCCTGAGCCAGGTTCTTGCGGAAGTGATCCGCCTGCCGGAGGTGCGGCAGAAACTCTTCCAGCATGGCTACGAGGCGGCCGACATTTCGGGCGACGCGCTGCTGCGCCGGGTGAAGGCGGACACGGCCGCGCTCAGCGGAATCATCGCGAGCCAGGGCATCAAGCTTGAGTAAGGAGACTCCCATGAATTCAGGACAACAACGCCCCAAGGGCGGCGAGGCACCCGCTGCTGCCGAGCGCACTGCTGGCTCGGCATCCGCCGACGGCGCCGAGGAGGCCCAGCGAATCCTGGCATTGCTGCGCGGCGAGCTCGACGACCTGGACAGAACCCTGCTCGAGACCTTGAGGCGCCGGCTGGACTGCTGCTGCCGGATCGGTCTGCACAAACGGGAGCATGCGATTCCGATGATGCAACCCCATCGCATCGGGGTCGTGCAGGCGCGCGCGGCGGCCTTTGCTGCCGCGCACGGCATGAACCCGGATTTCCTGCGTTCACTGTATGAACTGATCATCACGGAGACCTGCCGGCTGGAGGATGAGATCATCGGCGTGCCCTCGTCGCCCGCGTGACGACGCAGGGGTGCGTACGCGGGCGAGCGCTTGCACGAAGCCCAGCCGGTGCACTTGCGTGCGGGGACATCGCGAGAGCGGCGCTCGATGCGCTGTCACGGGTCATGCTCCATTTCCAGGGCGAACACATGCTGATCTTTTCCACTTTGGGCCATGAGGGCAGCAACCATCACTTCGTGCTCCAGCAGTACCTTGCCGCCCATGGCATCGCACAGGCCTCGCGCGTCGTGCTGTTCGGCGACTTCCACAGCGGCGCGCGTGCGCTGATCGCCGGCGAGGCGGACTACCTGCTCCAGTGCGCCGTGCATCCGACCGCGGCCGAGATCACGGGCACCTATCGCAGTGCCATGGTGGTCGTCGACGCCTTCATTTCGCCGAGTCAGCCGATGGCGCTCGTGCAATCCACGGCGAGCGGGGACGGCGCCGGCAAGGTGGGCGTGCAGCCGGCCACGCAGAGCTATGCCGATCTTTCCGCCTGGCCGATCATCGTCCACGAGCCCACGGTGCTTGCGGTCCAGGAAGGCCTGGTGCAAGGACGCTACAGCGCGGGCATCGTCTTCTCGTCCTTCGCGATGGCGCACCCGGGACGCTTCGAAGTGATCGAGCCCATCGGCACCGTCTGCGATGCATGGATCGTCTACGGACGCCAGGCCGTCGATCAGGGCGCGGCCGTGGTCTGGAAGGACAGTCCGCTCGCGCGGCAGTTCCATGCACGGATCGAGCGGTGCCTGGCGCCCGGCGGCAGCTGACACTGCCGTCGCCCGTCGTGGTGCGAGCGGCTCGAGCCGGCCTGAAGGGGGCGGCGCCGTGATTGCTCGCTCGAACATCGCCGGAGCCGAAACGGAGCGCGCCGTCGCGCTCGCCGCAGCTGGGTCAGTCGGGAAGAGCCGCCAGCGGACTGCTCTGGCCGGCCTTCATGCCGGTGATAGACCCACCGCTGCGCTTCTATACTGAGGCGCAGGAGGGAACATGCTGTCATTCATCCGCCGCGTCTTCGAGAGGCGGCCCGACAGTGCGCGGGTCGCGTCCATCGTTCTTCGGGCGCTGCAGAAGCATTCGCCCGGCGAGCCGTTTTCTCTCGATGCCGAGCAGTGCCTGATCCGGCGTGCCGACGGCGGCGTCATCTACCTCGACAGCCTGTACCGGGACTACTGCCAGGCGGAACCTTCCGAGCGAAAAGTCCAGATCGAGCGCTTCGTCCTCGGCATGCTCAGCGCGGACAGGCCGGAGGGATTCGACGCGGCCCGCGCCAGGCTGCTGCCGGTCCTGCGGCACCTGCTGTGCCGCCTGGGTCGAGATCAGAGCGAGGGGGGTGGGCGGCGTTTGGTGCGCGAGGCTGAAGGCGCCGGCGGGTGGTCCTTCAGTGCTTGAATCCGGACTCGCGCTGGGCTCGCAGTGCCAGGATGAAGACGGTTTCGATCCCGGCCAGGTAGCGGTACAGCGCCACATAGCCGCGGTTGTCCTTGCCGATGATCAGCTCACGCTTTCCGCCTGCGACGGGGCGGCCGATCAACGGGCTGCGCGAAAGGATCTGAATGGCATCGAGGATCTCCCCGACTCGGTTCGCCACGTCGGCGACCTGGTGCTGTTTCAGATGGTCGATGACACGGTCGATGTCGTCCAGGACTTCCGGCGCTAGCTCGATGCGGACCATGGTCCGGTCAGGGCGCCGGCCTGCGCGCCACAGGCCGACGAGGTTTCTGGCCGGCCGCGCGTGCCTTCAAGTAAGCCGCAGCGTCCTCCCAGGCGACCGATTCGCCGGTGCGCTGCAGCGCCGCCCACCGCTTGTCTGCGATCCGATGCAGCTCCTCGTCCAATTCGCTGCGCTCGACCATGTCGGACAGCGCGTCCAGAATGAACGCGTGCGACGACCTGCCCGACCTCGCAGCCGCAGCCGCGATGCGGGCCTTGAGCTCATCTTCAAGACGGATGGTCGTTGTCGGCATGTCGATGGACCTCATGACCTTGATGGGGGATACAACTGTAGCACACTTGTAGCACACTGGGTCTGCAGCTCTCTTGTCGGTCCGGCCTTGGCAGGCTGGATGGTGCCTGGATACGCCGCCTCACCTCCAGGCAAATGACTGCGGCAGCGCACGTAGGCGCATCGATCTGCGCGAGGATGCTCAACGTCGCGGTGCGCCTGGCAGGCAGCAGGACATTCGCTACTGCCGAGAGGCGGCTTCCGCGTGATCGAGGGAGTCCACAACGCCGAACGGCTGCGTCCGCGCGCGGCCACCGTCCGCCCGGCGAATTCGAGTTCCGACTCGCTCAGCCGGCGGTTTTGTTCTGGCGACTCCGCTGGCCCCGTCGAAGAGGTTCATTCCGATTTCGGGTCAGGCGTCCGTGGAGTGCGACACCAGAAGTTTCTCGAACTCGCCGCGCAACCGCGCCACGACTTCGGCGAGGTCCAGCGCATCGAGACGGTTCTTTTTCAGGAAGGCGGTCCATTGACTTTGCTTTGCAGCATCCTGCACGAATGCATCGCTCAACCCAGAAGGGATGGTGGCGGGGAACGCGAGTTTCCTTCGTTCAAATGTGGCCTTGACGGCGCGGCGCAGTTCTGCGGTTTCCAGGGCATGGTCGGCCAGCAGAACCCAGAGATCGAAGTAGTCCTTCAGGCGGGTATTCGCCATGCCCAGAAGGCACACTGCGTGCAACTTCTCGGCGATCACGGTGTATTTCGGATAGCAGCGCAGTTGCGGGGCGGGCAGGTCTGCGAGCAGCACCGGGTAGCTCACCGATTCGGGCGCTGGGGTGACCGCATCGCCAAAACCGATGTCGACTTGCAGCGCGATGCGTGCGCCATCCAACTTCGCCTGCAGTTCGACCCGGACGCCGCCATAGCCTGCCTCTTTGCGGATCACCGAACCCTTGACAGATGCAGGGTCGAAAGCGACGCCATCCTCCACCTCGATCTGGCAGACCTCGCGGAACGCTGCCACCGCGGTGACGGTATCGTCCGGGCCGAAGCCCAACAGGTCCGCATCCCGCGTCGGCCGATGGGGGTGGTCATACCACAGCGAAAACAGCAGCGCGCCCTTGAGCAGGTAGTTGGTGGCATGCGGTGAGATCGACAGCCGATACAGCAACCGCTCCAATCCATAGTAGGTCAGGATGAGGTTGAAATCCTGCTTTGTGGCATCGGCATGCTGTTTCAAGCGGGCTCTTACCGAGGCCGCGAGATTGCCGCTCATGCTGTGACGCTTTCCAGATAGGGCCGCATGACATTCGCGACGCGATCCACGGTGGCGTAGTGCCAGAGCGCATCGATCGTCAGCTTGCGTTGAGACCAACCATCGCGCAGCGCTTCGAGAGCCACGTCCAGACCGATCTTGTTGCGATACTTGAAGCAGTCGGCCACCGTCTTGGCCGCATTGAAAACCGGGACCTTCACGCCATCGATCTCCATCGGTTCGATGCCTTCGGTCAGAGCCGTCCCCGACATGCGCACGACGCGCAGGGCAGGGCGGTCGAGCCGGGGTCTAGGCGAGTGACGAGGAATCGCGATCCAGACTTCGAACGGCGCCTGCGTGCCGATGCCATGGACGCGCAGCGCCGATAGCAGGCATACCACGCCCCGCGGCACGCGCAAGGCTACTTCGGCCAGAGACCGGTGCTCACTCAGCGCGCGGTCCGGCAAGGTGTAGACGCCGCGGGCGACGCGATCAAGCTTGCCGGCGGAAACCAGTCGGCTGAGCACTACCGTGGGCAGGCCCTGCTCGGCCAGTTCGCGCGCGCGCAGCAGTGGTCGGCGCTCCGCGAGTGCGAGCACGGCTTGTTCGAGCGCGGAATCTGAGCCCATCACCAATTATGTTGCGATTACTAGTCTTTTGTCAATAAACGACTAAAAAACGCACACGATCTGGCCAACGCCAAACTGCCCCGGCGTAGCAGCGCGCAGTGATCGCTTCTCCTCGGCTGCGTGGGCAGGTTGTTGATTGCCAAGTCCATCCGCGAGATTGCAAGGCGTACAGGCCTGTCTCGCAGCACCGTGAAGAAGTACCTGCGAGCCGGCGACCAAGCGCTGCGCAAGCCAAGCGGGCGAGCTCAAGCGAGCTCGATACCCATGCCGATAAGCTCGCGACCCGACTCGCGATCGAGGCCACCAGATCGCGGAAGCAGCGGCGCAATCTGCGGCAGATCCATACGCCCCCCTCCCAGGAGAAACTCGAAAAGGTCGGTATCACGCCAGACCGCATCGTGGAAGTGGTTGATTTCCAGAAGCAAATCACCGAAGCGGCTGCCGAGCTTCGTGCGATGCTCCAGTGACGAATGAACTCCGGGGCCGGTCAAGGGCGGGCGTCTGTCCAGGTCTTCAACATCGCCACAAGCGGCTCGACTGTGCGCGTCAGTCAAGGATCGAGGCGTCAGTCAGGAACAGGTTGATCGCATGGAGCGGGAGATGTCTGGTCTGCAGGACCAGTACAGGATGATCGAGCGGGGTTTTGGCGAGGACATGCTCAACCTTGTGCTGGCCAGAGGCTACGTCGCCAAGCTGGTCGACAACAAAGCGGTGTTCCGGTACCTGGAGCGCAACCATGGGGAGGTGCTCGAGCAACTGATGGGTTTGGTGCGCGCAACCTCGACAGATGCTTGAAGTCATCGGTGAGTAAATCGGGCCACCCAAGGGTGGAGCTGAGGTTCTCGTGCATAACGGCGCAGGGGACTAGCCCAGCCCGGGAAAAGTTGCGATCCCGTATTTGTGCACCTGCATACCCCTCATTTAGGCGTTGCCATCGCTCACGTCGAAGTTCAATCCACAGGCTCTTAAGGCGGCTTGCAGCGATGCGCTTTCCTCGGGAGAAAATCCATCGAAGTAAATCTGCAGCGTCTTGCCGCAGCTAAGAAACAGATCTTTCCCCGGAGCCGCCCAAAGCTGGACACCGTGTCCAACCGCCGCTGTCAGAAAAACGAAGGCCTCCTCAGGAGAGATGAGGCCGATCTCCTCGCCTAGATTGCTCCAGCCCGTGATCTCGGCGCTGCGGGGATGCTCGAACCTCCACCCCAATGCTTGCAGAGCGTCGAGCAGCTGAACACAACTCGCCGGAGAGAGGCGGGCAATCTCTTTCGTCATGACCAAATCGTAGCTGCTGCCATCTCACACAACACGAACTGCGAAATATGCTTCGTCGGTATCCCCCAGATCGCGGAAGCCCGCCGTCCGCGCCGCGTCGAAGGCCTTGATCCAGCGCTTGGCCAGCATCACCTCGTCTTTGGTGAGCTCGCTTTCGCCCGACTCGCTCGCGTTCTGGAAGGCGCGCAGCGCCGGCACCACGTCATGGCCCAGTTGCCGGTCGAGCTCGCGCCGGAAGCGCTGCTCCGCCACCTTCACCGCATCGGCCACCGGATGCGGATAGTCCGCGAGCCGCACCAGGTAGGCCACGCGCGGTTCCGGTTCCACCTCTTCGAATCGGAACGGCACATCGTCATCGCGGTCCTCCTGCGGCGCGACGGCGACCGGTGCCGCGGCTACCGGCTGCGGAAAGAACAGTTCAGCTTGGTCCATGGTCATCTCCTTGAGCAAGTTCTGCAATGCGCTACGCACTTCCGCCGAGGCGGGAAACGCCGCGGCGCGATGGCCAGCGTTGCAGCGCCTTGGCGATCATTTCGCCGTGGCGCTGCGCCTCCAGGCGGGCCGCCTTCGCATCGGGCGGGGCAGGCCGCGGCACCGGCCGGCAGAACCAGCGTTGCGGGTAGGTATCCGCCTTGATGTTCTTGAGCGCCCGTCCGCGCGGATTGATCTCGGTGCCTTCGATGAAGAAACCGCCCCGCACCTCGAGCATGGACGCTCGGTTGAGCAGCGGGATCACGTAGCTCTCCTGGTCGTCGGCCAGCAGCATCGATCATCAGGCTGCGGCCCGGGCGCGGGTCATGGATGCGGGGCACGTAGAGCAGCTCTCCGATGCGGCGCGTGTGCTTCACCGCCGCCTTGGTGGACAGCGCCTGGCCCTCGAACCGGTATCTAAACACTTCGCAGTACACCTGTATGAATATACAGTAGTATTGGCGCATGGAAAACGTGCCCGCGACCCTTTGGATTGCCGCCTGCGCGCACCGGCTGCAGCAGCAGTGGCATACCGTCGATCCGCTCGAGCTGGAGGATGTCGCACGCGATCTATGGCGTGACGACAGGCTGCGAGCGATGCCACCGGATCAGGCGGCCGCGGAGTGGTTGCGCCCAATCAGGCGGCCCAATCTTTTCGGCGAGCCGGCTCGCTGAACCATTGCGCCGCCGGATCCCGTCGAACTCCGGCCCGCTCTCCATCAATAGTGGCCCACCCCGCTTTTGGCGAAAAGACCGCCATTCCAAGAGCGGTTCGCAAACAGCGGGTGCCGCCGTGGCGGCGAGGTCGAAGGGCGATCTGGCCTCCCAGGCGCGATCGGCGCGGGGCTTCGTTGCCGTCGGGCGAGCTTCGTGCTGGCGCTCGCGGTGGGCGAATGCGGCGTTCCACAGGAACGACCCAGTCGAGCCTTCTTTACAAACGACATTGTCTGTATTCGTTAACAGAATGTGTTGCTTCTTGTATCCTTCGCGGCGATTTTGATCAGTGAAAGCCGCAATGAACCGTTCTTTTCTCAGCCGCTGGAATGAAGCGCTGCAGGCGTGGGTGGCCGTGCCTGAAATTTCCCGTGTCCATAGCAAGGCGAGAAGCGTGGCGCCGGGCCAGCCCCTTGCCGCTGCTCCAACCCCGGCACGCCGGCGGTTTCGCTGGAGCGCCGTGATGAGCGTGGTGGTCGCGCTGGGCGCCGCCCCCGCCGCGGCACAAAACCTGCTGATCGGCACCGCGGGCGAGGCGGGGGCGGCGCTGGGGATCGGGGGCAGCGGAGGCGCCGGTGGCATCGGCGGCGGCGGGGGCGGGGGTAGCGGCGGAGGCGGCGCTGGCGGGGGAGGGGGCGGGTACGGCGCCGGCGGCGGTGCCGCGGGCTTCGTGTACGGCTCCAACAGCGGCGGGGCCGGTGGCGCGGCCGCAGACGGTGCCGGCGCCAATGCCGGGTCCGACTCGGCCGGGCTCGGCGGCGCGGGTAACAACGGCGGCAGCGCGGGCGCGAACGGCGTGCAGGGTCCGACCGGTCCGTTCGACGCGAAGGTCGGCGGAAGCGCGGCCAGCGGCGTGGCTGCGGGCGTCCTGGACGGCGGCGTGAGCCGTGCCAGCTTCACGGCCGACGCCACCGTGAACGGTGCGCTCGGCATCGGCGGCAGTGGCGGTGGCGGCGGCGGGGCGAGCGGCACGGCGGCCGGCGGCGCCGGCACCAGCGGCGGCGCGGGCGAACTCACGATCACGGCGGGGACCACCACCGTGACCGGTGCCGTCCTGGTGGGCGGATCGGGCGGCGGCGCAGGCGGCGGCAGCGGCAATGCCGCGGGTGGCACAGGCGGCTCAGGCGGCGAGGGCCGCCTGACCCTGAACGGCGGCAACCTGGTGGCGGGCAGCCTCGTCGTGGGTGGCAGTGTCGGCGGCAGCGGCTCGGCCGGGGCCGCGCCGGGCGGACAGGCCGGCGCAGGCACGCTGACGATCAGCGCCGGCGGCCTGAGCGTGGCCGGCGGCGTCACGGTGCGCGGCAGCGGGCTCGTCGATTTCCAGCCGGCGGCGGGCCAGCAGCTTTCGGCCGGCTTCGCGATCTCGGGCGAAGGCCGTGTCGTGCAGTCGGGCGGCGGGACGACCGTGATGACCGGCGACAACACTTACACCGGCGGCACGACCATCAGCGCCGGGACGCTCCAGATCGGCGCGGGTGGCACCAGCGGCCGCATCGTGGGCAACGTCGTCAACGACGGCGCGCTGGTGTTCAACCGCTCCGATGCATCAAGTTTCGGCGGCGCCATCAGCGGTAGCGGCAGCCTGCGCCAGGCCGGCAGCGGCACACTCGAACTCACGGGCATCAACACCTACGCAGGCGGCACCGCGATCAGCGGCGGCACACTGCGCGTGGCCGGCGACGGCGCGCTGGGCATGGCGAACGGCACGCTGAGCCTTGATGGCGGCGGCAGGCTCCAAAGCACGGGCGCCTTCACGAGCGCGCGCGACGTGACGCTCGTCGGCGCCGGGACCATCGCCAGCGCGGGTGACCTGACCATGAACGGCATCTTCACCGGCAGCGGTTCGCTCGACGTGCAGGCGGGTGCGGCCGCCATCACGCTCACCAACGCGGCCAATGATTTCGGCGGTGTCGTGAGCCTGGCCGGCGGCACCACGCAGATCAACGACCGCAACGCGCTCACGCTGGGCACGCTGGCCACCGGTGACCTCACCGTCACGAGCCACGGCAACCTCAACCTCGGACAGGGTTCCGCATCGTCCATCGATGCGCGCAGCAACGGCGGCCAGGTCGCGCAGTCGGGTGCGCTTTCGGTGCTCGGCGCGCTGTCGGTGGATGCCGGGGCGGGCGATGTCGTGCTCGACCGGGCGGACAACGACTTCCGGGGCGCCCTGTCGCTGCGCGGTGCGAACATCTCCGCTGCCGCGGGCGGCGATCTCTCCGTGTCCACACTGGTCAATGGCGTGAACGGGGCGGTCAGCCTCGTGGCCGGCGGCGTGCTGAGTCTTTCCGGAACGGCGATCGACACCGGCTCGGCGGGGCTCGCGCTGGCGTCGAACGGCGGCGCGCTCGATGTCTCCGGCAGCCTCCGGGGCGGCGAGGTTTCGCTGGCCGGGCGCGACGGCATCTCCCTGGCGGCCGATGTGAGCGCGGCGAATGTCCTGAAGGTGTCGAGCAAGGCCAGCGTGTTGCAGACATCGGGCGTCGTGACGGCCGGGACGCTGACCGGCCGCGTGGACGGCGATGTGGCGCTGGGCGGGTTCAACCGGATCGGCGCCGTGGGCGACTTCAGCGTCGGCGGGGCGCTGAGCCTGCGCAACCAGCAGGGCCTGGCGGTCACGGGCAATGTCGCGGCCGGAAGCGTGGCGCTCGACGTGGCGCAAGGCGTGGTGGTCACCGGTTCGCTGGGCGCGACGGGCAAGGGTGCGTCGATCTCCCTCGCGGGCGGTACCCGCCTGCAGGTCGGCGATGGCGCTGCCACGGGTGTGCTGACGGGCAATGTCCACAACGAGGGCACGCTCGCGTTCAACCGCTCCGACGTCCTGAGCTTTGCGGGCGCGATCGACGGCAAGGGCGCCGTGGTGCAGCAGGGCACCGGCACCCTGGTGCTCACCGGCACCAACAGCTACAGCGGCGGCACGGTGGTGAAGTCGGGCGTGCTGCAGGGCACGACCGCGAGCCTTCAGGGCGACATCGCCAACGACGCGACAGTCACTTTCGACCAAGCCGCGGCGGGCAGCAAGGGCACCTACGCCGGCACCATGACGGGTACCGGCAGCCTGCGCAAGATCGGCGAAGGTGAACTTGAGCTCACGACCGTCAACACCTACAGCGGCGGCACGCGGATCGACGCAGGCACGCTCTCCGCGAGCGTGACCGGGGCGCTGGGCAGCGGGCCGGTGTCGGTGGCAGGCGGCGCGGCGCTGCGCTTTCGCGGCGCGGCCGACATGGGCAGTGTCACGCTCGCCACGCGGGCCGGCGGCATGATCGATTTCACCGACAGCGTGACGGCGCCGAACGCCACCATCGTCAACAACGCGGGCGGCACCGTCCGGCTGAGCCAGCTCACGGCGGACGGAACGTCGATCGGCGCCATCTCGGGTTCGGGACAGGTGCTGCTGGGCGCGAAGGCACTGACCACCGGAACACTCGACACCGACACCGAGATCTCGGGCGTGGTCTCCGGCCTTGGCGGTTCGCTCGTGAAAACGGGCCGCGGCACGCTCACGCTGTCGGGCGCCAACACCTACACGGGCGGCACGGCGCTGCGCCAGGGCCGCCTGAACGTGGGCCACAACCAGGCGCTGGGCACCGGCGTGCTCGCGATGGACGACGACACCACGCTCGGCTTTGCGGCCGAGGGCCTCTCCATTGCCAACCCGATCCTGCTGACCGGCCACAACGACCCGGTCATCGACACCGGCGCTTTCTCCGGCACCCTGGCGGGTGCCATCACGGGCGGCGGCTTCATCACCAAGGAGGGCACCGGCACGCTGACGCTGTCTGGCGCCAACACCTACACGGGCGCGACCCAGGTGGCCCAGGGCACGTTGAGGGCAGGCGCACCGAACACGCTGAGCGCGGCGTCGGCGCACAGTGTCGCGGCCGGCGCCACGCTGGATCTCGCCGGCTTCGATCAGGCGGTGGTGTCGCTCGCCAACAGCGGCACGGTATCGCTGGCCGGCGCGGCCCCGGGCGCCACGCTGACGGTCACCGGCGGCTACGTGGGCCACAACGGCGTGCTGCGAGTGGGCACCGCACTGGGTGGCAACGGCCCCGCCGACCGGCTGGTGCTCGATGGCGGCGCGGCCACTGGCCGTACGCAGATGCAGGTCGTCAACGTGGGCGGGCTCGGCGCGCTCACGAGCGGCAATGGCATCGAGGTGATCAGCGCCCGCAATGGCGCCACCACGACGGCCCAGACCACCAAGGATGCGTTCTCGCTGGCTGGCGGCCACGTCGATGCGGGCGCCTATGAATACCGCTTGTACGCGGCCGATGCCAATGGCGCCGGCGAAAACTGGTTCCTGCGTTCGAGCGTCGCTTCCCCGGCGGCGCCCGGCGTGCCGGGCGTGCCAGCGGCCGTGACCACCTACCGTACGGAGGCGTCGCTCTACGCCGCCCTTGCGGGTCAGCTGCGCCAAGGCAATCTCGCCATGCTCGGCGACCTGCGCAAGCGCGTGGGCGACGACGATGGCGCAGCGGTCGCCGCGGCCACGCCGGACCATCCTCCGGGCCGCCGCGCCTGGGCCCGCGTGCTTTCCACCGACATCGACATCCGGCAGGGCGGCGTCGTGTCGCCCACCAGCAAGGGGCGCCTCACCGGCTTTCAGGCCGGCACGGACCTGCTGTCGATGCGCCACTGGCGCGCCGGGATCTACGTCGGCCAGCTGGACGGCGATGCGCGCGTGAACGGCTTTGCAAGCGGCATCCAAGGCCTTGCCGTGGGCCGCAACGACCTGCGCAGCCAGTACGTGGGCGCCTATGGCACCTACACAAACGAGAGCGGCTTCTACGCCGATGCGGTGGTGCAGTCGGGCCGGCACCGCTACACGGTCGAGCCGCTGCCGGGCGGCGGGGCCGCCGGCAAAGGCAACAGCCTGGTGGGATCGATCGAAGTGGGGCGCTCCTTTCCGCTGGGCGGCAGCGGCTGGCACATCGAGCCGCAACTGCAGCTCGTTCATCAGCACATGGACCTGAGCAACGCGGCCATCATCGGCGCCGTGGTGCAGCCGCAGGCCGACAGCGGATGGCTGGCGCGAGCGGGCGTGCGGGTGAAGGGCGAGATTGGCACCGGCCTCGGCACCTTGCAGCCTTACGGCCGGTTCAACGTCTACAAGGCGTCCAGCGGCGCGGATGTGGCGCGCTTCGTCAATGGTGCGAGCCGGACCGATATCGCGGCACCGACGGGCGGCACCAGCACCGAGCTTGCAGGCGGCTTCACGCTGGCGCTGGGCTCGTCGACCACGCTCTACAGCGAGATTGGCAAGCTCTGGGCCTCGGGTGGGAATGCCAAGGTGAAGAGCTCGGTCAACGGGTCGATCGGCGTGCGGGTGAAGTGGTAACGGAGGCCTCCGCGGGGCATATGCTTTGTCGGAGTTCCCTACCTTTAGACGCCCAATAAGAGCGGTTGATCGTTCGTGATCATCACCGACATCGACGGCGCGCAACACTTCGACGCAAAGGTCCGTTTCGCTGCCCACCGAGTTAATGGCAGCGAAAAACGGAACGAAAGTTCGCGTGTCAGTGGTTCGATTCCGCCCCAGGCCACCATTCATCATTTTGAGGTCGTCCGTAGACGTCCATCAAAGTCAAAAATCCCTAAGTAAATCAACGAGTTAGGGCTTTTTTCATTCCAGAGCAGTCCGTAGTTTTCCGCGCGAAGCCGGGCACTCGTGGGGGCAAGTCTGGGGGCAACTGATAAATTTGGAGCAACTGGCAAGAAAAGTTGCCCCCAAGTTGCCCCCCGGATATGCCCCTCACCGATACAGCAATAAGACGATCTCAGCCCGGTCCCAAGCCACGCAAGTTGGCGGATGGCAAGGGCCTCTACCTCGAAGTCTCGCCAGCGGACGGCAGGTGGTGGCGGCTCAAGTACCGTATCGCCGGCAAGGAAAAACGCATCTCCCTCGGCACCTATCCGGAAACGTCCTTGCGGCGAGCACGTGAGAAGGCTGAGAGTGCCCGAGAGTTGCTGGCCAGCGGCATGGACCCAAGCGAAGCGCGCAAGAACGAGAAGGCGCGTATGGCAGTAGAGGGAGCGGAGGCCGCGCGCGTAGACGCAGGTTTGCCTCCCTCCGACAGCTTCGAACAGGTCGCCCGCGAGTGGTTTGCCACACGCCGAGAAGAATGGGCGCCGAGCTACGGCGAAAAGATCATTCGACGCCTTGAGGCGGATGTCTTCCCTTGGATTGGGCGCGAGCCCATCGCGTCTATCACCGCGCCGCGGCTCCTGACTGTATTGCGCCGCGTTGAGTCTCGTGGCGTGGTCGAGACGGCTCACAGGGCGCTCGAGAACTGCAGCCAGGTCTTCCGCTATGCAGTTGCCTTGGGCAAGGTGGAAAGCAACCCGGCCCGCGACCTCAAGGATGCTCTTCGCAAGCCCATGGTGAAACACTTTCCGGCCATCACCGACCCCGCACGATTGGGCGAACTATTGCGAGCTTGCGATGGCTACAAGGGAACGCACGTGGTGCGTGCAGCCCTTCGCTTGATGCCCATGGTGCTCTTGCGCCCTGGTGAGCTTCGGCATGCCCGATGGGATGAGTTTGATCTCGATGCAGCTGTTTGGTCGATCCCTGCGGCGCGCATGAAACGCGAGAAGGCGGGCAAGCTGTACGGCAAGCCGCACATCGTTCCTCTCTCGCATCAGGCCGTCGCGGTGCTCCGTGACCTTCAGGAGCTGACCGGCGGGAGCCCGTTCACGTTCAGGGGCGAACGGCACCACGATAGGCCGATGAGTGATGCTGCCGTAAACGCGGCGCTGCGGGCAATGGGATTCAATGCCGATGAGGTCACCGGGCACGGCTTTCGGGCGACCGCGCGCACGATGCTCGCCGAGCGCTTGGGTGTTGCAGAGCCGGTCATAGAGGCGCAGCTCGCGCACTCGGTCAAAGACAGTTTGGGGCGGGCATACAACCGGACAGAGTTTCAGGCTGAGCGGGTGTTGATGATGCAGGCGTGGGCCGACTATCTCGACCAGCTCCGCGTAAACCCAAAAACGTGATGGCCAAAAGAGAGGGGAAGATTTGGCTTCGGAAGTACAGAGGATGCGGATCGTGGAGGCTGTTCTCGCTGGCGAGACATTCCGGTCTGCCGGCAAGATTGTTGGGCTCTCGGGGCACGAACCGCGCAGAATTTCTACAAGGCGTGCGACGAGCTGGGCATTTCTAAGGACGTAGGCCTGCTGCGGGCCAATCCTGCGGCAGCGATGAAAGCACTGCGTGAGCGGATGCGCACGCCCACAATCTCGTTGCCCGAGCCCATCTTGCGCAGATTGCTCGGACCATCTGGCTACACCATTCGTCAACTAACCCCGGAAAACATTTCCAAGGAGTTTGCCAGTGTGGTGCTGCGCAAGTTTGGCTCTAAGGTGTTGACAGAGGTCGAGAGGTGGCTTGCTCTGCATGGTCTATCGATGCGGGTCAGCGAGGCAGAACAGGAGCATGAGCTCTACGATATCGAGCAAGCGCTGGCCGTTCTCCGGGCGTACGGCCTTAAATTCGACGTAACGAGATCAGAGATGCCGCTTTGGCAGCATCCCTGACCGCGAAGCGACGCACGCAAAGGCGACACATGCCTTGGTCCGAATAGATCATAAGCTCGTCGAAGCATCCGAGAGATCAACAAATGAGCACGTCAGGAATTCAGTCCAACCGCGGCGATGGCTATCAGACACTTGTGGCGTTTGGGCTGGCACTAACGGTCCTATCAGATCCCGATCATGAATGGCTCGAAATCGACTCGGTAACGTGCTTGGTCGACGACGTCGTCGTCGGAAAAGCTGACGGAACGAAGATTTGCTGTCAGTGCAAGAAGAATCAAAAGAATTTCAAATCCTGGGCAGTCACCGATCTCGCCGATGAGCTGAAAAAGGCAAGCAAGTTGTTGGTCACGGACCCCAAAGCCGTGGTCCGCTTTTACTCGCGCAGTCCATTCGGCGAACTTGCTGCGCTAGCGGAGTACAGCGCAAGTTTTTTCGATGAATCTGCTTACCAAGCCAATCTAGGCGCCGCACACAGGGCGACGGATGAGAAGTTGAACGATCTGCTTGCTGAACAAACGGGAGGTCTTTCTGCATATGAATTTTTACGCCGCATAACCTTCGTCACAAGCGAAGATCTAAGTCGTATGCAGGCATTGCTGCGCGAGCGTTTGAGCCATTTGGCCACCAATCCTTCGGCAGCCTACGATGCTCTATGGTCGCGTCTTGATCACCTCGGAATGCGGCTTGAGGGCGACGTCCATAGCAAGGCCGCGCAACACCGGCTCACCAAGGAGGATCTCCGAGCCGTACTTGCTGAAGCCGGATCGATGCTGTCGCCCCCGCTCGATATAGCGAAGGCTCGTGCCTCATTCAAGAGCACTTCCGCTATTGGACGTGCATGGCGTAGAGACATCGGGAACGAGCGCATACCGAGTCCAGCAGTGGGCGAGTTACTCCAAGCTATCGATAAAAGAGCGCGTTCCGTACTGCTCACAGGTTTGCCCGGATCTGGAAAAACATGCGCGATGCTTGACCTGCAAGAGGAGTTGGAGCGGCGGGCCCAGACTCGGATCGACCTGATGCCTTTGTTCGTCCAATCGCGTGAATTCGCAGACATGGCCACTGCGCAAGACCGTCAAGCTCAGGGCTTATCAGAGCATTGGGTTGAAGAGGCCGCGCGAATGGCGGAGGACGCGCACGTGGTGGTGGTGATTGACTCGTTGGATGTACTTTCGATTGCGCGAGAGCATTCGATCCTGACATATTTTCTCGCACAGATAGATCGCCTGCTGCTAGTACGCAACGTCACGGTCGTTACTGCGTGCCGAGACTTTGATCGCCACTATGATCGCAGGATAGCGCTGCGGGAATGGGACGCAGAAATCAAGTGCCGGCCATTGGATTGGAACAACGAGATCGCACCGCTGCTCGCGAAGCACGACATCGATGCATCTATCACGGATAAGTCCACTCGTGAGCTGATCTGCAATCCCCGTGAGTTGGCGTTGTTCGTAGAACTGGCGAAGCGAGATGGCAGCTTCAATGTCGTGACCAGCCAAGCGTTAGCAAAGCGATACTTGGTTTCAATCGTTCAAGGCAACAGCTCGTTGGGCGACATAGCCATGCGAGCGATTGAATCAATCGCTGCAGAAATGCTGGATCTACGAAGCTTGTCGATACCGAGCGAGCGATTCGCCGCGCCACAGGGAATTCGTCGAGCGCTACTTAGTCATAACGTGCTGCACGAAACAACGGACGGGAAGCTTGCGTTCGGGCACCAAACTTTACTCGATGTGCTTGTAGTCAGCGGTGCAATGCGCGCGGGCATGACTCTTAGTGATTTCATTCGCGGCTTGCCCTCTGTGCCGTTTGTACGCCCGAGCATTCGAAGCTTCATCGCACAGTTGGCGATCGGAGATAGAAAGGAACTCAGGGGGCAGTTGCGGACCGTACTTTCGGGAAGCAGCGCTTTCCATATTCGACGTTTAGTCGCAGAGACCTACGCCGAACACTTGCCGCAAGATGAGGACTGGCCCCTGATACGCGACTTACGGAACCATCACCGCGACGTGTTCCAAGTGATCTATCAGCAAGCTGTAAAGGCTGAATGGCATTCCTTCTGGTTGCGAAATCTAGTTCCGGTGCTGAAAGATTCGCGCGATGCAGAAGGTTTGACCATGCACGTACATCGAGTGGCGCTATGGAAAAACGATGACGCTGCAGGGGTGCTCACATTTTGGACCGAGGTGCTGGGGCTAGCGTGGGTGGATAAAGTACAAATAGCGTGGCAGCTGGAGGCCGCACTTTCAGGTGTCGATCAGAAGCATTCAGCATTACTCGCCCCTGTGCTCCTAGCTTTGCTGGACCTTCCACGCCAGGAGCACGGTTCGCTCGGCCGCGCACTAGCGCGAAGCGTCCAAGCAGGTGGGTTAGACGATGCGGCTCTATGGCGCTATGTTGTAGGCGCAATCAATGAAGAGGACATACACGCCTATCAGTTCGGGAAAAAATTGCGCTGTATGCCGCATGATTTTGGCTCTAGCACGAGCACCTTTTTCCCCGATCGGATGCAGCAATCGGTCGACTTGCTAGAGTTGGCAGTCGCATCGATAGAGCATTGGGGTGCAGTCAGAAAGATGCACTTTGGGGTTTCACTCAACAGCTATTCGTCAGGATATCTTCTTCACACCTCACACAACGACGTACACAGTGATACTGGCAATCGTTACCTGACCAGCGAGCGAATCCTGTTCGACGCGGTCGAGGCGGCGGTCGTGCATCACGCAACCAGTAGATCTGAGTGGTGGCAAAGCAACCGTGAGCGCCTGTGCTTCAGTATGGAAGGATCGCTGCGGTATTTCGCGATCCTGTCGTGTTCCGCAGCGGTAGCCTCCAATCTCGACGTGATTGCCCGCATGTTGACCGATAGAGTATTCCTCGAATCCGATCTGTCGCATGAAGTCGGCGCTCTGATGCATTGCGCGTTTTTGCAGCTTGATTGCGCTGCGCAGGACACGGTGCAAACCACGGTTCTTGCTCTTCATCAAGAAAAATTGGATGACTCAACGGTTCGCGCGTCAGTGCTGCACGCCCAAGCCCAACTCATTCTCACCATACCCTGCCATCTGAGGTTTCCTTCCGCGCGAGCGATATTGAACGAATGCGAAAAGGATGTATGGCCGTTGGTCCGTCAGGCACACATTGGCATGCGCGGCGGTATGGTGCGCGCACCGTTCCCATTTGAGATTTTTCTTGCCGCCAGTGACATCGGCGTATTGCGCTTACTTGCTCACTACAGCGGGTACTCGCGAGACTCCTTTAGGGACTTTCTGATAGGTGGCGAGCGAGAGGTTGGATCGCAACTGCGCGAAGCCGCGTCACGTGAGCCCACCCGCTTTTTGAGGTTTCTGCCTGCATATTGGTCTCTGATCGCGGATCGATTTTGCGATGACATCATGGAAGGTGTTTCCGCATATTTGGCTCATCGCTACGGTAATCTGCAAACCAACGCAGGATGGGCGCCGATTGAGGAGCCAGATGCTGCGGCCTTGGCGCATCAAGTTCTGGATGAGCTAGAAAGGCACCCGAGTCACTGGGGCGGCAATCGCGCTGCGTCAAGCGCGCTACAAGGTTGCGCGCCGGTTTTGCGGGATCAGCATGAAATTAGGCGGTTGGTGCGTTTGGCAATCGGATTCTCGATTCTGCGAGAAGAAAGCTCCATCAGTGGAGATTCAGTTGATCTAATCACAACCGGCATCAACATGGCGAAGGGGCATGTTGTAGAGGCTGTGATGATCATGGCCAATGAGCTCGAAAAGGAAGCCATCGCCTGGCCTGAACTTCTGGCGCCCACGCTATGCCGATTTGCAGCGGATGATCATCCTGCGATCCGGGCTCTGCTGCTGAGACGACTTCCATTTTTGCAGAGCTCGCAGCCCGAGCTGGGTTGGACATTATTTGACTTGGCTATGCAGGGAGACCCAACTGGCCTTTGGACACACGCTGAGCCGTGTCTGTACTACAACTATCACCAACGGTTTGACGTCGTCGCTCCTCGGTTGGAGTGCATCTACCGCGATGGCAGTGGCAAGGACCTTAAGACCTGGGGGCGGATCTCTGCACTGGCAGCCTTCTCGATGAAGGTTGATTTTTCGGTATTTCTTGCCCACCTAACATCGAGGGAAGACGTCGACGGCTGGAGTGGTGCAGCAAGCGTCTGGACGCATCCCGAAAATGTGCAGCAGCATCGCGAACAATGCTTAACAGGGCTTGAATTTGGACTGGATCAGAAAAGGGAATGTGCTTCAGCCGTCGCGCGAAAATTTGCAAACCTTTTTCGAGATACCTCGCCCCCGGTTTGCTTGCCTGCGGCATTGATAGAGCGCTACTTCGCCGTTCTTGAGACCGACGAAGAGGTTGCACGAGGGGGTGTTTATGGATTTGATGCCTGGCTGAACGCGACTTCGATCATCGATCCGCTGAATGCGCTGGCTGCGACCGAAGGCTATTTGAATTTTGTGCGACGGACTAAGACGAGTCTGTACGACCTCAACAACGACCTGACGCAGCTTATGACGCGGCTTTTTGCGCAAGCAGAAGAGCAAGAAGAATCTGACGATGGCGCAATGCTCCAGCGCGTGGTTGTTGTCCAGGATGCGCTGCTTGCTTTGGGCGTCAACGGAATGAATGAATGGCTCAAGGCCGCAGAGAGAACATAGACCCCCGTAGGTGTCGCAATTGCTGGCTGTTGCAGAAGCGTCGGTCAGCCGCTGGCTATCCCTCGGCGCGCGGTCGAGACCCCGCCCCGCCCCAGCACTAGATGTCTCGATTTCGACGGCTCTGTCGAGGGCGGCCTGCATGCGTGCTCAGCACGCGCGAGCAGGATCCACTAGGGGCTCAGCCCGCGTCGAAATGCGACGTGATTTGGATGTATTTGCCGTTCCCGTGGGCACCACGCGTGACGTCACGCGCCCAAGTCGGCAGTTCAGAGCTTGTCAATGACCTCAATGCTCGCGTCCTCGGTAGAGACTCGTCGGACCGAGCCCAACTCGGGGTCATAGAGCACAACGGCGTTGAAGGTGGCAAAAACCACTCGCCCGCGGTACTCGCTGCCGCCAGTCTTCTTTACGGTGACGCATGTGGTGGCTCGGATCTTTACGCCCTCTACTTTCTGCGTCGCCGGTTGCGCTTGCAGGCGCGCGTCGCGTGATCTCAAGGGCGTGCAGATCGCTGGACCGACCACCCAGTCATCGATGTGTGCAGTCCCGGCTTCATGGCCGGCGATGGGAATGATGCTTAGAAAACAGGAAAGCAGCACGAGTCCGACAAGGAGCGCGAACAACGTCAAAGGCACAGCGACGAATGGCATACCCAAGATGAACAAAGGGATGCCGACGATGACAGCGACGCGCTTGTGCGCCAATGCAAACCCTCGTACCTGTTCCGCTGCATTGCTCAGCCCTCTCCAACGGCGCAGAAGAGGCGGCGCAGCGAGGGCCAGTCCACCGACCACCACGGCCAATGCTGCAATGGCGAGGCCGAGCTTCGTGGCCGGCCAGCTCATTTCCCAGATCCTCGCGTAGAACCCCCATTCCGACAATTGGCTCAGGTATTGCAGCATCCGAATCACCGCCCAACTGCCGAGCGTGAGAAGGTCCGATGTGGAGTTAAAGACGGCCGCGTGCGGAATGCTGAACTTGGTCTCGACCGAGAGCGCGACACCGTAGCCGAGCAATGCCAAGACGATGGCTGCGGCCGATGAAACCGAGAGGAAGACGGTCAGTGTTTTGGTGCTGAAAAATTTGCGGGCGACGGGAATGGCGGGCATTGGCAGCTTTCAGGAATTGGCACGAAGATAACCGGCCCCCAAAAGAAATGGGCGCCCACGACCATGGCTTCGACGCTCCAGTCGAACTGGAAGGCCTCGCCCAACTCGAAGCTCATCGGAACGAACGCCTTGGCCGGACTGGCTGCGGACTCCACCCGCCAGCGCCGGATGTAGTCGGTGACGGCGCTGTAGCCGCCGCGGTAGCCCTGGGCCTGTATCTGGGCAAACAGGGCACGGCCACTGCGCCGTCCCTGCTTGGGGCGATGGCTGTCGGTTGTGAGCGCTTGATGCAGGGCCGGCTCGAACGCCGTGAGCTTGCCGTCGAGCTTCACCCGCTCGTACTTCGGCACAACATCGCTGGGCGCCTTGAGCCACTTCTTGACCGTGTTGCGCGACAGGCCTGTGCGCTTTGCGATCTCGCTGAGAGAGAGTTGGTCGCGCAGCCTCATGCGCCTGACCTTGCCAATCATGTCCATGGTGATCACCTTGAATCCCCTGCTGAAATTCTCAGCAGGTCAGTGGAACACCCTGGTCAATATTGGATTGGCACTTTGCGGTTTAGCTGGTCAAGATTGCATCGGCACTAACAGGCGGCTCATGCATTGCTGTTACCGAAGGCGCCGAGACGGCGCCAGTCCAGCCGGCCCCATGAGGGCAAGGTGGCCGTCGCGCACAGCGACATGCGCTGGTGCTCGGACGGCTTCGAGATCAAGTGTGATTCGGGGCAGACCGTGACGGCGACCTTCACGAAGGATTGCTGTGATCGCGAGATCCTGGCCTATCGGGCATGGGAGGGCAAAGGGCTGCCGGGCGAGCCGGTGCGCGAAATGCTCATCGAGGCCGTGGAGAAGCGCTTCGGCGGCGTCGAGGGTGTTCCCAGTACCCACACCTTGGAGTTTCTCTCGGACAACGGGGGCGCCTACATCGCGGCCGAGACCCGGCAGATCGCTCGACAACTGGGCCTGAGCCCGGTCAACACGCCCGTGTGTAGCCCCCAGAGCAACGGCATGGCCGAGAGCTTCGTGAACACGTTCAAGCGCGACTACGTCAGCCGCATGGACCTTACCGATGCGAGAACGGTAATGGCGCAGATGGCCGCAGCCTTCGAGCACTTCAATGAGGTGCATCTGCACTCGGCATTGAAGATGAAATCACCCAGGGAGTTCAGGCAGCATCGCGCTGCCCAACAGCGTCTGGCTCACATCGAGCGGGCGCTACATTGCGAATAGCCCGTGTCCTGAAATACGGGGGCAAGATCAGACCGGTTCTGGCCGTCAACCGCCTGTCGGCCCGGAAATCTGTGATCGCGCGGCTTCCTGTCATAGCAGCTCGTTGAACGCGTAGAACACGTTGTCCTTGCAGCGATGCCATAGGCCGCGGTGCGCCCACGCGTCGGCCTGCAGCTCGATGCAGTCGCGCGTGTCGCGCTCGAAGATGGCGTCCAGTTGCGCGGCCAGCGCGTCGTCGCGCAGGCCGAGCGTGATTTCGTCGTTGGTTTCGAAAGAGCGGTCGTCGAAATTGCTCGAACCGATGGCGCACCACGCGCCGTCCACCGTCATCACCTTCTGGTGCAGCAGGCACTTCTGGTACTCGAAGATGCGCACGCCGCCGGCGAGCAGCAGGTGGAAGTTGCGGTGCGCGGCGTGCTGCACCATGGGCATGTCGGAAGCTTCGGCCGACGGCACCATCACACGCACGTCGACGCCGCGCTTCGCCGCCTTGCACAGCGCATCAATCGCCTCGCTGTCGGGCAGAAAGTATGGGTTCTGGATGCGGATGCGCTGGCGTGCGATGCACACCACCAAGTGGTGCAAGATCTTCACCGCCGGCGGCGAACCTTCCGGCTTGATGCTCGCGACGTGCACGGCCACGTCGCCCATGCGGTTGAGCGGCGGGAACACCGCGTCGCCGACAAATAGCTCGCCAGTGTCTTCCACCCAGTTCTCGCTGAAGGCGGCCTGCACCGCATGCACGATCGGCCCCCGCAGGCGCACGCCGAGGTCGCGCACGTTGTCGCATTCCCGCCCTTCACCGAGCCAGCCGTCGACGATGCAGTGGCCGCCGACCAGGGCGACTTTGCCGTCGACCACCACCAGTTTGCGGTGGTCGCGGTCGTTGAAGACACCGATGTTGCGCACGTGGCGCGGGTGATGCATCTCGAGCAGGCAGCCGGCCTCCCGCAGTCGGCGCGACGCGGCCTCGCCCATCTTCTTGCCGCCGTCGGCGTCGACCAGCACGCGCACCGGCACGCCGGCGCGCCGGCGTTCCACGAGCGCATCGACCAGGTGCGTGCCGAGCACGCCGTCCTTCCACAGAAAGGTCTCGAAGTGCACCGAGCAGGCGGCCGCACGGATCTCCTCGAACATGGCATCGAAGAAGGCGCCGTTCTCAAGCAGCTCGACGGCGTTGCCTTCGTAGATGGTGCCCTGCGTCAGGCCCGAGAGCGAGGGCAGCAGCTCGGTGATCGGCGCTTCGCAGTCGATGACGAGCCGCGGGTCGCGATGGCGGCGGATCGACCAGATGACGAGGCCCAGCACGACGATCAGCAGCGCGAACACGAAGGCAAGCGCCGAAGGCCAGGACAGTGTTGCAAGGAAACCATCGCTCATGACGGTCGATTCTCTGTCATGCGCCCAACGCCCATCTGTGCCCGATTGACCATAGCCGCCGGTTTGTGTGCGCGCGCTTCAGGTCAAGCCACCTCGACTCCGAACGGAATCGTTGTGCGCGGCCTCGAGCGGCTGCTAAGCCGCGAATTCTGCGGAGTGGCCGACCGGCCGCTTTTGGCCGTTAGCCGGCGGGGTTCTTACGAAGCAGCGCCCTGTCTGTCTCCGGCGTCGATGGTACGAAGCACTGCAGCTTTCCGTCCCGCCCGTCCAGATACAGCCTTCCGCAAGCTTCGCACTGCCACATTGACCGCAGACCGTCCCCCCAAAAAATGTCTCGCGCCTTCATTGAAGCAGCATCACCTGTCAGCTGGCCTGCGGCCGCTGCACCAATGACATGGTCGTCGAGCGCATCCCACTTCGCACACCAACCTTGATCACTCGTAAAGCGAGCCTTGTTCGGAATGTCGTCGGTCCCGTCGTAGATTGTCGAGCCGCAGTGGCAAGCAATTTTCATGAATCCAAATCCCTTTGCACGCGAACTCTACTGCTTAACCGATCGTCTGCTTGCGGCCGAACCTAGCCGGTTGCTACTAGGTGAGCCAAAAGCCTGCTTCGGCCAAATTCGCCTTTCTGCACGCCGGGCAGCATAGGGCCGAAGGGGCAGTGCGCAGCAACGTTCCGAGGCTACCGCACGCCATACAGCGCATCGCAGAGACGTCGGCCGGCACCGGCTCGTCCGTCTCTAGCCATGGGAGCACCACATCACCATGTTGAGGTCGAGCGTGATAGGCGATACGGTCAGATTGTGGCGGACCGAAGAGTGGGTTTCGCTCACGGCCAATGGTCTCCTGATGAGACTGGATTTCGATCTTTTCAAGATCTTCTACGATCTGGAGGGCTTGCCCAGCAGAGGTGGATTCGACCAGCGTGAACGGCGCATTCCTCGCAATCGCTAGCGCTTCCGGTAGCGTCGCCTTTGGTTTGCGAAACTTCTGAATTCGCACCACGACTCGATCAAGTGCGCCTAGCGGGCAAGAATCAACAACGACCTTCTGGATGTCAATGTACTCTGGACCGGAGCCACGTATCCCATGCTTGATCGCATGTTGCGTCCCACACGCTCCACAGGGAACGAGGCTTCTACCGCTGAAACCGTCTTTTGGACTGGTGAAATAGCCACCGATGGAGACCCTTAGGTCGCAGCTCGGACATTTCAGATCGGTTGGCATTTTCGGAAATGTGAAGGTTTGCTTTTTGAACGAGTTTTGCCGGCCCGATGAACGGCTGGTTGTGACCGGATTCTGTCCGACGCTCAAATCTCTTGTAGCTGCTCAGCAAACACAATAAAACTGCTGCAACCTGCGGTGGACTCGATTCCCCAGGGCCGCGTCGTCGCAGCACGGACCACCAGGCGACCTTCCGAATCAAGCCATTCCAACTCAACCTCGCAAGCGATAACGCCAGGCGCGGGAAGCGACTCGATGTCGATCTCGGTCGCGCTCACGACGGGCTCCTTCTCCACGAAGCGGTGCTTCTGACCCATCGCATCGATCAAGAGGCATTCCACGAAGGTCGGATAGCTGCCGCTTTTTTGCTCCTGCGAGAACTTGGGTCTCCGGCCCGCATAGCCCGCTGGCAAGTCGAGCTTCTGCCGGTATTCGTTGTACCAGCCCTTCAATGAATTCTTTGTTGGATAACCCAGCTGACGGATAGTGGGTCTGACGCGTTTCCCAAGCTTGATGTAGAGCTCAACGGCTCGAATCCGATCTTCGTAGGAATACATGAACTACCTCCTGGTAGTCCAAGTTTTTGTCCGCACCCCCTCGGGTCAGAGATCTGCGGAATTCAACACCGAAACCTTAACGCAGTTGCGACCGCCTGCTGCCAACTGCAAGTTTCGCCTCGTGGGAGGCCTGATTAGCTCGACGCTTTCTGCTTTGCTCACCCATGGATGGCTCGACGACGTATGTATTACCTTGCAATAAATCCGGAACCGTTGTTTTTAGCGCGAACGCAAGTGTGCCGAGAGTCCACAGTGATGGGTTGGCCAATCCTCGCTCGATGAGCGATATGTAAGTGCGATCAAGTTCGCAGTCAAAGGCGAGCTCGGCCTGAGATCTATCAGCTTTTATCCGGAGTTCTTTGAGGCGCTTGCCGAGTGCGATCGACACGGGCTCTCTGCGCGTCAGAGCCTGCTGTTTCGATCTCTTGGCGGGAGTGGGCATACCCGCAGACGATCCTTCTTTGCAGTGCTAGAATCGACGGTGTATACACTGCATAGAAGACCTGTCATGGGCATCTATCAAGCTTCGCCGTTACCGAGCGCGCGACCAGTACGAGTCCCTGCTTCCGCATTGCCGGCACAAGCACGCCGGCCAACGCCAGTGGCACGCAGCCTGTCCGCGGCGCGCATCGGCACGCAGGTGAGAGCGCTGCGCGTGGCGGCTGATGTATCCGGTGGAGCGCTGGCGAAGGCCTCGGGGATTTCTGCTTCGATGCTCTCGCGCATCGAGCGCGGGCTGGTCTCACCGTCGGTGGAGACTTTGGAACGGTTGGCGCAGGGTCTGCATGTGCCTGTCTCGCGCTTCTTCAGCGATCAAGCGCGGCGCACGGACTTCTGCCATGTGCGTGCGGGGCAGGGCGTTGTTGTCGATCGTGTCGGCGCGGTTTCCGACTACCGCTACGAACTGCTGGGGCACCTCTTGTCGGGCAACCTGTTCGTCGAGCCCTACCTGGTCACGTTGCTACCCGGTGCCGATCCTTACGTGACCTTCCAGCATCCGGGCCTCAAGTTCCTGTACTTCCTGTCCGGGGAGGTCAGCTACCGCTACGGCGCCAAGTCGGTTGGGGTAGGGGCAGGGGACTCGCTGCTGTTCGAGGCAACCGCGCTCCATGGGATCGAGGAGATTCGGAACGGGCCGATTTCCTACCTGTCGGTGGTGTTCACGTTGCGCGAGTAAGGGGACGCGACGCGCTGGTCCAACGAGGTTGAATTGGGACGCTGGGCCGCTGGGCCGCTGGTCCGGTTCGACATCGGAGATGGCCCGGGCTACATAGAATGTGGGCGTGATTGTCCTGCGCTCCATTCATCCGAACGACACGCCCGCGCTTCGCAAGGAGCGCGGCGCTTTCTTCACGCCTGACGAAATCACCCGGTTCGTCAGCCAATGGGCGATTCGCGGCGCGGAGGACCTGGTGATGGAGCCCTCCGCGGGCGACGCCGCCTTCCTCGTCGCGGCTGTGGCCCGCCTGCGCGAACTCGCTGCCGAGCCGGATGCGCGGCCGATTGTCGACGGTGTCGAAATCCATGCGCATAGCGCGCGCGTGGCGGCCCAGCGCGTTGTGGAGGCAGGTGGTACCGCCCAGATCCGAAACAGCGACTTCTTCCTGATCGAGCCTGAGCCGGTCTACGACACGGTGATCGGCAACCCGCCCTACATCCGTTACCAGGACTTCTCGGGCGAGTCCCGCCTCCGCGCCCGGGAGGCTGCCCTGCGCGGCGGCGTCTCGCTCACGGGCCTGGCCTCCAGTTGGGCCGCGTTCACGATCCACTCGGCGCTTTTCCTGAGGCAGGGGGGGCGGCTCGGCCTTGTCCTGCCGGCCGAGCTGCTCTCGGTGAACTATGCGGCGCCGGTGCGCCGTTTCCTCTTCGACCGTTTCCGCGACGTGGAGCTCGTGCTCTTCGACGAACAGGTGTTCCCCGAAGCCGAGGCCGACGTCGTGCTGCTCCTGGCCGACGGTTATCTGGAAGGTCCGGCGCAGCATGCGGTCATCCGGCAGGCGAAGAACGCTGCCGACCTCGGGTCGCTCGGCGCTGGCCTGACCTGGACGCCGACGGACCCGGCGGGCAAGTGGACCAGCAGCCTGGTCGCTCCCGAAGCCGTCAAGCCGGTGCACGGTCTGCTGCAGCAAGGTCTGTTCACCCACCTCGAGACGTGGGGGGACACCACCCTCGGCATCGTTACCGGGAACAACAAGTACTTCACGCTCTCGCCTGAGCGTGCGAAGGAACTGGGGCTGCGTCCCAAGGAGCTGCTGCGCCTCTCGCCGCCCGGAAGCGCCCACCTGCGTGGCCTGGCGCTGACCAGCACCATGCTCACCAGGCTGGGCAAGGAGGGGAGCGCCACCTACCTCTTCTACCCGAGCGCGCCGCCCTCGGCCGAGGCGGCGGCGTACATCGCCGACGGCCATCGGACTGGTGTCGACACGGCCTACAAATGCCGCGTGCGAAAAACCTGGTATCAGGTACCGCTCGTTCCGCCGGCCGATCTGTTGTTGACCTGCATGAACGCGGACACCCCCCGGCTCACCGCCAACGAAGCCGGAGCGCGACATCTCAACTCGGTCCACGGCGTCTACCTTCATGACGAACACGCCGAATTGGGCCGTGAGCTTTTGCCGCTGGCGAGCCTGAACTCGGTCACGCTGTTCCACGCGGAGATGGTGGGACGTGCGTATGGAGGAGGCATCCTGAAGATCGAGCCGAAGGAGGCCGATGTCTGGGCCATGCCGTCGCCCGCACTGGTCCTGGCACGCGCGGACGCGCTTCGCGCGGTCAAATCGCAGGTCGCCGAACTGCTGGCCGACGGCCGGCTGCTGGACGCGGTCAAGGTGGTGGACGAGGTTGTTCTCGTGGAGGGCGACGCATTGTCGGTCGACCAGATCGCACAGATCCGGCAAGCGCGTGAGGAGTTCTTCAAGCGCCGCACCGTGAGAGGCGCCAGTGGCCGCTGAGCCAAGCGCGAAGGCGCGAGCCTGGGTCCTCTTCGATCGCATCGTCGCATGTGCCGCTCCGGAAGGGGTGCACAGCAATCCCTGGGTCAAGGGGACGGACGGACAGCTGCGGTTCGAGCCCGATTTCGACACCCTCGCCCGGCTGCTCGGGGTGCCGCTTCACCTGAGGGCCGGAACGCAGTCCGGCGTGCCGGCGCTGGCCCTCGATGTCTGGCTGAGCTACGAGCTGCGGCGCGCGGGCTTCAACGCCGACCAGGCGTGGCCGCGGCCGGTCCATCCGCGCATCCTGCCGGCGCCGATCGCCAACCTGCTGAAGGCGCTGCCCATCGGGCTCCGGAAAGCCGTGGCGGACCGCATCGAGAAGGACGGCGCGATCACCGGCGCGACCTCATCGAGCGGCATCATCCTCGGCAAGAATTACCTCAAGCAGGTCGACGTGGTCATCTCGGACTGGGTCACCGGGCCCGAGCTGCTGATCTCGACCAAGCGCATGGACTCTTCCTATGGGAAGAATGCGCCAAACCGGATCGAGGAATCCTACGGGGACGCGAAGAACCTGCGGCTGAGGCATCCGCTCGCTGCGCTGGGCTTCGTGTTCGGCCTTCGCTCGGACATCCTCCAGAAGGAGCCCGCAACCGCCGAGTGGCTGTTCGATCTGCTGGCCAAGCTCGGCCGCGAGGACGATGCCTACCATGCGACCTGCCTCGTCTTGATGGAGTATGCCAACGACGGCGCGATCCCCGAGACGGGTGAAGAACCTCCTGTGACGGCGCTGCCGGAGCCGGGGCGCGAACTGGCAGACGACGGTGCGCCCGCGCCCGCCCTCGATGCCGTGGTCGACCAAGACATTGCGAAGCTTCCGAAGGTGACGATCCTCCGGCAGGAGGTTCCAGAGGAACTCGCGCCCGGCCGCTTCCTTGCGGCCATGGTCACGCGCGTCCTTGGCGCGACGCCGGTGAACATGCATAAGGAAGCCCGAAGAAGGCGTGCTTCGCCGCAGCTGCGTTAGGCGCGACGCCCTGGCTCTCCGAGAATGGGTGGCGAGTCGGGCGATATGAGACAAGCTCAAACGGACGCATAGAGGTTTACGGGGGCGTGCGGACAGGAGTGCATGTTTTGGCTTTTGTCTTCGGGCCTGCATCTACAACGGTGGCGCGCGGCCACGCGCGCCTGCTACGTGCCGACTCCCTCTTCATCATGGGCAGGTTGTTCTGGGGATGCCACCCGAGCTCGTATGCCTCCCATGCGGAGAAAGCCGTGCGGGATGGCTGCACGGCCGACTGGCTCAAGCCTCGACGTTGGACTCTTGAAACGAGCCTCCAGACCGACGTTCGCTACAGCTGAGCCGCTAGCAGGGAAGCGAAAAACTCCATGATCTTTTCAGAAAGTGGCCGGACGCGCCAACTTTCGAGGGTGACGCGTTTCGACTGCTGCAGGTCGGCTTCAAACTGCCTCGTCTGCGCGGCGGTGAACTCCGCATCGTAAATATTGAGGTTAGCTTCGTCGTTGAGCCGAAATGAGCGATTGTCGAAGTTCGTCGAGCCGACAGAGGTAAGCAAACCGTCTACGGTGAACACCTTGACATGGAACATCGTCGGCTGGTACTCGTGGATTTCAGCACCGGCTTCGAGAAGCGGTTCCCAGCTCGCGCGCGAGGCGCCGCGTACGGTCTGCGAATCGATGATCGGCCCCGGCACGATAATGCGAACGCGCACGCCGCGCTTCATAGCAGCGACCAGCGCTCCAACGGTGAGATCGTCGGGCACAAAATAGGCACTCGCGAGGTCAATGTTCTTGGCCGCCGCTGTGATCGACAGTAGGTACATCAGATGCACGCCTTCGCTGCCACCGGAAGGCGAACTGCTGAACACCTGTGCGCGCCCATTGCCGGCGGTCGCGAGTGCGGGGAAATATGCTTCTCCGTGAAGCACATCGCCCGACGCCTTGACCCAGTTGTCCATGAAGACCGCCTGCATCTGAGCGACCACCGGCCCTTGGACTTTGAAGTGCGAGTCGCGCCAGTGTTCCGCGTCTTGCGCGTCGCCTGTCCACTTAGGCGCAATACCCACTCCCCCTGTGAAGCCGGTGTGGCCGTCGATCACAAGCAGCTTGCGATGGGTCCGGTTGTTTACGCGCGCAATGTCGTACCAGGCCGGCTTGTGAAACTTTCGGATCTGGACCCCAGAGGCTTCCATTTCTTGAAGGAACTTCTCGTCGATCTTGCCGCTGCCCACCCAGTCGAGCAGCAGATGCACTCTGACGCCGGCCTTCGCGCGCTCGGCGAGCGCGTCGGCGAAGGCCTTTCCGATGTCGCCCGACCAGTAGATATAGGTCTCGAATGTGATGCTCTGCTTCGCGCCCCTGATGGCCTCGAGCATCGGTGGAAAAATGCGGTCACCGTTGTAGAGCGCCTCAAAGCGGTTGCCCTCCAGAATGGCCGGACCGAGCAGCACTCCGAGCGCGCGCTGATACTGCGCATCGTCCAGGCTGTACTCGCGCTTGATCTGCTCGTTGAGCTTCTTTTCTCCTGCCGTGAAATTGAGCGCCACCAACGTGGCAGCCACGGTTAGCAGGAAAGTCCAGACAGCAGTCTTTAAGCGGGATCCGGAACGTCTATTCATTGTTCTGCGGCAGAGAAGAGGCGAACGAACGGGATATCCACAGCGAGTGATCCCGTGGAAAGCCGAATGTCAAAGGGGAATGACGGGCTGGTGTTGCCGTATTCTGCCCTTAGCGTTTCCGCGCCCACACGCCGCGTGGCGTCATGCTCAAAGTCGCGCGCAGGCACCTCCCAGCGGGAGAAAGAGGTTCCTTCTCCCGCGGCTTGTGCGGCCACTGATGCCAGCGCGAGGGCCAGCGCTGCGAGGCGTTCGACGATCGTCATGGCTGGATACTAAAGGCCGACCCCGGGGATCGCGTCATGCCTGTGGACGATGTCGAAGCTGCAAGGGCAAGGTCCTTGTCCGACGATGAAGGCTGGCTGAGTTGAATGTTTGCTCGGGAATTCGCTGCCGCTCGACCGTGCTGGTTCGCTCCATCGATGTTCGGCATGCCGAACATCGATGGAGGACTCCGAACTGCCGATCGACCGCAACGCTGCGGGAGCGGTGAAACGGCGAGGGGAGTTCGACGCCGGAATTCCGAGGGCAAAGTCCTTGTGCGGCTATGAGGGCAGGATAGACTGACGTCAGACATTGTTTACGGCAACGGCGTTGCAATGACCAAGACCTCTCGACCCAGCCGCGTGATAGGTACCCGGGTGTCGCCCGATAAGAAGGCACGCTTCGCCGCGCTGGCCGCGCGGCATCACCTCAGTGCGGCGGGCCTGCTCGCAAAGATGGTCGACGAAGTGCTCAAGACCAACGGCCAGATTTCGCCGGGCTCGGCCGGACAGCGGTCCCCCAACGAACCGGAAAGCGGCGCTGGCGTGACGGACCGCATCACGCTGCGGCTTCGCCAAGGCGATCGCGCGCTGGCAGCAAGGCGAGCGCGTGCCCGTGGCATGAAGACAGGCAGCTACCTGACCCTCCTGATCCACAACCATGTCCGTGACGCGGCCGTGCTGCCGCCGAACGAACTCGACCAGATCAAAGCGACCGCCGCCCAGCTGGGCGCGTTGCAACGGCAGCTCCGAATGTTCGGCATGCCGAACACTCTGTCTCAGCCGGTCTCGGACCTCAGCGAAACGATCGCGCGGGTCCGGCAGGAAGTCGAGGCGGCACGCGAGGCCACGGCCGCCCTCGTGCGCCGCAACCTCATCAGCTGGGAGACCAGCGGCAGGAGTGCCGATGCCTGAACAGACGGTGCGCTTGGGCCGAAACAGCCACGGCGCCACCGGTGCGCCGCGCGACATGACGCTGGACATCGTGAGCTACGGCCGGCGGGGACCGGGCGGCCAGCTGCGCTTCGGCGCCGATCAGATCGCGCAGATCCAACGCACGGTGGGGCGTACGCCCGAGGTGATGGTGAAGGTCTCCGGCGGCGGACGGGACGTCGGCGGCGTCGAAGCCCATCTGCGCTACATCGGCCGCCACGGCAAGCTGCCGATCGAAACCGATGAGGGGCTGACGCCGCACGGCCGGGGTGCAGCGAAGGAGATCACGGCCGACTGGCAGCTGGAACTTTGCAGAAGCCAGTACAAGCCGAAACCCGCTCAGGGGCAGAAAGACACGCGCGCGAAGCTCGTTCACAACCTCGTGCTGTCCATGCCCGCCGGCACGCCGCCGGACAAGGTCCTGGCCGCGGCGCGTGTCTTTGCGCGCGAGAACTTCGCGTTCCAATATCGCTACGCCATGGTGCTGCACACCGACCAGCCGCACCCGCATGTGCATCTGGTGGTCAAGTGCGAGCACGAGTTCGAGCCCGGCAAGCGCCTGTACATCCGCAAGGAGACGCTGCGGCAATGGCGCGAGCAATTCGCTTCGCTGATGCGGGAGCAGGGCGTGGCGGCCAACGCCACGCCGCGTCAGGTGCGGGGACAGATCCGCAAGCCATACAAGGATGCGATCCATCATCGGCTGCGAGCACTCCGGGCCTTCGCACAGTTGCCCATCGTCCAGCGCGAAGAGCGTCGGGCGCCGAAGCCTTCGACGGCGATGCGCACGAAGTTGGGAAAGGTGCTGCAGAACCTCAAGGCCGGCCGGGTCGCTTCGGATGCAGGTCAGGCAAAGATGCTGGATACGCGGCAAGAGGTGTTGGCGGATTGGCATGCAACGGCCGAGAAGCTGAGGCGACAAGGCGACGCTGAGCTGGCTGCGCAGGTGGATCGCTTTACTGCGGGCATGCCGCAAGTGCAGACCGACAATCAGCGGTTGGGGGAACGCTGGAGAGACGCAGAAAAAAATCGGATGCTGGAGCGCGCGGATGCCAAGTTCTTCGAGTCGAAAGTTCGATGAACCTGTCGCGCGTCGTCGCTGCGCCCCTTCACGTTCCGAGGGCCCAACACGATCGAGATCCCTCCCTCGGACTGGCGGCAACGTGTCCGGTGCGGTGGAACGGCACCGCTTACTATGGACTATCACGACATGCTTCCACCGACGCGGCACGCGCGCTCCAGAGCACGCTCATGAGTGAGCACGGTTAGATTGCGATAGCTCGCATCACATCGCAGCTATCAGCGTCGTCTGCCGCGAAAAGAGGCTATTTCGCAGGCGAGAAAGAGGTTGGCGCCAAGAACGAGTTGTCCATCTTCGCAACAATGGGTCCGGCTGCCTCGCTCACCTTTCGGATCTCGATCCATTCGGGATCGACGACAAACTTGCCCCACTTGATCTCACGATCGGCCAGGCTTTCCCATACAAGCATGTAGGTAAGTGCGTTGCTGTCGGGCCCGACGGCGGTCGTCCAATATCCGAGCTGACGGATTCCCAGCCGGTTCCAGATGCCCACCGTGTGATCGCGAAATCTGGCAAGAACATCGGGTAGCCGGCCAGGCATTGCGGTATAGACGCGTAGTTCGTAAATCATCGACATCATTCCTCGAAAGATCGTTGCAAGTTGAAGGGGTGGCGGGCGCGACCGCCAAGACCACATTGTTATGCCAGAGTCGATCGGCGTTCAACGGAGATGATTTGCCTGTGCGAAAGGCCGCCACCGGGGCCGGTTAAGAGCTGGCCGATCGAGCCAGCTGCCGTCTTGGCGCCACGATGATGTTCGGTGACCGACAGACCGCAATTCCACGATTGGTTCGTCCGTTGATGGGCACCACCGTGGTCAAGGACGGTTGCGCGATCAGCCGCTCGCGCAACGCGTTGGCCACTGGTCGTGATTGTCGTCGTCGCACTTCGTGGCGCTGCTGTAATTCACGGCCCGAGACGTCACGCTCGATGTCGCAAAGCGCCCGAATTGAAACGGCCAGCCGATTGGTTCGGAGACGGCTTGAGATCGTGGAGTCGCCTTGAGCGAGGAGAACGCGGCCGGCGTGAGACAACGCGACTATCCTGGTCGTCCCATTGGGCCGCTGGTCAATTCTTCCCGGCAATCAGCACCAAGGCGATCAGAGAGAGATGGAGTGGATAGAAAGCGTAGAAGACCCACCGACTGCGTGGCAACGGAATCTCTACCTGCCGCGCGCCCCAGATCAAGAGCAGGGCGGCCATCGCCGCGAAGTTGCCGTTGACCGCCGCGAGGGACCCCGTCGCCAAAGCCCACCACAGCATCCGCAGCCCGCTGGGCCGGCGAATGAACGCCCAGGAGCCGATGCAGTAAAGCAGCGCAGGCCACCAGAACTCCACTACCGCGCCGCCGACGATAAAGGCGACCAAGGCACTGCAGCGCGCGATCCAACTGTCCCGCTCGAGCAGCCAGACGATCAGCGTTGCCAGCAAGAGGGTGGCAAGGATGTTCAAAGGCCACCAGCCGACCAAACGAACGAAAGCCGGTGTAGCTAGCAGTGCAAAGACTGCCAGTCTCTTCACGACGCGCAGGTGCATGCCGCTCTCAAGCGCACCGGCGCATGCCAGGTTTGCCATGAGCACGAAGCCGAACAGCGGCATCACCATGCGGCCCAGTGCGTAGAGCGTCTGGCTTGCTTCGGCCAGCAGGTACTTGTTGACGTGATCTCCCGTCATGAGCAACAGACCGACCCATTTGAGGGCTTCGAGCGAGCCATTCGAGATCGGCCAGGTGCCCTCTGGTGTCTGAGCCTTCACTCGGTCGAGCATTTGAGCTTTCGGGACATGGCGGTGCGGCTTGTTGAACCCTTCGCGCATCACACGCTCCGGGGGAGTTCATGCTGTCGAATCACTGCTCGCGTCACGCCGCGCCGCGCGGATTGTTCGGGAGGGCGCCTCGAATGATGTCGCGCGACAGCGCAGAACCGCAGAGAGGAGCGCACAGCGCAAGTGCTGCAATCCTTGAACCTGGTTTCCGATGATGTCTATACACGCTCATGGCTCAAGCTCTCGCGGCTCCGTGCCGTGCGTTGGCGTGCGTGCGTCCGCGCGGGGTGCGGGCCGCGATCCGGAAGGTGGATCGAGCGGCCTTGGGCCAGGGCCTCGGCCATCCGATCGCGAATCAGCTGCATGAGGCGCTGCTGGGACGCTCGATCGCTGGTCACGCGCTCTGCGTACTGCTCAGCCAGCTTGAGAGTCGCCGCGGCCGTGGTCAGTTCCGGGTGCTGTTGCCGAGGTGCATCGGACAGCGATTTCCCCCCGCGAATGTGGATGGCGATCTGTTCCATCATGCGAAGGTGGTCGGACGTCTCAATGCTCCACCGGGCACGCTGCGCGAGAATTTTCTTTTCGCCGACCAGTTCACCATCCGCATTGCGTGCCGCCACGCGGACGTTGACCGGACGGGTGCCGAGCGGCGCGAGAACCACCGGGTCGCCGATGCGAGGTTGCGATGCCGACTCTGCGAGCGCCCGCTCGAGGTCCGCACCCCAGATGGTGCGATCCCCGATCTCTGTGCGAACCGTCACGTAGAACGACATGCGCTGGGCCGGGTCGAATCGATACGGTGCGGCGGCGGCGGCCAAGAGAATCCCGCGGACAGGCGGTCTCGCCCCTGTGCGCTGGCGGGCTTGCGGTCCTGCGCCGAGCGGACGTTGGCCAGCATCTGGGTTGGCTTCGGCAAGCGCCGTGCCTTCGTGGACGGGCGCCGCGTCGCGGTCCCGCAATGTCTGTGTCGGACCCTGTACGGTTTCGTGCGACGGCAGCCAGCTTTTTCTCAGTGCACGCTGCACCTCGCGAATTTCAGCCGCAGTCGGCTCGTAGCCTTGTGACTCGATGCCTCGCAGCGCGGCTTCGCGCCACATGCCCTTGCGAAAGGAGTTGGTGCCCCTGAGTTCGACCACCCGCCAGCGGCGCGATTCGGCGATCGCTACGACGCTGTGCAGCACCTCGCGATTTTCGGTCTTCACGCGAAGCCGGTCACCGTCGTCGATGAAAGCGGGCGTGCGGTCGGGGAAGAAGTAGCGATTGCCGATGCGCAGGTAGTGGCGTTCGATGGCACTGGGCACCCGGGCGTGGTCGTGTCCCGCACGGGGCGCATCTCCCCGCACAGAGCCGACATCCTTCCGCGCGGCGGCGGTCACGGTGGCGTTCGGCGCTTGGTCTTCGGGAAGATGGTCTGCGGACATTGGCGGCTCCTTTGACGTGGGCTATCCGGGTTGCTCGTTTGCCATCAGTCGAGGATTCGCGCCATGAACTCGTCGACGTGGCGCTTCATGTCCTCGTCGCTGAGCTTCTCGGTCGGAATCTCGACGTCGTCGAAGTCGAACGAAAAGTCGTCCAGCCTCAGGTCGCCATTCAGTACATCAGCGGCATTGGTCGCGGCCCGCCTGGTGGTCCGCGCGGAGCCGGCGTCCTCCGGCGTGGCGTTCGCGACCGATCCGGGCTCCGTTTCGGTTGCGCCCTCCCTGTCATCGGGCGCCGCGGCGGGCGCGGTGGCGACAGGGCGGCCGGACTTGGCCACGCGCAGCTTCGGCACCGGCGGCGGCGGTAGCTCGCGTCGGGCGAAGAACCTGTCGCGAAAGTAGAGGATGCGATGCGCCAGCACCGGCCGCAGGCCTTCGTAGAACAGGATCATCCGCTCCGGCCCGAGCTCCTTGACCTCCTGGGGCAGCAGCAGGCGGCGCGGCTGTTCGCTGATGCTCACGGTCGGCTCCCTGCCCGCGCCGCCCCACATCGGACGGCTGACGTTCTTCTGGCGGACCGTGCAGGTGCCGAGCTCGCGCGAGATGGCCTCGGCGTCTTCGTACTCCTTGGGCGGGAACACGATGCGCGCGGCCAGCATCTTGCGAAGCGACTTCGCGCCCTCGACCCCGTATGTCTCGACCAGCTGCGAATGGGACTGGACGATGACCACGGTGCGCACGTTGTAGCCGGGAAGGAAGGCCGTGGAGTCGGCGATCACCGGAATGCGCCCGAGCGCCGGAAATTCGTCGAGCATCAGGAGCACCTGGTGGCGAAGCTGCGGATTGCTTTCGGGCAGTTCGCGCGTCTGCAGGCCGATCGCCTGCTGGAAGAACAGGTTCAGGAGCGGCTGCAGCCGGGCGATGTTGTCGGGATTGATCTGCACATAGATCGACATCGGCCGCTTGCGCAGTTCCCTCAGGTCGAAATCGTTGGCCGAGGTGGCCGCATCGATCATCGGGTTGAGCCACAGATCCAGGCGGCTGGTGAAGGTCTTGCGGATGCTGGAGGCGGTGGTTGGCGCCAGGTCGATCACGTCGTAGAGGCTCTGCACTGCTTCCTGCGACAGGGGATAGCCTGCGCGCTCGCAGGCGTCGATCACACGCTTCCAATGCTTCTGGAAGCCCTCGGCATCACTGGCCATGCCCTGGCGCAGGACCTCGCCCAGGGTGCGCGTGGCGCCCTTGGTTTCGAAGAGATAGAGGGCGATGCCCAGGAACAGGGATCGGGCCGAGGAGGTCCAGAAGGGGTCGCCGGCCTGCGGATCGGGAAAGAGCATCGTGCCGATGCGCTGCAGATCGTCGATGCAGCGGTACGGCGTCTCGGAGACATAGCCGAGCGGATTCCAGCGTGCCGAGCGCTCGCGCTCAGACAAGGGATCGAACAGGTGCACCTCCTGCCCGTGGGCCGCTCGGAAGCCGGCTGTGCGCGTGAAGTTCTCGCCCTTGATGTCGCTGATGACGGCCGAGCCGGGCCAGTTCAGCAGGTTGGGGATGACCACACCGATGCCCTTGCCGCTGCGCGGCGGCGCCTCGAGCGCCACGCCCTGCTGGCCGGGAAGCACCAGGTAGCGATTGCCCAGGCGCCCGAGGATGATGCCGTGCTCATTCAGGAGGCCCGCTCGCGCGATCTCGCGGCGCCTCGCGAATCGGGCCTCGCCATGCAGCGGCCGGCGACGCGGCAGCATGGCGAAGCCGACCAGGCCGAGCATCAGGCCTTGGGATCCGGCCAGCGACGCAATGAGGACACGACGCACCTCCGGGCGCTCACCATGGGCTTGCCAATACTCGTGAAGGGTCAGCAGCGTGGCGCGCTGGTGCGGCAGGTTCATCGCGATCAGGAACGCCTGGCCGGCGACGTACATGCCGACCAGCGCCGCCACCAGCAGCGCGACCGCGATCCTGAAGGGGCTAGGCAGGCCGTCAGATCCTGGCGCCAGGGTCATACCAGATCTCCCGCACAATGCGCCGCAGCACGCCGTCCCTGCGCTCTCGCGCGCACTGCACAACGATGTCCACGCTCATCTGGGCTAGCTCCACGCCATCGCGCGTGGTCATGCCATGGCCCGCCTGACTGCGCTTCATCAGCTGCGCCAGGGCCACGAAGGCCATTTCCGCGCTGTCCGCGTGCACACTGGTGATTGAGCCGGGGTGGCCGGTGTTGACGGACACCAGATAGTCGTAGACCTCTTCACCGGTGCGAAGCTCGGACACGAACACCCGGTCGGGGCGTTGACGCTTGGCACCGGCCAGCAGCTGGCCGGGCGTGACCTCGGCCTGCCCCTGGGCGCCTTGCGAATAGAAGAGCCTCACGTGGTTGGGCTGGTTGCGCAGCGACAGCTCCTTCACATCCTCGATCGTGATCAGGCGGTCCTCGGATGGCACCTCGAGGATCAACGCCTTGGCGACCGTGGTCTTTCCCGAGCCGGTGGCGCCGGACAGAAGGATGTTCTTGCGAAGCTGGACGGCGCGCCGAAGGAAGGGCACGAACCGTCGGCGCGCGAGAAGGCCCGCCAGTTCACGGTCTTCGGGCGCCAAGGTGGCCTGTTCAGCTTGCCCCGCCGGCGCACTGCGCGTCGTCTCGAAGATCTGCAAACTCTCCAGCTCTTCGAGCGTCCAGAGCATGTTCGAGGGACGCCGGATCGTGATCGAGACGGTCCGGTCCAGCGTCGCGGGCGGTAGCACGATCTGGATTCTTTCACCGCCCGGAAGAGTGGCGGACAGGAGCGGCTCGTTGGCCGAGATTCGCTGCCGCGTGAAGTTGGCCACGAGCTTGGCGATGGACATGCACCAGTCGAAGCTCGCAAACGGCAATGCCTCGTGCGCCCAGCCAGACTGCCGTTCCACGAAGGCTGCACCCGGTTCGTTGATGCAGATCTCGGTCACCGCTGGGTCGTCCAGCAGGCGGCCCAGCGGGCCCAGAAAGAGAGCAAGCGACGATGGTGGCTCGGCGGGGGGCGCCTCGGGCGCGTGCGCTCGCACCGGCTGTTGGCCGCCGGCGTTGGCGCCGGCCTCGCACTCAAGGGTTGGCCGGTTCGGTTCGAAGCGCATAGACGCTCCTGAAATCCACGTCGCGGGCGACCAGGATCTGGATCCGCTCACCCTGGTTCTTGATGACGGTCGGCGGAATCGAAACGGTGCTGCGCAGGACCTCCGTGATGACGTCGCGGCTACCCTGCGGGCCTAGCACCACGCCACCACCGCTGCCGACAGCGGTGCCGCTTTGCTGACGGGCGGCGATCGTCTGCATCGTGCCGTCGATCACGGAAATCAGGACCGCGGCACCGAAGCGATCCCAGAAATGGGTGTCGACAAAGCCGGGGAGGCCGCTGCGCCCCAACTCGTCGGTGCCCGGGGAGGCCAGCTGGACCACGACGCCCGTGGGCGTGCGTGCTTCGTTCCAGACGATGAAGACACGGCCCTGTCCCTGTCGCGGCGTTCCACGCTGCTCGCCGACGTACTTGGTACCGCGCTCCAGCAGCACAACCTTGCCGTCTGCCCCATAGACGTCGCTGGCGCCGATGCAGGTGGTCATGCCTTCGTAGGTGGAATCAACAGCGGTTTCCAGCGTGCAATCGATGAACGCGCCCTTCGGCAAAAGCATGCGCTGTGTCGGCAGGATCTGGGCGACGACCGCTGGAGTTGGCGTCGGGCGGAGGCTGGCGGAAAGCGGGCTGCCGCCGAGTGTCGTCGGAATGGCAGGGGGCGATTGCAGCGCATCCATCAGCTGGGCCATGCTTGGCACGCTCCCGGCGCGAGGGATTGCTGGATCCGCGAAGGCATGCGGCGAGGCGGGGCCGCCGGGCTGAGTGGCCTGGGCGCGCCGAAGCACGGGGGTGCCCAGCTGCCGTTCCAGTGCGATCTGCTCCGGTGTCTTCTGTGCCGGGGCACCGTTGGGGCCATTCGCCGGTGGCGGCGGGGAGGGCGGGACGGCGCCTGCTGCCGCTTCCGGCGCTGCTGCCCTCGGCGGATCGATGCGGCCGAGCGGCGGAACCTTCATCTCGCCGCCGGCGCGTGCAGCCGCCGCCTTTCTCGCGTTCTCTTCGGCCTCCCGGGTCTTGGCATATTGGGTGTTGTAGTACCAGAACAGGAATCCCGCGCCCAGCAAGATGATTGCGGCCAGCGCCAGAAACCCGCTGATGCGCGACTGGACGGATCGCTCACGGTTGACCGATGGGATGCCGCGCTCGCCCTCGATCGTCGGGCGCGCGTCGGCTGCCATGGACGCCTTGTCCTCCGAAGCTGCGGGTCGCCGCGCCGACAGGATCTCTCCGGTGCCCGGATCGATCTCCGTCGCTTCGACGCGTTCCTGGGCACCAGTCCGGGACGGGCGGTGGGTCTCGCCTATCCAGCTCATGGTCCATCCCCCGCAGTGATGCGCCGCACGCCCGTTGCGCTGGTGTTGGTGGAGGTTCGCGCGCCGCCGCCGACGAAGGACCGGTTGACCACGCAGCCGACCAGACCACCGCGCCGAAGCACGAAGCGGTGCGCCACGCGGTGGATCACCACCTCGTCCGCTTCGACGTTGAAGTTCAACAGCGATTCAGACCCGTCGTCGTTCTGGACGAACATCGCCGGAAACTCGGAGCGCGCATGAAAACGCAGGCGCGTTTGCACACCGTCGTCATGGGCACTCACGGGCCTGAGCGAATCGCTCCCGCAGAACCAGTAGTTGGAATTGCGTGGCCGATCGGCCGCCCCTTGGCTCATGCGCGCATGGGCGCGGCGTTGTTCCTCAGTCGCGGCCGCCTCCCGTGCCTCATCCTCCGGGTACCTGAACCGTATCGAATACACCATGCGTCTGGTGGCAGCGCCTACCGGCGCGACGGAGGAGACGGTGTAGTCGAAATGGTAGGCACGCCGGTTCGTGAGGACCGTGAAGTTGGTCGCGGCGCGCGCTTCCTTGGGCTTGATGAAGAAGTGGTTGCGCTCGGCCCCGATGTCGAAGGCGCCGTTGTCGCCGGCGCCGAGGTTCACGAACTCCTCGCCTTCGGCAAATTGCAGATGGATCTGGTAGCCCACGAATCCTTGCAAGCTGATGACGTCCTCCGGGTGGTAGGCAACCACCCGGACCCGGGCATCGACCTTGCCGACAGCAGGCACGGTGGCGCTTCGGCCGTACGGTGCAGCGAGCGCGAGACTCGCTGCCAGGCCGATTGCCAATAGAGATTGACCGAGCACGCGGCGGGAGGTCATCGCACATCCTGGCTGCCGGGTGCAGCGCCAGCGGGGGCGACCTCGGGCTCGCGGCGATATTCGACGACGCGAAAGCCCAGGGGGTTGAGCGAACGAGTTTTGTGGTCCGTGGATGGCGGAACATAGGCGAACTCGATTGTGGAAACCCAGTGGCTGGTCTGCTCCACCCCGGTGCCGCCTGCACGCGTCGCGCGGGTGAAGCGGACTTGGGCCAGCTTGTCCTTCCCGCTCTCCAGCTTGAGGAAGGTGACCGACCGCACCTGCGCGCGGATGGAAGTGCCGTCCTTGTAGACATTCAGAGGGGAGGCCGGGTTGTCCGTGGCCCACAGGGCTGCCCACTCCTGGTTGAGACGAGGCGAGTTCTGCGAGGCAACCAGCTCGTAGTCCGCTTCCGCGGTGCCGTAGAAATAGCGCTCGCGCGCGATCACGTAGTTCTGGAGCAGGTTGCGTGTCACGACCTGCTCGATGTCGGTCGTGCCTTCGTATGTGGGAACGATGTCGACGATTCCGCTGCTGCCGTCGACCCGGATGAGAACGGGTACCGGCTGTTTCAGTGGAGTGAGCCCACTGACGGCAGCGACGGCAAGCACTGCGATCAGTGTCGCGGCCACGGCCACGGTCCAAGCGATCCTGGTTGATCGCTCCGCCCGGCGCGCGCGGTCCAGTTCCCAGCTCCGTGCCTCCAGCAGGTAGTTTTCAGGGGTGGCGTTCTGGCGCATCGACCGCTCCCGGTGAGGAAACATCGCTCGAGATGTTGATCGGTGTGAGGGGCCCTTCGCAGTCCGGCGGCATGGGCGGGCGAGTGCCGCATGCAACAAGAAGAAGGGCAAGCAGAGAAAGGATGATCGAAGGCTTCATCTGCACACTCCAGCGCTACCGATTGCGCGAGAAGCTCGGCATGACCTGCTCTCTGGAAAGCACAGTGCCGCCGCGGCGCGCAGCGCCGACACTTGCAATTGAGGCCACACCCGCGCCGATGCGATGGCCCGCGAGCCGGCGGAACGAGTCCCACCGACTGCCTGGCTCTCGCCGCAGGCCGTCCAGTGCGCCGCGGCCGAACTCGTAGCTGGTGCGCTTGGCGCTTCCAAGTCCCCAACGGAGCGCGCCGCTGACGGCACCATAGGTGCTCAGCGCCACACCGCTCGCGAGTCCAGCAGCGATTGACATCACCTGCCGCATTATCAAAAAAACCAATGCTGAGGCAATGCACACTCTTGCGCCCTCAGCAATGGTGATCGAGCCGCCAAGCGAAACCGTGCTCTTGGTGTACGACCGAAGAACGCTTAGCAAAAGGGCTGCGGCCAGCGTTGCAAGAATAGTTACGAGGGCGTAGTTGGCGAGTTGTGCTACCCAGGCTTCGAAGAAACGCTTCGTAGCATCAAATAACAGAAGCACGATAAAAATCGGTCCCAAAGCGAGGATCAACGCGAGGGCGATTTTCGACAGGGCTAATAGGAACGCGGTCGCGACGACAGTTAAGCCAACGAGAAGATAGACGAGGAAACCAGCGACATAGTACGCAAAGTTCGCGTTGAGGACGCTTCCCTTGCTAAGCAACTGCTCTGCCGTTAAGTTCCCGTCGATCCAGATTTGGTCAATCACAGAAACGGTTGAGGAAGATCCCAGAACCGCAGCAGCTAGCTGGTCAGGCCCGAGGGTGAAAGTATCGACGGCCACATCGTTGTAAGCCCAGAGTCGCAGTCCGACGCCGAGAACGATGCCGATGACCAGAATCCGCCTCACACCTTCCCAGATCGGTTCTTGGATCCGTCCGGTGAGCGAAAGATAGCCCCACATCATTATGTATATGGTCGCAAGCGTTACCGCTGCGGGCTCGATTGCAGATGCAACCCGGGCGGCGTTCGCGCTCACATAGACGGCTAACTGCCCGTTGAGCCAAGTGAAGAACTGCTCGAAGAAGCCCATATGACCTCCACTATCGCCTACCGCCGCACGGGAGACTGCGGCAAAACCGGCTTCAGATCCTTGATGCTGCCGATGCCATTCAAAATCTCGCGCTCTACATCCTGAGGCACCGATGGCGGTTCGGCCGGAGGAGCGGCCGCCCTGAGCGGAACTGATCGCTCGTTTAGCGCGTGAGTGATGTAGTAGTACGTCGCGGCGCCGGCAACGGCGATGGCAACGATGACACTGAGCGCCACATAGATCGATGCGCTTTTAAGCATCTCGCCCTCTTCTGCCGACTTAGTAGCTCACTGCCGACATGGCTCTCACAGAGCCTACGTCCGTGATCGCGCGCTCTCGGAGGCGCTGCTGCTGCGCGGCTTCCTCGGCTCTTGCAATCTGGTAGAGGCTCTGCAGCTTTGTCTGTTCGTTCGTGAGCATGTTCTGCTCGGCCTGGATCCTCGCCTGCAGGTCCTGGATCGCCTTGGGGTCCTGCGCGGAGGCGATGCGATCGATCAGCACCTGCAGGGCCGAGAAGCGCTGGCTGGTGCTCTGGTATGCGTTCTGCGTCATTCCGTTGAGCAGCGCCGCTGACTGTCTCCCCTGCTCGACGATCTGGCGCAACTCGGGACTGAGCGCCTGCATCTGTGTTCCGGAGAGGATGCTGTTGGCTTTCATGATCGACTGCACCTGGCTGGCCAGCCCGGCATAGCTCGCCGATGAGCCGTTGAGCGTGTGCATCAGTTCGCCGTAGCTCGGAGGCAGGTAGTTGCGCGCGAGGTCCGAGGTCGGCAGCAGCTGCTCCATGCCTCGGCTTCCGGTCATGGCGTTGTGGGTCCGGGTCAGCTGGTCCTTCGACTCCTTCAGCTGGTCGTACTGCTTCTGCATCGCGGAGATTTGCTGCTGCCAGTACATGATCTGCTGGATCAGGTTGGCGACGGCCGCCATGTCAATGACCGGGATTCCGGCGTTCGCGTGCAGCGGTGCGAGCAAAGCCGTGGCTGCAAGGAAGAGGGAAGTAAAGAATCTACGCATGGGAGATCTCCTGGTGTAGGGATGAACGGGAAAGGCCATCGGCAAGCGCCCTCCTGAAGGGCGGCAGCCATTGACCTGGGTCCGGCCCGCAGTGGGCGATGAGCTCGCGCATGAGACGGACGTTGCCTGTGCGCCCGGAGATGACGTGCAAGGCGTCGTCGAACCCACGGAGATCGAGCTGTGCGACCACGCTGACATGGTTCTGCTTGATGAGGAACTGGCGGGAGCCCGGCTCGAGTTCGTGCTTGATGAGCGCGAACTCTCGGTCCGTCAGGTTGAAGCCGCGGGTGTACTCGTCGTAGTCCGCTTCCGGATTGGGAAACAGGATCTTCGTTGGCGTCTGCTCGACGATCGCACGGGCGATGCCGGAATCGAGCACATGGCTTGTGCTCTGGGTGAACGTGGCGATGTTCGCGTTCTTCTTGCGCCAGGTCTCGAGGCCGTTCTTGGCAAACTTCGCAAAGGCCGGATCGCTCAGCAGCTTCGCGAATTCGTCCATCCAGCAGACCAGCGGGCGCCCGTCGACCATGCGGTTGACGAGATGAAAGAGGTACAGGGTCAGCGGCGCCCGGACGATCTCGTTGTCTAGGAAGTCGGTCACGTCGAAGCCCACCAGCGCGTGGCGGGCAAGCAGCGGGGCCACGTCGTCGCGATCGTTGTCGAAGACCCAGGCATAGTCGCCGCGCTCGGAGGCACACCATCTGCGAAGGCGCGCGTGCACTCCCTCCGGATCGGTGATGTCGAGGAAGGCGGCGAGCCGGGACAGGCGCCTGAACGGGGGATCGAGCTCCAGGGTGCCGCGCAGCGCCTGATCGAGGTCGTCTTCCTGACGGACCGTGAGCGTGTCGCCCGGCGTGCGCATCACAAGGCGCCGGAGCCAGTGCCGCATGAACTCCACGTTGTCCGCGATCGAATCGTCGAGCTGCAGCGGATTGCAGCCGGTCGGTGTTCCGTTCTTGAGCGGGAGGTACTGGCCGCCCAGGGCCCGCACCAGGATGTGCAGCCCTTCGTCCTTGTCGAAGATGATCTGGGTGGCATCGAGCCGATTGCGGATCGCCACCATGCAGAAACCCAGCAGCGTGGTCTTGCCAGTACCGACCGGCCCCACGCCCGTGATGTGTCCGACGTCGCGGCGGCTGCCGCCGTCCGGGCTGCGCGGGTCGCTCGCATGCAGCGAGAAGTAGTAGGGCGAGCCCGCGCGCGTCGTGAACATGGTCAGTGCATCGCCCCAGAAGTTGCCGCTTGCCCTGCCGGTCGGGAAATTGTGGAAGGGTGACATCGCGGCGAAGTTGCGGCTGGTCACGGGCGCCTTGCGGCTGCGGTAGCCGAAGTTTCCCGGCAGCTGCGCCCAGAAGGCCGCCTCCAGCGCGAGATCCTCGCGCGCCACCACCATTCCCGCGTCGGCGAGCAGGTAGCGGGCGCGCGCGACGTTGTCGTTGAGCTGCTTCAGACGGGCCCGTCCACCGGCCTCGCCGGCGCTGTAGCAGGTGTCGTCCAGCACATGCAGGCTGAGGTGGTGGTCGCCGACCACGAAGCGATTGCTCATGAGGTCGTCCAGCGCCTCCTGGAGCTCCTCGGCCTGCGAGACCGCCAAGTCGCCGGCAGCGGCCATCCGGTGATGCTGGCGGCTCATCATGTCGGTGGCCGTGCCCTTGGCCAGGAAGGTGAAGCTCTGCGTGAGCACGAAGGGGAAGGGCGCTGTCAGCAGGGCGCTGAACATGCCCGGCGCGGTCGGCGTCGGGTATTCCTTGATGCCGAGGAAGGCCCCGATGCGGGTCTGGGTGCCAGTGCGGTATTCCATGGCCTCGTTGCCGAAGAAAGGCCGAGTGGTCGCCAGGACCTCGTTGAGTGGCGCGCGCGGCAGCGGCATGCGCTGCCATTCCCCGTTGACCAGCAGGCCGTGAAATTCAACGAGGGAGGAGAACAGCATCTTCTGTCCCTGCAGCCGGTAGGTGCCCAGTGCTTCAGGGTCGTAGCGTTCGAGCGCTGCGAGCAGTTCCTGGCGCAGCTTGGTGCATGCGTCCAGGGCATCGCGCAGTTCCGCCTGCGTACCCTGCGGGTCTGCGCGCTTGAACAGCCGCCATGCGGCGTTGGCGATGCGGGTCGGCTGCGGCCGGAGGACGACCGACAGGTACAGTTCGTTGACCATCAGCCGCTCGCCGGCGATCTTGCGGCGATAGCGCTGCTCGACCTCGTCGGCGAATCCCGGCACTGTGCGTCCGGCCGGGTAGCCTGTCTCGCGGCGGCGGATCACGTGGGCCCAGAGGGCCAGGTTGGGCGAGGCGATGTTGCGCCAAAGGACATTGAGCCGCTCGTGCCAGCTGTTGATGTCCGCGTCGTCGGCGCTTTCGAAGCTCGTGCCGCCCAGGCGGAGCGTCTGCACGTAGTCGCCGGCACGTGTCAGCGCCACATGTTCGTCCACATGCGCCGAAAGCGGAATCATGGACGCGGCGGCGGCTTCGCGGCGCAGCGTGTGTTCGGAGCGTGACAGCAGCTTCATGGCTCGATGCGCGTCAGGCAATGCTCACCGGCGGTATTCGCGTGGGGCGATGCCCGCGCCAGTCGGGCATGTCCAGCGCGAGGGGACTGTACGAGTTCGCGCGCCAGAGCTGCAGGTTGCCGGCAAGCAGGGCCGGCAGGCGCGTGCGGCCCCAGAGCTGCAGGAGATCGAAGAAGCGAGGCTCGTACAGACAGACCAGGTAGAGCATCCCGTGGATCGGCACGAAGGCCAGCAGCCACGCGAGGTTTTTGGTCACGATGAACGATTCGGTCGTGACGAGGATATTGAACATCATGGCCGAGTAGGTGACGCCCCAGACCATCGAAGGACGCGTCATGCCGATGAACAATGGATCTGCGACGATGCCCTGGTTGCGACTCATGGACCGGTCCTTTCAGACGCCGAACAGGCCCCGGATCCAGGACACGATCTGAGGGCCACCGAAGACCAGCACAGTGCCTATCACGACGGCGACCATCCACCACCAGCTCAGGCGTCCGAACCAGGCCATGGCGCCGGAGACCATCACGGCGACCGCCGCCAGCGGTGTCAGGATCGCGACGAGTTGCTGCTGGGTGGCGTTGGCACCGGTCGCGAACGGGCTGCCCGCCCAGGCGACCTCGGCAGGCACGGCGGCAATGAGCGAGGCGAGGAGCAGCCATCCGGTCCATCGGGCGCGGATGCGTTCTCCGGCGGGGCGTTGCAGGTGGATCGGGCATGCGGTCATGGCTTGACTCCGGTCGGTCGAGTGGAAGATCCCGCGGGCAGTTGCGCAGGCGCGGGCACATGGGAAAGCGCAGCAGACGGCGCGGTTCGCCGGCTGCCATAGACGTCCCACCAGGGTCCCGTCGCCTCGCGCTTGCCGGCATCGGATGCACGCCTGGCAGGTTGTGCGGCCATGGGTCTGGCGGCCGCCGCCCGGTGGGCGGGATGAGACGAAGCAATCTCTCGCCGGATGGCCGCGATGTCTCCGAGCGTGCGCACGCGCTGTTCCTCGAGCTCGTCCGCCGCCTTCGGGTCGGACGCGGCGAGGCGCTCGGCCTTGCGGCGCTCGAGACCTTCCAATTGCGCTTCCGACTTTTTGAGCTCTTCGCGAAGGATCTCGATGCGGTCGTGGTCGCGCGCCGCCTGCTGCTGTGGGCCGACGCTCTGCGATGCGCCGGGCTCCGCATGTGCCAGCAAGCCGGTGAGGACCAGCATGGAAAGCCAGGCCGAGCGTCGGCCTTCGTCGGTTGCATGCCTGCGTTGAACATCGATTGCTTGCATGGGGCGCAATGTCCGTCTCTGCCCATGCGTGTGTCGACTATGTTTTTTGACAGTGGTGTCGCAAAGAGCGGCGCGGCGATATTTCTTGCGCGATGTGGCAGCGGGCGGTCCGATCACGGTGCGGCGAGGCTGCTGCGCCGGGCGCCGGGCGCCGGGCCAGTCCCTGCCGCATGTTCAGCAGCACACGGTGAGGCGTGCCACTGCAGTGCGACAGCGCTGCATCTCGCGTCGAGGCCTGAGGAGCAAGTCATGGGCAACGTGGTCATCTTCGGCAACCAGAAGGGCGGCGTCGGCAAGTCCACGCTGGCGGTGCTGTATGCATGCTGGCTGGCCGATGTGCAACGTCACTCGGTGTGCGTGATCGATCTGGACGCACAGGCGAACAGCTCGAAATCGTTGAGCCGGTGCTCGGCGATTGCCCAGGCGGTGGAACTGTTCGGCCGGGACCTCGGCGCGATCGCCTCGCCGGTCGCTCAGACCATTGCGCTGGTGCCGGGCAGCAGGAAGCTGGCCGATGTCGAGCTCGCGAAGGCGGATCTCGTGATCCCTTTGTTCCGCAGCAACGTGATGCGCCTCGCGCAGGATTTCGATTCCGTCGTGATCGACACGCCGCCGGCGCTGGGCTTGCGCATGAGCGCGGCGCTGATCGCCGGCGATGCGGTCGCCTGTCCGATCGAGCTGGAGGAGTACAGCATCGATGGCGTGGCCGACATGCTCAGGACCGTCTTCGGCGTCAGGCGGCGCTACAACCCGCAATTGCGGCTGGCGGCCATTCTGCTGAACCGGTTCAACCCGCACTCGCTGCGGCAGAAGGCCGCGATGCAGGACCTGGCCTTGAACTTCCGGGAGTTCGTGATACCGGCGCGGATCTCGATCCGCTCGTCCATTCCCGAGGCGCTGGCCGCGGGCGTTCCGGTGTGGCGGCTGCCCAAGAGCGCGGCACGCGAGGCGAGTCTCGAGGTGATGCGGGTGTTCGAACTGCTGCAGCAACGCATCGACGCATCGAACGCTTCCCTGTCGGCGGGCACGCAGGCATGAAGGCACCCGGCGGCCTGGACCTGAGTGCGCTGTCGCAGTTCAGGGCGGCCGATCTGCTCACGGGCGAAGCCGCGCCCGCGAGCCCTGGTACACCGATGCAGGTGGCGCTCGAACGCATCGACTTCGACCCCGGCCAGCCGCGCCGCCGCATACGGGTCGAACGCATCGAGGAACTGGCCGAATCGATCCGCGAGCATGGCGTGCTGGAGCCGGTGTCCCTGCGATGCCATCCCGAGCATCCGGAACGGTACATCGTCAATCGCGGCGAGCGCAGGGTGCGCGCGGCGCGCCTGGCCGGCTTGTCCTGCGTGCCGGCGTTCGTGGACCCTCGGGTCGACCCCTTCGCACAGGCGGCGGAGAACCTGCACCGCGAGGACATGTCGCCATTCGATCTGGCCGCCTTCATCGCCGAGCGGGAAGGGGAGGGCCATTCGCGCGCCGAGATCGCGCGCCGGCTGGCCAAGCCGCGATCTTTCATCACCGAGGCTGCGCGGCTCAGCGACGCGCCGGTGCAGTTGCGGGAAGCGGTGGAGGCAGGCCGGCTCGGCGCGGATGTGCGGGCGCTCTACCAGTTGATGGCCATCGCGCGAGACCGCCCGCAAGAGCTCCAGGAACTGCTCGCGCAGGGCGGGCCCATCGGACGTGTCCGGACAAGCCATCGCCGCGAAGCGCCCGAGCCGGTTTCCGGGTCGGCCGGGGCGTTGCCCGGGGGCGGGATCCCCAGGGCCCACAGCGGCGGCCGCACCGTGCTGGTGGTGGAGCATGGTGGGCGGCGCGGATCATTGCGATTCAAGGCAAAGGACGGCAACGTCGGCGAGGTCCGCTTCGGCGACGGCACGCATGCCTTGGTGCCGCTGGCCGACTTGCGGCTCGTATGCTGGGCGACGGAGGACTAGCCTTGCGGGCTGGCCGGCGAAGCGCGGCAAGGGTCTCGCTGCCTGCACCGGTGCGCCGGGGTCTGCTAGGCCGCGCCCGCAGCTTTCATCGTCGCGTGGCGACGCCGGTAGTCGCGCGGCGTCATCCGCAGCTCGCGTACGAAGGCCCTTCGCATCACTTCCTGGGACCCGTAGCCGCACTGCGCGGCGATGGCCTTTAGGGGACGCGTGCTCGTTTCGAGCAGGCGACGGGCAGTGTCGAGGCGGATCTGCTGCACGCCACGCCCGGGCGAGAGACCGGTCGCGCGTTCGTAGAAGCGTGCGAAGGAGCGCGTGGACATGTGGACCTCACGCGCCAATCGGGCGACGCTGAGCTTCTCCTGCAGATGTGCTGCGATCCACCGATGCAGCGCGCTGATCCGCGCGTCGGGGGCGGCGGGCTCGAACGGCATGCGGCGACGGCGCGGCAAGCCGCAGCGGCGGCTGCGCGGTCCCGGCATGCGCGAGGCAAGCGTCTCCGCAAAGGCAGCGCCCCGATCTTCCTCGATCCAGGACAGCGCCAGGTCGGCGCCCTGGCCGGGCTCGATGACGCGCCAGCTGGGCGTTTTGTTGCAGGCCGTGAACCGGTCCGGTCCCTGCCCGCGACAGCGCAGCGCCGGCGGCGCTGCGCGCTCCTGCCGTCGCACGGCGCCGACATGCGGCACGGGCGGCAGCAATGGCTGAGCGCCCAGCGCGGCGCGGCGGCCCACGCGCCGCCGGTTGCTGGAAAGCCATTCGCGCAGGCGCTGCACGCTCGCTGGTCCCGCCGAGCCCGGATCGGGTTCGCCACTGATGAACAGCGAGCTCGCCCGACCGGCGAGCCGGCGCGGCAATGCGCTCGTCGACAGTGCCACACCGCTTGAACTCAGGGCCTGGCCGCTGCCGGGAGAAACCAGCCGAACGTCGTAGGCGGCGAGCCTGTGGCCTGTCCTGCGCAGGGAAGCATTGGCGGCCTTGAAGACCGCGAGCATGCGGACGATGTCGAGAAGAAGAAAGCCGGGGAGCAGCAGGAACCAGACCTTGTGCATCATCGTGAGGAGCCAACGTGGGGAGGGTTCAGACCGCAATCCCCCGGGCCTGGGCTCCGCGCCAGTGCGCGATGCGCAGGCCCGCGAGATTGGCAGAATTGGTGGTGAATTTTGCCTCCGGGTTCCTCGGGGGGCTTCTAGACTGTCGCACCCTTGCCTCCTTCACCCGCCCGGGCCGGCGCGACGCGCATGCCGCAGGCAGGCGCAGTGCGGGCCCTGGTTCAGAGAGTGAGGCCGCAGGCCCTGGCGCCTGCGGGGCGCCGCCGGTGGGAGTGCCACCGGCGCGTACGACAGAGGCAGGGGTCCGACGATGCAGGAAGTGCACCTATGAACGAGTGGACCCAAGATGTTCTCGTTCGGTTGAACGAGGCAAGCGAACCATCCCAGGTGCTCGCGCAGGTCAGCGCGGCTGCCAGGCAGCTCGGCTTCGAGCACTGCGCCTACGGGCTGCGCACCCTTGTGCCCTTCACCCGACAGAAGACTTTGATGTTCAGCACCTACGATGAGCGGTGGAGCCACCGCTACATCCATGCGGGATATCTTCACGTGGATCCGACGGTCGTCCACGGCGTGCACAGCGGGACCCCGGTGGTCTGGAGCAACGAAGTCTTCCGCGATGCGCCGCAGATGTGGGACGAGGCGCGCTCGTTCGGCTTGCGCGTCGGCTGGGCGCAATCGGTCACCGAGCCCGACGCGCGGGTCGGCATGCTGTCGCTGGCCCGGTCGGGCGAACCGTTGACGGCTTCGGAGATGCGCGCGAAGGACCTCCTGCTCCAGTGGCTTGTGATCCGTGCTCATCGCGCGTTCTGCCGCCTGCTGGGCGGCAGTCCGCTCGCGGGGATCGAACCTCTGACAATGCGGCAGGTGGAGGTGCTGCGCTGGACGGGCGACGGGAAGACGAGCGACGAAATCGCGGCCATCCTCTGCATCTCGAAACCGACGGTCGATTTCCATTTGAGGAATGCAATGGCCAAGCTGGGAGCTGCCACCAAGAGCTCGGCCGCGGCGTTCGCTTCGCGTCTTGGGCTCCTGAACTGACAAATGCCGGAAGCCGCTGCATCCTTCGCAATCAGCCGATCGCGTCAGTGTCGCGGTCCCGACGCGGACACCAGTGCTTGTCCACGTTGATGAGGCAGGCGAACAGAAGCTGGCCATCGACCCGCACCGGCGGCGCCGCGCGGTATGCGGACAGGCCTGCGCGACGCAGGATGCGCTCGATGCCCAGCGGCGAGGCGCTGATGATCCGTCGTCCGCCCTTCCTGGCGACGGTCTGCATCGCGACGCTCAGCATGTCCAGCGCGAGCGACCATCCATGCGGATCCTCGCCTGTCCCCAGCCGCTTCCCGTCGGCAGCGGCGAATCGCGACAGTTCCCAGATGTCTGGGGAGCACGGTGCCGGCGTGTCGCCGAGCAACGCCGGGAAGACGCTGGCCAGCAGATAGGGGCGGTGCGTGGGCAACAGGCGGCTCGTCCCGACGATCTCGCCCTCGGGACTGCGGGCGATCAGATAAATGGTGTCCTTGCGGTCGAATTCGTCGAGTTCCAGCCGGCCGCGCGTATGGAGTTTCCAGCCCAGCTTCTCGACAAAAACCTCGTGCCGGTAGCGCGCCATGTCGAACAGCACATCGGCCGAGAAAGAGTCGATCGTTCCCGCAATGATCTCCATCAGGTCACCTCGCTGAATGAGGCCGCATTACAGCCTGATGACGGACACCGGGGACACTGTCAGAGTTGATAGGGTTGGCGGCATCCGAACCCTTCGTTGCTGCGATGCAGTTGCCCGCGTGCTCTGTGTGATCGCCTCCACGAACGAGACGCATGGTCACGGCGCTCGACCGCGGCCGCCTCTGCTGTCTTCTCGACTTTGGTCTTCGCCATTGTTCGCTCAAGGGCGGCGTGCCGCCCAGACGGTGAAGGCACCGGCTGCGACGATCAGGACCACGCCGGCAGCGGCCTCGGGGCGGGGCATGTCGCCCCAGATGGCGTACCCCAGCAGCAAGGCCCAGACAATCAGGCTGTAGCGAAAAGGCGTGACGACGGAGAGATCGACGCCTCGGCAGGCCACGATGAGCGCGTAGTTGCCCAGGGCCGCGCAACCCGCGGCCGCCGCGAGCATCCCGAGCTCGTGGCGCGTAAGCGGCGCCCAGTGCTCCACGAGACCCAGCAGCAGGCCCCCCAGGCACACGGCGAGCGTGGTCGCCACGGCGATGGTCGACGACGGCACCGTGGCGGGAATGCGCCGGGTCACCAGGTCACGTGCGGCGAGAGAGGCGGCGCACAACAGTGCGCAGGCGAGGCCGGCGGCAGGGATCTCGGAGCGAGCCGAGGGCTGGATCACCAGCAGAACGCCGGCGAATCCTGCCAACGTTGCCAGCAACCGGCTCACGCGCCAGGGCTCCCAGCGCAGCGCCATCGCGGTCGCGCCAATCATCAGCGGCGCGGTCATCATGAGCGTGCTGACCGTGGCGAGGGGCGCGAGCGACAGGGCGACGACGGAAGTGAGGGCGGTCGTGATCTCGAGTCCACAGCGGCCCGCGACGAGTGGACGCAGCGCCGTTCGCCAGCCGGCGCGCGCGCCCCGGGCGAGGGCCAGGACAAAGAGGGTGGCGAAGGCGCCGCGCACGGCGAGGACCTGTCCGGGCGGCAGACTCTGCGCCGCCAACTTCACGAACACATCGTTGAGTACGTAGCAGCCCATGGCCATCAGCATGAGCAGGATCCCGTGGCGATTGGCCCGTGCGCTAGCCATGACCGGGCGCAGGTGGTGGCCGCGTGGGGTTGGTCTGCGGGATCCCGGGATCGCCCGCGGCACTGGCATCCCCCACCATCCCTGGCCGCGGGCCGAGCGGTGCACCGCAACGCCTGAGCACGTCCCACAGCGCCTGCGCCTTCAGGACAATCTCCTCGACCTCGGCGTCCGGATCGGACATGGCGACGATGGCGCCGCCGGCGCCGATGGAGACGCGGCCGTTGGCCGACACCAGGGTGCGAATCACGATGTTGAGCTGCGCCGCGCCGTTGAGCGACAGATAGCCGATGCTGCCCGAGTAGATCCCTCGGGCCGCTTCCTCGAGCTCGTCCAGGATCTTCATCGTGCGAACCTTGGGTGCACCGGTCATGGAGCCGCCGGGGAACGCGGCGCGGATGCAGTCGACCGCACCCAGCTCCGCACGCAGCCGGCCCCGGATGGTGCTGACGAGCTGGTGCACAGTGGCATAGGTCTCGACCGCGAACAGGCTCGGCACGTGAACGCTGTCGATCTCGCAGACGCGGTTGAGATCGTTGCGCAGCAGGTCGACGATCATCAGGTTCTCGGCGCGAGTCTTCTCGTCGGCGACCATGGCGTCCGCGATCGCCTCGTCCTCGGCCGGCGTCGCGCCGCGTGCGGCCGTTCCCTTGATGGGCTTTGATTCCACATCTCCTTCGCTGGAAATGCGCAGGAAGAGTTCGGGCGAGGCGCACAGCACGGCATAGCCGCCGACGCGCAGGTAGGCCGCGTAGGGTGCGGGGTTGTGCCTGCGCAGGACCCGGTAGATCTCCAGCGGGCGGATGCGCCCTTCGCCGACCAGCTGGTTCGTGAGGCAGACCTCGTAGGTCTCGCCCTGCAGGATCTCGTGCTGGCAGCGCAGGATGAGCTCCCGGTAGATCGCCAGGTCCTTCTGCCAGGCCAGTGAATGCAGGTCGCAGGCAGCGTCCGCGCTGTCCTCCGGCACGCTCGCCTGTGCGCCTTCGAGCCGCGCGCGCATGGTCTGCATCCAGCGGCGATTCTCGTTGCACGGTGCGGCCTCATCCAGGCACACGATCCAGACCTGCTGCTCGACGTGGTCGAAGGCGAGGTAGCGGTCGGCGAGGATCCACATCGCGTCCGGCGTGTCCGCGTCGTGGGCACGCGCACCGTCCAGCTCCCGTTTGAGCTCATAGCCGAAGTAGCCCACGAAGCCGCACGCGAAGTCGAAGGGGAGTGCAGGGCCTGCAGGCGGCTCGCCGGGCAGGTGATCGCGAAGGTAGTCGAAGATGCTCTCGTCACGCACCTGGACGACGTCGCCCCGGCGCACCATCAGTTCACGCGGTGCGGTGCGGTAGTTCAGCACCTGGGTGCGCGGCCCGGTGGCGTCGCCCATGAAGGAGAAGCGCGCCCGCCCGGGCTCGGCCAGGCTGCTGTCCAGCCAGAAAGCGCAGTCGCGCTGTGCGAACGTGCCCATGAACACGGCCTCCGGATCGGCCGCGGTGTCGATGCACTCCGCGTGCAGCGACAGCGCCTGCGGGCCTTCGAAGCGCAGCACGGGGCCGAAGCGATCGTGTGCGTTTCGTTGGGGCGCCTGTGCGAGCCACGCCTGCGTCAGGTCCCTGAAGTTGCGCAGCAGCCGCGCGCCGAATTCGGTGCAGATCGACTCCGGATGGAACTGCACCCCCCACCAGGGCAGGGAGACGTGACGCAGGCCCATCAATGTGCCATCGGATGTCCAGGCGAGGGGTTCCAAGGATGAGGGCAACTGCGTGACCGCGAGGGAGTGGTAGCGCACCGCCTCGAAGCGATCCGGAATGCCGGCGAAGAGGTCGCGCTGCGCGTGCGAGACGCGGTCCAGGCGGCCGTGCATCGGGCGCACCGCCAGGTCGACCCGGGCACCGCAGTGGTGGGCGATGGCCTGGTGGCCCAGGCAGACGCCGAGCACGGGCTTGCGAGAGCGCTGCAGCGCGTCCGCCGAGATGCCGAGGTCGGCGCGCCGCTGCGGACGTCCGGGGCCCGGCGAGATGACGATGTTGTCGAAGTGCATGCGCTCGACCTCGTCCCAGTGCCTCTCGTTGTTGCGCAGCACGATCGGAGGCTCGCCGTTGCAGGCCGCCAGGTACTGGTAGAGGTTGTAGGTGAACGAGTCGTGGTTGTCGATCAGCAGCGTGCGCATGAAAGGCTCCTTGGCCGAAGGCGGGCTGTGCATCGTTGAAGAATCTGGTGGAAGTCGCTACTGCGCAATGTGCTAGTTGTGCGGGCCGATAAAGCCAAAGCACGCAGCGCGCTTGCCGCCCGCATGTCCGGGCCGTTCGCTCTTCCGCGGTCTTCCATTCCTGCCCTCGGCCTTGTGAAAGGGGCGGGGGAGCGGCAGGGTCTGACAGACGGGGACCGTGATCCCCACAGGATGCACGCAGTCCACGGCCACGGTGAGCGCCGCCTGGACGGCCACCAGCCGCCCCAGCACCACACCAGCGGCGGCTTGCTGGGTGGACACGCGTCTAGCGCCGCGTGGGCGCCACGCTCGCCTTTGCTCCGAGCAGGTGGCCGAGCGGCAGCGCGACCTCCGACTTGATCTCGCGCAGCACGATGCTCGAGCGCACGTGCGTGACGCCCGGGAGGCTGAAGAGCACCTCGTGCAGGAAACGCTCGTAGTGCTTCATGTCGGGCACCGTCACGTGGAGGATGTAGTCCGCGGGTCCCGTGGCGGAGACGCAGCGGATGATCTGCGGGCACGCGGCCACCACGTCCTCGAAGCGCTGCACCATCGCTTCGCTGTGGCGGTCCAGGTTCACCTCGGCCACGGCCGAAACGTGCAGGCCCACGAGTTCGGGGTCGACCCGTGTGGTGTAGCCGCGGATCACGCCGGCGGCTTCCATGTCCTTGATGCGCTTCCAGCAGGGCGTTGGCGAGAGTCCCACCGCCTCCGAAATCTGTTGCACCGTTTGCCGCCCGTCGTGCTGCAGTGCAGAAAGGATCTTGAGGCAATGGTCGTCAAGAGAAACAGAATCAACGTTCATCGCAATTTCCGAGAGGATTCTTCTTCAAACAAGGGTCTGCGCCAGTGTATTGAAGAAACACTTACTCGGGGTGCGGCAGAACAATTCCGGGCATGAACGCCCCCCACAAGCCAACCGCGCTCCAGCGGCCCGACTACCAGCTTTCCGACAACCTCTGGGCCGATGCCGGCGCGGTCTACATCACCGGCACGCAGGCGCTGGTCCGCATCCTGGCGATGCAGAAGCAGCGCGACGCGGCGCGCGGCCTGCACACGCAGGGCTTCGTCAGCGGCTACCGCGGCTCGCCGCTGGGCATGGTCGACCAGGCGATCTGGAAGGCCGGCGACCGCTTCAAGGAGACCGGTATCCGCTTCGTGCCCGCGGTGAACGAGGAACTCGCGGCCACGCAGGTGCTCGGCACCCAGCGCGTGGAGTCCGACCCCGAGCGCACCGTCGACGGCGTGTACGCCATGTGGTACGGCAAGGGGCCGGGCGTGGACCGCGCGGGTGACGCGCTCAAGCACGGCAATGCCTACGGCTCGTCGCCGCACGGCGGCGTGCTGGTGGTGGCGGGCGACGACCACGGCTGCGTGTCGTCGTCGATGCCGCACCAGAGCGACCACGCCTTCATGGCATGGCGCATGCCCGTGATGCAGCCTGCGAGCGTGGCCGAGTACCTGGAGTTCGGACTGTACGGCTACGAGCTGTCGCGCTATTCGGGCGCGTGGGTCGGCATGGCGGCGCTGTCCGAGATCGTCGAGAGTGCGGGCACCGTGGACCTCGACGCGGTGAACGCGCGCGTGGCCGCCTGGGAAGACGCCGACGCGGTGCGCACCGCCACCGGCCACCGCCCGCCGCCGGACGGGCTGCACTACCGTTGGCCCGACCTGCCGTCGCTGCGCATCGAGTCGCGGCTGGAGGACAAGCTCGCGGCCGTGGCCGCGTTCGCGCGGCGCAACAGCATCGACCGCCACGTCATCGTGAGCCCGCATGCGAGGGTGGGCATCGTCACCTGCGGCAAGGCGCACCATGACCTGATGGAGGTGCTGCGGCGCCTGGAACTCTCGCCCGAGCAGCTCGCGCGAGTCGGTGTGCGGCTCTACAAGGTGGGACTGAGCTTTCCGCTCGAGCAGACGCGCATCCAGGACTTCGCGCGCGGGCTCGAGGAAATCCTCGTGGTGGAAGAAAAGGGCGCGGTGGTCGAGACGCAGCTGCGCGACATCTTCTACAACGCCCCCGCCGGCGCGCGCCCGGTGCTCGTGGGCAAGCACGACCGCGAAGGCCGGCCCCTCGTGTCCGCGCTCGGCGAACTGCGCCCGTCGCGGCTGATCGAGCTGGTCGCGCACTGGCTTGCGGCGCATTTTCCCGACAACCGCGATCTGGGCGACCATCTGCAGCATGTGCGCGACTTCACGCCGCCCGAGCTGCTGGGCAATGCGAGCGATGCCGTCAAGCGTCTGCCGTACTTCTGCGCCGGCTGCCCGCACAACACCAGCACCAAGGTGCCCGAGGGATCGACGGCGCGCGCGGGCATCGGTTGCCACTTCATGGCCAACTGGATGGACCGCAGCACGGCGGGCCTCATCCAGATGGGCGGCGAGGGCGTCGACTGGATCTCGCATGCGATGTTCACGAAGACGCCGCATGTGTTCCAGAACCTCGGCGACGGCACCTACTACCACTCGGGCTATCTCGCCATCCGCCAGGCCGTCGCGGCCCAGGCGACGCTCACCTACAAGATCCTGTTCAACGACGCGGTTGCGATGACCGGCGGCCAGCCGGTCGACGGGGTCATCAGCGTGGATGCGATCGCGCGGCAGGTGGAATCGGAAGGCGTCACCAAGGTGGTGGTCGTGAGCGATGCGATCGAAAAGTACGGCGCCATCAGGAACCGCTTTCCGCGCGGCACCGAGTTCCACAACCGCGCCGCGCTCGACGAGGTGCAGCGGCGCCTGCGCGAGATGCCCGGCGTGACCGTGCTCATCTACGAGCAGACCTGCGCCGCCGAGAAACGCCGCCGCCGCAAGAAGGGCGAGCTGGCCGATCCGCCCCGTCGGCTCTTCATCAACGAGGCCGTGTGCGAAGGCTGCGGCGACTGCACCGTGCAGAGCAACTGCGTGGCGGTGCTCCCGCACGAGACGCCGATGGGCCGCAAGCGCAAGATCGACCAGACCAGCTGCAACAAGGATTATTCCTGCGCCAAGGGCTTCTGCCCGAGCTTCGTGGGCGTCACCGGCGGCAAGCTGCGCCGCAAAAGCGGAGCGCTCGCATCGGGGCGCGATGCCTTCCTGCAGCGCGTGGCCGCGCTGGCGCATCCGGCGCCGCACGCGTGGAGCGGTCCCTACGACCTGCTGGTGACCGGCGTGGGCGGCACCGGCGTGGTGACTGTCGGCGCCGTCGTCGCGATGGCCGCGCACCTCGAAGGCAAATCGGCCAGCGTGCTCGACTTCATGGGCTTCGCGCAGAAGGGCGGCGCGGTGCTGAGTTTCGTGCGGCTGGCCGACACGCCCGAGCGGCTGAACCAGGTGCGCATCGACACGCAGCAGGCCGACGCCCTCCTGGCTTGCGACGTGGTGGTGGGCGCCTCCGCCGACGCGCTGCAGACCGTGCGGCACGGGCGCACGCGGGTGCTCGCGAACATCCACGAGATTCCGGTCGCCGAGTCGCTGCGCAACCCCGATGCCGAGCTGCATGTGGATCTGCTGCTCGAAAAGATGCGCTTCGTCGCGGGCGAGGCACAGGTCGAGACCTTCGACGCGCAGAGCCTGGCCGAGGAGTTCCTCGGCGACACGCTGGCCGCGAACATCGTCGCGACCGGTTATGCGTGGCAGCGCGGCCTGGTGCCGCTGAGCCTGGAGGCGCTGATGCATGCGATCGAGCTCAACGGCGTGGCCGTGGCGGCCAACCAGTCGGCGTTTTCGCTGGGCCGGCTCGCGGCGGGCGATCCCGCGGCGCTGGACAAGCTGCGTGCCGCGCCCGTGCAAGAGCAGGCGCAGCAAGCCGACGAGCGCCCGCTGGACGCGCTCGTGGCCGATGCGCGCCGCCATCTCACCGGCTACCAGAACGCCGCATGGGCGCAGCGCTTCGAAAGGCGCGTTCGTGCACTGCAGGCGGCCGAGTCCGCGCTGCCGGGCGGCGACCCGCGGCTGCCCTTCACGCGCAACGCGGCGCGCAGTCTGCTCAAGCTCATGAGCTACAAGGACGAGTACGAGGTCGCGCGCCTCTACACCGACGGCGCGTTCCTGCGAAAACTCAAGGACCAGTTCGAAGGCGACCTCAAGCTCGAATTCCACATGGCGCCGCCGCTGCTGTCACGCCCCGCCCACGGTCAGGCGCCCGCCAAGATCCGCCTGGGCGCGTGGATGCTGCCGGTGATGAAGTGGCTGGCGCACGGCAAGCGGCTGCGAGGCACGGGCTTCGACCTGTTCGGCTACACGCAGGAGCGCCGGACCGAGCGTGCACTCATCGCCCATTTCGAGCAGCGGCTCGATGAATTGGCTGCGGCGCTCTCCTGCGCCAACCAGCCTCTCGCCGCACAGATCGCGGCGCTGCCGCTCTCGATCCGCGGGTTCGGGCATGTGAAGCTGGCCAACCTGGCGCTCGCTGTCGAGCGCGAGGCGGAGCTCCTGCACCGCTTCTCGCCGCAGCGTTATCCGCAGCCCCGCAAGGATGCGAAGGCGGGGCAGTTCAAGGGGATTGCGCTCGTGTCGCAGTGAGCCGCGTGCGCGCAGACGCGAGCTCGTGGGCCGGTCGAACGAGAGGGCAAGGGCCGCCTCGTTCCTTTCGAATCGGGCTTGATGGGCCCCGGGAGCATGGTTGCGTCCTGTCGCAGGGTGGTGCTCGCCCGTCAGACGACCTCCGGCCCGCCCGGCAGCACCCGCTCATAGCGCTTCATCTTCTTGGGCTCGATACCCAGCCATCGGGCCACCTGCTCGGGCGACGTTCCTCGGCGCAGCTGCCTGAGTGCAAACGTATGCCGCAGCCGGAATGATCCGCCCTCGCGCGAGTCGACGCCGGCGTCCTCGAGCACGCGGGTGGCGCATGCGTACTGGGATGCCCTTTGCCATTGCTTGCCGCTGCGCGTGGAGGGAAAAAGATAGGGCCCTGCGATGCCCGCCTCCGCGCGCACGGTCAGCCAGTACCGCAGCAGCTCGGCAGCCCAGGGCGCCAGGGGTGTCTCCCGCGCCGGGCTGTCGCCATACGCAGGGACTTGGATTTTCCAGGGCCGATCAAGGATGCGGCCACCGTGCGCAACAGGGGAGGTCAATGTCAGGACACGCACGTCTCCAGGCGTGAGTCCGGCGCCGAGCTGCAAACCGATCGACGCCCGGTTGCGCACATCTTGCCAGGTCATGGAGGCGCCTGCAGCCCGCGAACTTCCCGGCCGGGGCCGGGCCGCGGAGACAAAGGCGATGAGCTGCTTGGCCTCGAGGACTGGCAGGTATTCGGGCAGCGGGTCGGCGTTCGGCGAGTCGGCGAACCGCACCTGCGGCTTGCCCCTGATCCAATCCGCGGCGGCATTGCTGGCCGGGGACTCATCTTGCGCTGCGTGATGGCGCAGCACGCGTTCGATCAGCCGCATCAGGCGCAGCGCATAACGCGGTGACAGCGAGAGGTCGGACGCCTTCCTGCCGAATCGCGCCGCCTGGAATGCCTGCAGGTCTGCCGGCCTCAGGGAGGACAGGCTCACGACGGGGGACTGCGCCAGGCACCAGGCCGAGAAGGCGTTCCACATGTGCTGGTAGACCTCCATCGAACGCTCCTGGCGCAGCAAACCGCCGTCACGCTGGGATGTCAGCCAGGCGTCAAACGCCTGCTCGAAGACCAGCGCATGCGCCTCGGGCTTGAACTCGTCGAAGAGGGAAAGCGGCCTGTGGGGATGAACCATAAAAATAGACTAACGGGAAACGTTTGATTTTGCAAGGCCTTGGATGGGCGTCGAAGTGCATAAGGGCGTCGGCGCTCATTGGCGGTGGCTGTGACCAGTCGGATCCCGTTAGTCTATTTATAGACGGACGTTCGCCCGGGTCGCCGGTGCCCACGTCGAGCCGTTGAACCCAGTGAAGGCCGTTGACTGCCTTTCGATCGAACGATCGAAATGATCGCGCCAAGCCGTGCAAGCAGCGCAGCCAACCCTGCAGCTGAACGGCCGGGTTTCGCAGGGGTGCTCCTGTGACGGCTCAGCCGCAGGGCGTCGCACGTCGTCCTGCGTGGCCTCATGCCGGAAAGCCGGAACGTGCGCCGCTGGCGGTGAGTTTGAATGCCCCCCACTCTCGCGCGCTGTCAGGCCGCAGTCGGGCGGTGGTGCCGTCGCATGGCGCCGGCAGCGTCTTTGAGCGGCCGGCGCCCTGGAACAGCGCGACGGCCATCTTCGGTGGCGGCCATGTCCATGCCACTTCGTGGTCACAGCAGCGATCGGTGCGGTGAGCCTGGGCGCCTGATTGCCGCCGCGGCCTCGCCACCTGCGTTCGCTCAGGGTCCCGTGGGCGTCTTGCGCTCACGCCGGCTGCGCTTGGGCAACAGCATCCCGACCTGGTCGCGGTAGACGAGATAGCGCTGGCCGAACTGCGCGACCAGGTCGCGCTCCTCGAACCAGATGCCGATCAGGATGTAGCCGGTGCAGGCCGCCGCGAAGAGCAGGTGGCCCGCCGTCATGGTGGGCGTGGCCCAGAAGGCCAGCACGAATCCCAGGTAGATCGGATGGCGCACGTGGCGGTAGAACAGCGGCGTGTGGAAGGCCGGCGCCGGCAGTTCCTGGCCGCGCAGGTTGGCCCACACCTGGCGCAGGCCGAACAGTTCGAAGTGGTTGATCAGGAAGGTGCTGACGAGCAGCACGCCCCAACCCAGCCAGAAGACGCCGAGCAGCGCCCAGCGCGCAACCGGGTCATGGACCGACCAGACGACGGGTTCGGCCATGGGGCGCCATTGCCACAGCAGCAGCGCCAGTGCCGCGCTCGCCGCAAGCACGAAGGTGCTGCGCTCGACCGCCTCGGGTACCAGCCGCGTCCACCAGCGCTTGAAGCCGCGCCGGGCCATCACGCTGTGTTGCACCGCGAAGAGGCCCAGCAGCAAGAGGTTGACGACGACCGCCTCGGCCAGTGGCACGGGGCTGCCGCTGTCGATGGTCTTGGGCAGCAGCGGCAGGTTGCCGACGAAGCCGATGGCGTAGACGAAGGTGGCGAGAAAGAAGAGGTAGACCACCAGCCCATAGAGTGCAGCGACGAAAGCCATGAACGTACTCCTTGCGCGGGGAAGCTCGAGAAGCGGCCACGCCTTCACCCCCGCAGCGGGCAGGCCGAGGTCATCCGCCCGAGCCTCCGGGGGCCCGGGTGCGGTAGCGGCAGGGTCGGGGGCGCCCGAGTGCGGGAGCCCGGAGCTACGGCACTTCGCAGCCGGAGGGCCGGGGCGGCGGGCGGCAGGTGCCGTCGGGCGCGCCGATGGACGCAGGCGGTTTCATCGTGACCCTCCGCGGTTGTCCAGCACCTGCGCAATGCGCCGCGCCGCGCGTGCGGCGCCATCGGTTTCGACCGGGCGGTAGCGCACCGGTTCATGCATGGCGCCCAGGGCTCGCAACGCGAGGGCGTCCGGGTCCAAGGTCGCCGCATAGTCCACCGAGCGGTCCGCAGCGTAGTTGGCCAGGCGCTGGCGCACATGCACGCACTGCTCGAAATGCCGCTGCAGCGGGAAGCTCAGGAAAGGCCGTCGCGTGGCCACCAGTTCCATCGTGGTCGACAGGCCGCCCTGCACCAGGGCGAGGTCGCAGCAGGCGAGATGCTCGAAGAGGTTGTGCACGTAGGGCCGCAGTTCAAGCCCGGGTTGCGGTGCGAATGCGTCGGCGGACAGCCGCGGGCCGGTGACCAGGATCAGCCGCAGCTGCGGCAACTCGCGCTTCATGCGCGGGAACGCCGCCGCAATGCGCTTGAGCAGATGAATGCCGGTGGCAGTACCGCCGACCGCGGCGATCGCGATCTTCTCGTCGCTGCGGTAGCCCAGCCGCGCGCGCAGGCGTTCGGTATCCGCCAGCGCGGACGGGTCGAAGGGCAGGCAGTAGCCGCAGTAGCAGAAGTTGCGGTCCGTCCAGTCGCGGATGCCCGGCAAGCCGGGACCGAAGGTCTGTTCGGTCACGTCCTCGCGGTTGCCCACGAAGATCGCCGCGTCGCGCAGGTAGGGGTAGCGCGCCACGTGCTCCAGCTCGTCGGCGTTGCGATCAGCGCACAAGGCCGCCTCGCGCGCGTTGCCTTCCTCCATCGGCAGACAGCCGACGAAGTCGGTGAGAAACACGTAGGGTTGGCGCTTGAGTTCCGGGTTCTCGTGGTAGTGGTAGTCCACCTCCCAGGCTTCGTCGCCGACCACGATGTCGTAGTGCTCGGCTTCGACGAGGTCGACGAAGGTCATGAAGTTGCGGCTCATGACCTCGTCCATCGTGCGCAGCGCGAAGAATGCCGACAGGTCATGCTCGCCTGCCAGCGCCTCGAAGTGGCGGCTCTCGTTCGCCAGTCGCCGGGTGATCGGGTGCAGCCGTTCGCCTTCGCGCTCGAGGTAGGCCGCGGCAGGGTCGGTGGTGAACCATTCGATCGCCAGATCCGGCTGAAGCTTGCGCAGCTCGCGCGCGATGGCCAGGTCGCGCTGCACATGGCCCAGGCCGATGGGGCTCGAGATGAACAGCGCGCGGCGCGGGCGGCTCATGGCGCGCGTCCACGTCCGCTCGCGCGGCAAGGCGCCGATGAATTCGCGCAGCGTGCGGTTGAACAGCACCGGGTCGCGCGCCGCCGTGACGTGGCCGCCGGCGGCGACGGTCAGCATCTTCGAGCCCTCGACCAGCGCGTGGATCTCGCATCCCCTGGCGTAGCCGACGCGCCGGTCCTCGTCCCCGTGGATCACCAGTGTCGGGCAGGCCACCTGCCGCGCCAGCGCGCGCACGTCGTTGCCAAGCCAAGCGCGGCGGCACCAGCCCAGCCAGTCTGCGCGGGTGGCCCAGGCGTAGTGCGCGCCGTCTTCGTACGGCTTGGTCGAATGGGGTTCGCTGAAGATGGTGGCCATGAACCAGTCGACATAGCCGGGCCAGTCGCTGCGCAGCAGCGCGTCCTCCATCTCCAGGCGGCGTGCAAGTTCGGGTTCGCCCGCCAGCGATTCGGCAAAGCCTCCGGCGGTGACCAGGTGCGTGATGCGCTGCGGTTGCTCGGCCGCCAGCCGCAGCACCGTGAGCGCGGCGGCCGAAATGCCGACCAGCGCGACGCGCTGCACACCGACCGCGTCCAGCACCGCGACGAAGTCGCCGTAGAAATGGTCGAAGCTATAGCCATCCTGCTGCGCAGGGCGGCCCGAGCGTCCGTTGCCGCGTCCGTCCGTCGTGATGATGCGGAAGTGCTGCGACAGGTAGGGCACCACACCCTTGAGCATTTGACTGTGCACGATCTGGAAAGGCGGCGCGAAGGCGATCCAGGGGCCGCTGTTGCCCCAGGTCGCATACCAGATCGGCACACCATCGCGATCGATGAAGCCCTGCTGCACCGGCTCGACGGTCTCGTAGGGCGATGCGTGCCCCGCCGGCACGGCGCCAGGCGCGGGCAGCGGGCCGGCGTTGCGCGCCAGGCGCTCGGGCAGGGGGCGATCCGGCTTGCTCATCGCCGGCTCCGCGCCCGGGACGGGGGCTGCGCCTTGGCGACGGCTCGCGCATCGAGCGACTCCAGCAACCACTGCACGGCATCGAGCGCCGCGCGATGCTGGGCCTGCTCTTCCTTCACGCCGAGCAGATCGGCGAACTCCATGCCGAGCCAGAACTCCGAGATCCAGCATGCGATGACCTCGGGCGTGAACGGCGCCGGCAGCGAGCCGCCGTCGGCCTCCAGCGCCTCCACGGCTTCGCGCACCGCGCCCAGCACCAGCTTCTTCCAGGCCAGCAGGCGCGGCAGGAACTTCTCTCGCAGCTCCAGGTTGGAGAGGCTCGCCGCCCACAGCTCGGCCTGCAGGCGCACGAAACCCGATCTGAGGTCTTCCTCGTAGAAGCGCCGCGCGCTGGCCCACTTCTGCGCAAAGCCTCCCGCGCCGGCGTACATCGACGCCTGGCGCGCCAGCAGCCGCTGGTTGACCGCGTCGAGCACCTCGATCACCAGCTGGTCCTTGCTGCGGAAGTGGTAGTTGATCAGCGCATGGTTGACGCCGGCGTCGCGGGCGATTTCTCGCACGCTCAGCGCGGCGTAGCCTTCGGCCACCAGGCGCCGGAAAGCGGCATCCAGGATGCGTTCACGCGTCTGGGTCGCATCACCGTCGTGCAGCTGTGAGGCTGCGGATCGGCGCCGACGGACCTCGGGCTCAGCACTCATGTTTCACCACCTGGTTTAAACGAGTGTTCAAATCCTAGAAGCTCCAGCACCCCTTGTCAATCGCGCATTTCTTCGCTGCCCTGCAGGTACTTCCGGATGCAACATCGAGGCGGGCCTGTGCGCCGTGCAATCTCGCGCAACGGGTGCAGGGCACCTGGCGCAGCGGCGCGTCGAGATCCATCGTCACGGCCGAGGCGATGTCCGCTTCCAGCTTGCACGGGTAGGCAGCGCGGATCGAGCCGAGTGCGCGTGTACTCGAGAGGTCGGTGAGGATTCCGCTGATCGACGTGGTGCTTTGCCTTGCATTTCGCAACGCGCGATCGTTGGGCTTGCCGCCGATCCCATGGCTCAGAAGATGCACACAGGCGCTGAGCGCGCCGAGCGGGCTGCGCTCGAGACCGCGCATCGCCAGAAAGGTGTTGCTCGAGTTGGCCCTGTGTTCCGAATCGAGCGCATCGCGTCTGCAAGGCTTGCGTCAATGCCTGCATTGAACCGGATCGCTTCCTCAAGGACGGACCGACATCGTCTCTGCCGAGGAATCATGGCGCGCGCGAATGCCCACTCGACGAGGATCAGCTCGACGTTGTTGCTGATGAATCCGCTCGGGCGCGTCGCAGGGCTATGCGCTTTGCAGGAGAAGGTGGGCGCTGCACGGTTTGCCGCTTGTGCTTCGGAATGAAATAAAAGTTCCTTCGCCGGCCCGAATGCCCCACCATGTGAAGCGAGAGCGGCTCCGAAGCGAGTTCCGGCAGCTCGCGATCGTCAAAAAGGTGGCAACGATGACAACCCGGACGGGCCTAGGGGTGGCGGAAATTGGCATCGCGCCAGTGCGCAACCAGTGGCAGACGCGAATGCTCTCGGGTCCCACGTACGCCGACGGCATGAGCTACTCCGCCGACATTTATTGGGGAGCAGCTTTTCTGTGCCGACTGGTCGACGCAGGTCCGACCCGGACCGTCGTCCAGGCGCATGCCGCGCTTGGCGCGCGGGCAGTGATCTGGATCGCGAGTTACGAAAGCAGGCCAGGCAGAGTGCCGCTCCCGTGGATCGCGAGTGACGACGAGCCCTGGTACTCGTCGTCGGGCCTGGAACTGCCGTGAGACTTCGTCTGAAGGGCATCGATCATGTGCGCAGGGTACGTGGTCCATCGCACGCTCGTGGCCCCGCCATCACGACTCGCGCGCAGAGGACCCGTTGCCCTTCATGTCCGCGGGCAGCGCGCCCTGCAGGCCGTGCTCGGTCACGCCGATGGGATTCGACTTGCTGTTCAATGCGAGCGCCACTTCCGTATCGTCCGTCTCGGCGTACAGGATGATCCCGACGGTCGGTGCGCCGTCGAGTCCGATCGCCACCGGCGCCTTGAGGACGCGGTGAAGGAAGTCGAGTGCGTCCCAGGACGCGGGGGCGGCGTCCTGACCTACAGAATCGGCGGCCTGCGCGGACCATCTTCCAAGGCAACACCGAGGAACCCTGATGAAACAACCTGCGCAACCTGACCCATCTTCAACGCCCACCTCGGGGGGGCGGGCCACCTCCACCCACGACAAGCCTCAGCTTTCGCCCGTGAACATCGAACAGAACCGCCAGGTCGGTATCGACTCGCCAGCCAAGGGAAGCCGAATGGGACGTGAGGCCAACAAGCCGTCGGGCGATCCCGGCGAGCGAGGCGAGGAGGCCGACGCCCCGGCTGCGCCCCATTCGACATCGCGCTGAGTCCAGCTTCGACGTGGCCTCTTCCTGCAGCCGTGGCGCAGCGTCGGGAAGGTCAGTCGCCAACGCATGGCGGTGGCGGCTATCGGTTTGCCCCGCGTCCGCCGCATACGGGGCACTCCGCTCGCCGTGCTTTCGCAAAGTCCCTCCACCCGGGCCTGCGACAGGCTCGGGGCCGCGGCGCGGGGAGCAACCCGACGGCCGACGCGGTCTCGCCGATGGTTCCCGCGTGGCAACGTGAGGGCAGCGGTCGTCTTCTTGAAGTGCGGCCCGGATGCGGGGCTCCATATCCTTGCGCATCCTGCCTGCCGTCGCAGTGGACCTGCTCGCCGAATGACCTTCCGAGACTGCGTTGCGCGCGGCGAGGCGGCGTTCGCGATCTCGCGAAGCCCGCTCCGACTTGTTGTCATGAGGGCCCTGCATCGGCCCTGATCTGAAAGGCATGCGATGAATGACATCCTCCATCTTTTCGCGCGCGAGTATCCGGTGTGGCACATGGTCCTGCGCGGGACCGTTGTCTACTGGTTCCTGCTGTTGGTGTTTCGTTTCATTCTTCGGCGCGACATCGGCTCCATGGGCGTCGCAGACCTGCTGTTCGTCGTGCTGGTCGCGGATGCCTCGAGCAACGCCATGCAGGGCGAGTACAAGTCCATCAACGATGGCCTGGTGCTGCTGTCGACCTTGATCTTCTGGAACTTCGCGCTCGACTGGCTGAGCTACCGGTTCGAGCCCGTCTCTCGCTTACTGGAGCCTGTGCCCGAGGTCTTGATTCGCCATGGCCGAGTGAACAGGCGCGCCCTGCGGCGCGAGATGATCTCCACAGACGAACTGCTCAGCAAGCTGCGGGAACAAGGCGTCGAATCGATCGATGCGGTGAGGATCGCGAGGCTGGAGCCCGACGGGCAGCTCAGCGTCTTCAAAAGAGACGGCGGTGAAACCAAGCCGCCGGCCGATCCAGGCGACGCAGCCCGCCCCTAGGTTTTGCGCCGGCCGGCTCCGCATGCGCGTAAGCGTGTGTCTCGGGGCAAGCGAACGCCGCGTGACGATGCGCGTTCCCTCGGTTCAACCAGGAGGGGCGCTTGAACGCCAGAGGCGAGATCTGCGCCGCGAGCTTGGAGGGCAGCGGGTCCGAGACGGGATGCCGATCAACGAGCGCCGCAACAGCCGCCTTCACTTCGCGCATTGCAAGCAGCGCTCGCTCCGCATTTCCTTTTCGGCTCGGACCAGCGATGACACATCAGCGTTTGATGGCATCGCGCCTCGAATCTCTAGTGCGCGGGATGCTTCACAAGCCGGCATTTCCCAAGGTCGCTGGAGCACGCACTCCGTTGCCGGTTCGCCACCCAATCATCGCCAGCGCTGATGCACTCCGGTGCGCGGCATCCGGAAGGGCGGGCGAAGGGTGAGCGCGACGAGCGGACGCCGCGTCCCATGCGAGCAAATCGACGGCTGACGCGCTGAAACGTCGATCAAGGCAATGCCACGCGGAGGCCGTACTGAATCCACGACTGTCCTGACCGAGACCGCATCAGTCCAGCGTGTCGAAGAGACGGAAAATCCACGATAGCTGGTAGACCAGCATGGCGCAGACAAACAACCTGTGGAAGTGCCGGTTGACCGTGGCTGCCGCGACCACGCAGAGCACCACAAGAACGGGGTGCGGATCAGGTATTCCGGTGCAAAGCGCGCGAAGTGCGCCTCTCCCTTGATCAGGGTGTCGACCACATCCAGCATAAAGGTCGCGGCGAGCAGACCGAAGAACCATGCGCGGCGGGCATAGAAATAGTCTTCATAGCTCTCATAGTCCCGCATGCTGTCGGGAAAGAGCAAGGCGCACAGCAGGAACAGCACAACGGCATAGCTGACGATGAACGCATAGGTCCCGAAAGTCCAGGTCTGGATCTGGAAGAGGCCGAACTCCCACCACCAGAAATGCACCAGCGCCAACAGCACGGAACCGACCCAGGCGAGGTGGACGGCGTACAGCCGGAAGTGGGTCGGGTGCTGCACGATGCGTGCGACCCCCGACAGCAGACGGGTCAGGCCGAGACCGATGACCATGCCCATGACCACGCGTATGTGCGGGAAGATGTCATGTGCGGAGAGAACTTGTTGTTGCATCAGGGGCGGTAATTCTGATCAATTCTGCTGGTCGTCACCGAAGAACTCTGGGTTCCTGGCGCGCTGCTCATGGTCCATGCCCCACTGTAGCGTCTCGACCATCCAAAGTGCGGCATACCCGCTTTGCGACGGGTCTCTCGATCGCGCGGAGAAAGCCGCCGTCTGCGTCGGTGGCGGCCCAATCTGGCTGAAGATGTGAGGCCATTGCCTTTGCAGCCACCGCGACGGCGGCGCGCGGCCTACACTGCCTGCATGACCACCACCGTTGTTTGCATTCACGTTGCTTTGGCTGCGCTGCTTCTCGCGGGAACCTACGCGCGCGCCGCCGCAAAGAATGTGCGCCCTCAGCTGGCGCCCGTCCATTCCTAAGTCCAGCGGGCCGCTCTTTTTCGCTTGGGGCGCCCCGTCGCCCTCCACGCGCCGGCCTCGCGCAGCAGCGGCGGCCATCCCACCGCGCGGTGCTCGCAGTCGATGACGTGTGCGTCAAGTGCACGCAAAGATCCACAGCAAGCGCCTGCCCACCGGTTTCGACTTCTCCCCCCGGGATGTCTTTGGGCTCCGCGACGCGAACGAGGAGGGCCTCGTGCTGCAGGCGCATCAGGAACGAGAGCGGCATCGGACCATGCGGCGGTCCCGCGCTCGGGTTGTTCGGGCCGGGCACAGTCTGAATGGTTGCGCCGGCTGCAGGATTCAATGTCAGGGCGCGGCTTCTTTGTAAGGCACCTGGCCGGGCAATGCGCCGTGCCTGCCAACGACGGATGGGTGTGCAGCGCGACAGTCGCGGCCGCCGGCCCATGCACCGTTGCCGGTCTGGCCCGGCAGCAGCAAAAGGTCATCGCGGTGAAGCCAGACTTGGCGCCGTGCCGCACCTCACCGAGCGCTGGCAGAGGCTTCCCTGCTAAGGATCCAGGGGGGCGAACACGGTGGTGCCCGTATGCGGCCGCGACAGGTACTCGTCGATCCAATGCCGTGCCTTGACGGCCAGCAGGCGGCGTGCCTCATCCTCCGATTGCACGCCAGCGACGACAAGGCGGCAGACATTTTTACGCGCGCATTGGATGTCGGCGAAGTAGAAGGCGCTGTCTCCTTGGCCTTCCAGACCCACGGCCATGGTCCAGTCCGCAGGCGCGAGCGGGCCCCCGACCTTTTCGTCCGGCGGATAGAGATTCATTGCTGTCCTCGCTCCATGTCGTTTTGTCCGGTGAGCGCATGCCGCCACCGGTGGACCCATTGTTACGCACATCAGGGCAGCTCCGCATCCGGGGGCGCCTCAATGGTCAACAGAGGCGTCTCGTCGTCCTTGCCGGATTCAGGACCTTTGCCGACAGGAAGTGAGCGCCGAACGATCTAGGGTTGTCCGCATCGAACCACGTCCCCGAGGCGGTTGCTGGCGGCGTCGACTTCTCTCCACCAAAAATAGCAATGGGCAAAGGCACCTATGAGCGCAGCATCCGCCACAGGAGCGACTTCGCGAAAGCGACTTCGCCCACATCGGTCAAGGAACAGATGACGAAGTGGGATGCCGATATTGCGCTGGCGATGGAATCGCTCGAAGCTGCCGCACAGGGCATCGCCTTGAGCATTGCCGAATTTGCGGAATCGTCGAGCCCCGGAGCGACGGCGCTGAGGCTGCCCGCTGTTTCGTGGCGCAACCGCAGTTTCCCGAAAGAGTTCGGATTGGCCGCGGACATCGACCGTGTGGTTTATCGCCTGAAGTTGCTGCAGGCCGCAGTGGACAAGGCCACCCGTCGCCAGCGCCGGCGCCCTGTGGCTACGGCCCGCAAACCGGCCGCCTAGGCGCAGGAGCTCTGCCAAACAACAAAGCCTCCAGGCTTTGGGCACTGCAGGCCTTGAAGGGTCTTCTCGACAGGGAGTGTCCGGTGCGCACTCGCATGCGCCGCCGCCGAGGAAACGCTGCCGGTCCTGTTGAGACCGGTGACGTGATCTTTGTGGAAGGCGCCTGCGTGCGCAAGCGCGGTGGGGTAGCCAGGCGCGCTCTTCCGTAGGGAAAAAAGATGCTGGAAATGCAACAGGGCGACCGTCCCGAGTGCATCGCTGGCATCTGCTTCAGATGGCCAGATCGACTGACCCGGGCGCTGCTGTCGGGTCCAGAGTGGCGCCATGGCCAATGGGGGACCGCTGTCGGCCCATGCGCCTCGACGAGCGCCTGCTCGACCTCGCGGAGCCGGGAGCGGTCTATGCGTTGAAGATGGACGGCTACCGCATCCTGGCCGAGTTCGATGGCGCCATGCAGCTGCGCACGCGCCTTGGCACCGATGCCACCACCTGGTTTCCGGAGATCACGCACAGCCTGGGCAAGCACAGAAGCGGTCAGTGCGTGGTGGACGGCGAGGCGTACGTGTTCGACGAGGTGGGTCGCAGCGGGATCGACCAGTTGCGGGATCGCGGCATCCGCGGTAGCTATCCCCGGCGGCCCGAACGTCGTCTACAGTGCCTTCCATCTGCGGATACACCGCGGCGTCGATCTCACGCAGCAGCCACTGCAAGCGCAAGGCCGCACTCGCCGGGGTTTTCAAAGAATCCGCGGCCGTACCTCATGTATGTCGACCCACTCGGAATGGGCGCTGTTCAACTCTCCACGGACATCGGGGTTCCTCGGAAACTGGCATGTTCGATCAACGCGGGCAGTTCGGTGGGCGGCACCGGCGGGCTGAACAGGTAGCCCTGCATTTCGTCGCAGCCATGGGCGCGCAGGAATTCCAGCTGTTCCTCGGTTTCGACGCCTTCGGCGATGACCTTGAGATTGAGCTCATGCCCCAGTGAAATGATGGCCTTGGCGATGGCTTTGTCCTCTTCGTCGCCGGGAATGTCGCGCACGAAGGCGCGGTCGATCTTCAGCCTGGCAATCGGAAAGCGCTTGAGCGCACTCAGGCTTGAGTAGCCGGTTCCGAAATCGTCGATCGAGAACTGCACGCCCGTCGCGCGCAGGGCCTGCATCGACTCCAGGGCCTTCTCCAGGTCTTCCATGACCATGCTTTCGGTCAGCTCCAGTTCAAGAAAACGGGCCTCGAGCCCGCTGTCCTTGAGCGCCCGCGCGATCTGTTCGATCAAGGTCCGCTCCTTGAACTGCCGGGCGGACACATTGACAGAGACGCTGAAGGCGGGCAACCCGGCCTCCTGCCAGGCCTTGTTCTGGAAGCAGGCGGTGCGCAGCACCCATTCGCCGATGGGAACGATGAGGCCGGTCTCTTCTGCCAGCGGAATGAATTGCACCGGAGAGACCAGGCCCTGCTCAGGATGCTGCCATCGGACCAATGCCTCGACACCTGTCACTCGGCCCGATCCCATCTCCACCTGAGGCTGATACACGAGGTAGAGCTCGCCGCGCGCAACGGCATGGCGCAAACCCTCCCGCATCGAGAGCTTGTCGCGCGTCGCGCGGTTCATCTCCTCCGCATAGAACTGGAAATTGTTCCGGCCTGACGACTTGGCGCGGTACATGGCAGCTTCGGCGTTCATGAGCAACGCGTCGGCGTCGGCCCCGTCTGCAGGATAGGTGGCCACCCCGAGGCTGCCGGTGACCTGGACCTCGTGGCCATCGACCTGGACCGGGCGGGCAATGTCGTCGAGCAACCGCTGCAAGGCCTGCGCGACTTGCGTCCCGTTGCCGGGCTGGTCGTACAAAATGATCACGAATTCGTCGCCGCTCGTCCGCACGACCGTGTCCACGCTGCGCAGGCACTCGCTCATCCGCCCTGCCATGATCTTCAGCAATTCGTCCCCCGCCCTATGGCTCAAGCTGTCGTTGACCAGCTTGAAGCCGTCGAGGTTGATAAACACCACGGTCATCAGCCGTCCATATCTGTCGGCATACGAAATGGCCTGCCTGAGACGGTCTTCCAGCAGCACCCGGTTCGGAAGCCCCGTCAATTCATCGTGCGTGGCCTGGTGCTTCAGGTGGTCGGCGCTGCCCTGCAGGAGCACCTCGGAATTCTCGATCGCCTCGGCCATCTGGTTCATCGCGCTCGCGAGGACGCCGAATTCATCCGTGCGGCCTTGCGGCACTCTCGCATTGAAGTCTCCCGCGCCGACGCGCCGGGAAAAATCGATGAGCTGCTCGATGGAACCCATGATGCGATGAGAGATGACCCGCGCGGCCACCATGCCCAGAAGGGCAGCCAGGGCGACCAACGCAACGGCGGCCCATCGCGAGAATGCGGCTGCGCGTTCGACGTCGCGGCGCGTTTGAAAGGCCTGCCGGGTCGCAGCGGCATGCAAGGTCTCGACCGAGGACTCGATGCCAGCAGCCGCGGCGGCATGGGCTTGGCGGAACCCCTGTGTCGAACCTGGCGACCCCTCCTTGCGATCCTGCGCGAGGAACGCGAGAAATCCGCTCTCGTATTGCTGGATCTGGGTCTCGATCTGGTCGACCTCACTTTTTAGCAGCGGGTCGCTCGAGAGGTCACGAAGACTGGCGAGATCTGCCCTCATGTCCCGCAGATGATTCCTCAAGGCCGGCAGCAACTGCGCGCTCGCCTGCGCCATCCCAAGCTGCTCCATCGACAGCAGGAGGTCCCTCTCCGCGTCGCGCGCCTTGTACATCGCAAGCGAACTGCGCAGGCTCAACTCCACCATCCGGTTGTCACGGTCCAGCAGCTTCTCGATGGCAGTTGCGGAGCGCTGTTCGCCGAGATGGAAAGCGATGCCCAACGCGAGCATCAGCGCGATGACGACGCCGAAGCCGAGTGCGATCTCCGCCCGCAGGCTGGGCGATCTTCTCGACGATGGAGAGTCGGCCAAGAATTTTCTCAATCGCAGCAGCCCCGCCGGCGCTCACTGGAGGGATGTTTGCCGATTGCGACGAAAGGTCCCCCCAGAAGGGGCGGTTGCGTGAGCAGCGCGGCAACAACCGGCGACAGTCCAACAGTACCGCTGCGCGCTGCGAAGCGCCACGTCGCAAGACGCTCCGGGAATGACTTTTTCATGCGCGAGCCTCTTCAAGCGGAGGTTCCAGGTTCTCGGCCTTGCTGCTTTCGCTCTGCGCCATGGTGCCCGAGCGCAGAAAGTCGCCGGCCTCGTTGGCGACCACGGCGCCGCTGAAGTAGTAGCCCTGCGCAAGGGTCGTGGCGCCGGCCGATCCGAGGAAGGCCCGCTGCGCTTCCGTCTCCAGGCCCTCGACGATGATGCCGATCCGCGCCTCCCGCGCCAGGTTCATGATGGCGCGCACCGTGGCTGCGCTGTCGGGGTCGTCGATGGCTCTCTTGAGCATCGACTGCGCAATCTTCAGGTGGTTGACGCGGTAGGTCCGCAGGTATTCGAACGACGAGTATTCGGTGCCGAAGTCGTCGATGGCGATCCGGGCCCCGAGCGCGCGCAACTGCGGCAGCACGTCGTTGTGGGTCCATGTCATCTGGGCCAGCGTCGACTCCGTCACGTCGAACTCCAGAACGGATGCGTCGAGTTGCCACTTCGCAAGGCAGTCCACCACGTCTCGGACCAGCTCGGCGCCCTTTCTGAGCTGTCCGAGCGACAGGTTGATCGCCACCAGCGGCGGCGCCACGCCCTGTTCGCGCCACAGGCTCATCTGCCTGCACGCCTGATCCAACACCCAGCGGCCCAGCAGGACGATGCCGCCCGTGCGTTCGGCGATCGGCACGAAGGCCGCGGCGTCGAGCAGCCCCTGCTGCGGATGGTGCCAGCGCAGCAGCGCTTCCACTCCCACGATCTTTCCCGAAGACAGCTCGACCTGCGGCTGGTAGTAGAGCTCCAGCTCTTCGCGCTCAATCGCCTTCTTCAGGTCTTCGCCGAGCGCAACCCGCGCACGAACCTCCAGGTCGAGTTCTTCCGAGTGGAAGCGGTATTGATTGCGTCCCTCTTCCTTCGACCGGTAGAGGGCTGCGTCGGCCTGCGCCAGCATTTCGTCAGGGCTCTCGCTGCCTTGAATGAAGGGGCAGATACCGATGCTGGCGGACACGTGCACTTCGTTGCCGTTGAGCATGTAGGGGCGCGCAAGCTCCGCCTGTATTTTTGCGGCCAGTGCGCCCGCGGTGGCCGGCTCACCCATTTCGCTTTGCAGCACCGCAAACTCGTCGCCGCCCAGGCGGGCCACCAGGTCGGTTTCGCGCGTGCAGCTCTTCAGGCGCTGGGCCACCTCGCGCAGCAGCAAGTCGCCGGCCGGATGGCCGAAGGTGTCATTGACCGGTTTGAAGTGGTCCAGGTCAAGGCAGTGCAACGCAAAAGGCATGGAGCCCCTGCGTGCAGCCGCATGGGCCTGGTGAAGGCGTTCGGTCAGCGTGGCGCGGTTTGCAAGGCCGGTGAGCCCGTCGGTGCGCGCGAGCCGCGCCAGCTGCTCTTCCGCCGCCTTGCGTTCGGTAATGTCGATGACGATGCCCTCGACCTCGATGAGCCGGCCTTCCTTGTCGCGAACCGGAACATAGCGGTTCTCCACCCACCGCCGCGTGCCGTCGCCTGTGCACAGCCGGTATTCGATGGAGGCGCCTTCCGCGTCCTTCTCGAGCACGCGAGCCATTGCATCGGCAACCCCCGCGCGGTCGGCCGGGTCGATCAGAACATCTGCCCAGTCCGGGTTGGCCATGAGGCTGGCCGGATCGTGGCCGAACTTGGTGATGTTGTGCGAGATGTAGATCAGCGGAAAGGTCGGCTCGCCGCGCAGCCGATACAGGATGGTCGGGCTGTTCTGCACGATGATGTTGGCATCCGACAGCTCGCGGGTGCGCTCTTCGACAGCCTGCTCGAGCTGGTTGAGCTTGAACGCGGCGTCTTCCGTCATCTGCCACTTCATGGTGAGCGCGCTGGCGAGCTGGCGCGCCTCGATCGGGTCGAACGGCTTCTTGAGCACCAGCAGGCGGTCGCGCGCGTCCAGGCGCTCGAACACTTCCACCCACGACTGGTCCGCATAAGCGGTGCAAATGACGATCTGCAGGCGCGGGTCCACCAGCCACAGCTGCTCGATCGTCTCCACGCCGTCCCAGCCCGGGGGCATGCGCATGTCGATGAAGGCCATGGCGTAGGGCTGGTCCGCGTCCAGTGCCTCGCGCACCTTGGCAACCGCTTCTTGCCCCTGGTAGGCGCTGTGCAGGACGAACTCCACCTCGCTCTTCCTGACGGCGGTGCCAAACAGCGCGGCCTCCATGTCGTCCAGCTCCGGTGCGGCGGCCTCCGTCAGGAGAATTTTCCGGAAGTCCTCGTGAATGGCAGGCGTGTCGTCCGCGAGAAGGATGCGGCGGTTCTGCGGCTTGCTCATGACATTTCTCTCGGCTTGCCGATCGGCAGTTCCAGCGTGAACGTCGCACCCATGCCGGGTCCGTCGCTACGGGCCGCCAGCGTGCCGCCCATCTCCCGCGCCGCGATGGCCGCGCTGTGCAGCCCGAAGCCGTGGCCGTCCTTCTTGGTGGTGAAACCATGCACGAAGACCCGCGCCAGGTTTTCGGGAGCGATGCCCACTCCCGTGTCCGAGACGCGGATGCGCAGTGTCTGATCTCCGAGGAGCTCTGCATGCAGCATGAGCCGAGCGCTGTCGTCGGGCGCTCCCTCCATGGCTTGTTCGGCGTTGCGCAACAGGTTCGTCAGCACTTGCAGGACCCGCCCCCTGTCCAGCGGCAATTCGGGAATCTGTGCCAACTCGTTCTCCATCACCACCTGATGGCGCGACGGGCCTGCGGCATTCATGCGCAGTGCATCCTCGACAAGCTCATGGATCCGTATCGGCTCGATCAGTTGGGAGGCCCCGGCATGGGCCTGCTGGGCGGCGATGATCTCCTTGATGTGGTCGACGCTCTTGGCCAGCATCACGAGTTCGTCAACGGCAGTGCGCTGCTCCGCCACCAGCAGCGGCGTCAACTGCATCAGATATCCCGGAAGCATCTTTCCCTTGGCATCGGTCGCCAGGTACGTGCCCAGGTCGTCTGCATGCTCGTTCATCAGGCGCGCCGCACGCGCAAGCCCTTCCATCTTGGATGCGCGAACCCCGGAAAGGATCAGGCCCGCCGAAACGTTGACGCTGTTGAGCACATTGCCCACGTTGTGCAGAACGTTGGTGGCGATCTCGGCCATCCCGGCCGAGCGTGCCGCCGCCACCAGGTCGGCCTGTGTCTTGCGCAGCACCCGGTTGACCTGCTCGTTCTCGCGCAGCGCCGCTTCCAGTTCCGCGGTTCGGCTGTGCACCTGCTCCTCCAGCATGATCGTGGTCTGGAAGAGATTGAAGTCGGAGCCCTGCGCGTTCGCGCTGCGTTCGGCACGGTCCATCAGTGCCCGGATGATCTTGTTGAGCCGGGCAGCCTCGTCTTTCGAGGAGGGGGCTGGCGAGCTGGAGCGCTGCAGCGTCGTCGCATCAGACATGGCTTGTCTCCACAGCGTTCGCGCCGAACGCAATGCCGACCAGCGTCTGATTGACGTGCACGCCGCGGAACTGCTCGCCGTAGGTGTGAAAGCCGACCGTGTTGTTCTCCTGCAGGACTTCGCCGATGCGCTCCCTCGCGGCGCTCTGCGTGATCTCCAGCTTGCGCAGGATGCAGTCGTAACCCAGAACGAGCTGTGGCGGACCGATCTCGGCCCGTATCTCGGCAAACGCCTGCTCCAGGTTCTGCAGCAGATCCACGCCCTTGGCCACCCGCAGGACCAGCCCGTTTTCGATGGCGCAGAAAAAAGTCAGGCTGCCATCGGCGTTCGCTTTCTGGATCGAACGCACATAGGTGGTCCCGCCGATCGTCAGCACCACCGGCCAGGCCGCGAATCGCGCGGGGTTCAGGTCGGACGCGTCGATGCCGAGCATCCGCGCGTACTCCTGGCTTGCCGGCAGGCCGTTGATTTCCTTGACGACGCGGCAAGAGGCGTCCGCCTCGGTCACCACCAGCCTGTCTTCAGTGGCAACGATGTGTTGCGTCTTGAAAATCCGAAACGGCATTCGGGACACCACCAACACCAGCACTGCACAGTCGGAGCAGAACTGGCCATCCCAATAAACCTGGGTCTTGTCGAACTTCATGCCGTCACCCGCCGATCCACCGAGCAACGCAAGCCTGCCCAATGCCGTCTGGAATGCTCGTGTCACGGGCTCTTCGCGCAGCGACAGCCCATCGATCAACAGCAATGCGAAGCTGTTGTCCACGTCCGCAGGCGCGCCTTCCGCCATCAGCTTGTGCAGCAGCGACTGGGCGAAGGCTTGACCCGCATCCACCTCGAATTGCTGCAAATGGTCGACCTGGCCTGCTACCACCCTGAAGTGGCTGCCGGCAAAGCTCGCCCCCGCGAGACTGTGGTCCCGGAAGCCGGCGGGTCCGATCTCTCCGGCGGTGGTGCAGCCCACCACCAGGACTTCGCCGAACAGATGCTTCATCTCCTCGGCAAGCGCATCCAGGTGGTATTCGCTGGAGCAGAAGAAGATCACCAGCGACATGCCCGGCTGCGACACCATGGCATGGAACTCCTGCGCGGCCTTGCGAGGGTCTGTCGTGCAAGAGTGGGCCTTGCGTACGCAATCCATATGCACCATGTCGAATCCTTACGTTGGAGCCATTAGGCGCTTGATGGATGCAGCGCGGTTGCCTGATTCCATGCGAGACATGCCTGTCTCGGACTGCGAGCTTGCGGCGCTCCTCGAAGACCTACATGAGAAGTTCTAGTGCTAACCCCTCATAACGGACCTTAACTAGATAGGACTCATGTTTCGCTGCTTGAGCTCGGGCTTGCGCAGAGCCCACGCCGGTCTGCGCATCGCGCTTCGGAAGTGGTGGGTGCGCTCGCAGCCTGTCGAAGTCGACCGCATCAGCGATTCGATCGAGGTCCGACGAGGATCGCCTGCGCACCTGGCCGTGCGCCAAGGTGTGGACGCGCTGAATTCTGCTGCCGAGGCAATTCTGCGTATCGGCATTGGCGGCGGTTCTCCTCAATGCTTCCCGGGTCACCTGGATGGCCCACCGAGCTTGAGTGCGCACGTGAAGACCTTTTCCGAACCACAGGGCCACGGCGCCCTCGGCCGCGACTCGAGCATGGCGCGGTCGTGGGGAGGTTCCTACATGATCCGTCTGGCCGTGCGTACGACCGAGCGATTTCATGCGTTTAGCTTGGCTGTGTAGGAGCAAGCGAATGGAACTGTGCATCTTTCTTGTCGAGGACAGTCCGCAGATTCGAGACAATCTGATTCCCGCCCTGGCCGATCTTGGGCTCGCGCAGGTGGTCGGCGTCGCGGAATCGGAACCGGAAGCAACCGAGTGGCTGGCTCGGCATGAGCATGCGTGGGATATCGCGGTCGTCGACCTTTTCCTGAAGAAAGGATCCGGCCTCGGCGTCTTGCGCTGGGTGCACCCACGACGCCGCCCGAAGCAACGGGTTGTGGTGCTCTCCAACTATGCCACTCCCACGACGCGCGAGAGTTGCCTCGAATCCGGCGCGGATGCGGTGTTTGACAAGTCGACCCAACTCGATGAGTTCTTCGACTACTGCCAAGCCGCGGACAGGCACCGCACCGCCTGCTAGCGCCGCAGTGCACACATTCGCCGCTTCCAAAGGATTGGTTAGGAGGGTTGTCCGCCTTGGCGGCTGTCGTCCAATCGATGCCCAAGGAAGAATCGAAGGATCTCGCGGCTGGCGTCGACACCTTCGGGCTGGGTGTAGCTGCCTTGCGGGCTTCCGCCGGACCATGCGTGGCCCGCTCCATGAAGGCGCCAATGCTCGGAATCGCCATAGCCGCTGGGGGCAGCGTAGAGTGTCCGCGTGAAGCGCCGCCCCGACGGGGATTGGCCTTCCTTGACCTCCACCGGCGTCGCCCCCGCGAAGACGGCCAGCCCGTTGCTGGCATGCACCGTCTTGTCTGCATCGCCATGAAAAACAATGGTCGGCGGCCGCGGTGCAGTCCCATGACCGAAAGACGGCGCCGCGCCTCTTTGCATTGCGCTTAAGGCCGACGCCACGTCATGCGCGGCGCCGTGCGGAAGACCGGAATGCACGCCCACCGCAGCGTAGACGTCGGGATAGCAATGACCCAGGACATCCGCCATCGCGCCCCCCGCAGACAGGCCTGCCACGTAGATCCTGCAAGGGTCAGCGTGCTGCTGCTGGGTGACATGTTGGGTGAGGGCGGCCAGAAGCGCCGGCTCACCCCGGCCGCGTTGCTGATGCTGCGACTTGAACCAGTTCCAGCATTTCTGGCCATTGGCCCTTTGCGTCTGTTCGGGATAGAGCACCGTCGCGCCGCAGGCGCGTGCGTGCTCGTTCATGCGCGTGCCGGCAGCGAAGTCGGCAGCGTTCTGGGTGCACCCGTGAAGCATCACGACCAGCGGCTGCGGCGCCTCCCGCCGCTCTGGGGTGGGCGCCGGGACGAAAAGCATGTAGTCGATGCTGCGGCCCTGGTGTGCAAACGTGCCCTTCACCCATTGTTCGGTGCCCTCCGCCGACCCGGGGGAGGGCGCCCGTGGCTCCCGGTCGATCACCCGGGCCTCGACCTCGATGATCTCTGGGTCGACCGTGGGTGCGTTCGATCCGCCGGACGCTGCCGGCCGTGGCTCGGCCTCGCTTCGCAGTGCGCGCTGAATGGCCTCGGTGGCTTCGCCCAAGCGCCCTTGGCGCGTAAGGAGGGCGGCCTTGTCCATCAGGCCCGCGAAAAGTGGATTCATTGATTGGTCCGAAAAGTTGGATATGAAACTAGCGGATGCGTCCTGCCAGCGCCGCCTTGACAGCGGGGGAAGCATGAAGTGCACCGAGCACTGTCAACGAGTCGATGGCTGCACTGGCGAGCTCGGGACTGACATCCGGCTCAATGACGGCCAAGCCGAGTACCCGAATCTGGAGTTTCTCGCCGGCGACGCGCGCGGCTTCGAGGTCGGCGACCGAAAAGGTCTGCAATCCCAGCACCAGCATCTTTCGGCTCACCGCTTGGCGCAGCACGTCAGCATGCGACGCCAGATGCGATCGGATGGCAGTACGGATGAAGTCCGTGCGATTCGAATAAAAGCCGTCCGCCACGAGCAGGTCGACATGGCCCAGATCGACGAAGCCCATGTTGATCGTGATCTTCTCGGAGTCCGGCGCTTTGGCGGCAGGAGGCTTTGATAAAGGCTGGGATGGCATGCGCCATCCTATCACCATCCATGTGGATGGTATATCTCAGATCGGGACCACATAGGCGTACGGATTGGTGGCCCGCGGCAGCCCATCTGACAAGGATCTCTGGCCCCTGGGAGTGCGTGCCAGTCCGGACGCTGAGTTGGTCAACACGATGCTGGATGCAGCCATCGAGACAGTGGCCCAAACGACTGACCGGCCTGTGGTTCACTCCGATCGGAGCGGCCACTACCGCTCGCCAGGTTGGCTATCAAGAATGAGCGACGCGAACTTCACCCGCTCAATGTCCCGCAAGGCATGCTCACCTGATAACGCAGCTTGCGAAAGCTTCTTCGGTCGGCTGAAGAACGAGTTGTCCTATCCGCGGAACTGGGCGTGCTGGTGCCGCCCCATGCCGATGATTTCCGTATCGAGGCGTGGGCCAACACCGGACCCGACGGCGTGAGCGTGGACACGAGGAAAGAACGCCTGAGGGCGACGAACCTGCCGGGCTCGGTCCTGCAATACGTGCTGCGCACCAGGGAGAGATTGCTGCTCGAGGACGCGGCGAACGTGCAGCCGTACGCTGCCGACGCGTACATCGCGAACCGGCAGGCCCGGTCAATTCTCTGCCTACCGCTGCTCAAGCAGACCCGCCTGCTGGGTGTCCTCTACCTGGGAGAACAACCTGACGGCCGGGGCCTTCACGGCGAGCCGCCTGGCACTGACCGAACTGCTGGCTTCCGAAGCCGCAATCTCACTCGAGAACGCGCGGCTCTAACTCGAGCTCCAGGAACGCGAGGCGCGGGTGCGGCGCCTCTTCAACGCGAACATCATCGGCATCTTCACGTGGAATCTCGACGGCCGCATCATCGATGCCAACCGGGCGTTCGCACAGATCATCGGCTACACCAGCGAAGACTTGGCGTCGGGACAGATCCGGTGGAAGGACCTGATGCCTCCGACCTGGGACGAAGGTGACGACCGGATCATGGAGAGGCTCCTGGCCGCGCGCGTAGTGGCGCCGTTCGAGGGCGAGTACGTGAGGAAGGATGGCGGCACGGTTCCCGTGCTGATCGGTGCCGCGCTCTTCGATGCGGCGTCCGGCGAGGGAGTGTCCTTCGTGCTGGACCTGACGGACCGCAAGAAGGCCGAGGATGCGGTGCGCGACGGCGAGCGACGCTATCACGAGCTTGAACTGCGCCTGTCGGACGCCAACCGCATCGCGAGCATCGGGCAACTCTCTGCGTCGATCGCGCACGAGATCAATCAGCGGCTCGCTGGGATCGTCACCAACGCCAGCACGGGGCTGCGGATGCTGGAGGCGGATCCGCCGCATCTCGATGGCGCCCGCGAGACCCTCAAGCGCACGCTTCGAGACGGCAACCGGGCTGCCGAGGTGATCACGCGATTGCGTGCACTGTTCGGTCAGGGCGATCTCGCCCTGGAACCGCTCGACCTCAACGAGACGACGCGCGAGGTGCTGGGGCTGCTGGCCAGCGACCTCGAACGCAACGAGGTGATCCTCGAGCTCCGCCTGGATGAAGCGCTGCCGTCCATCGCGGGCGTACGCATCCAGCTTCAGCAGGTCATGCTCAACCTGATTCGCAATGCCTCGGAGGCCATGGCCGAAGTTCATGACCGGCCGCGCCAGCTCGTTATCGAGACCGGGGCCGAGGAGGGCGATCGCGTGCGTGTGCGCGTGGCGGATTCGGGCGTGGGCCTGGGCAGCCAGAACTTGCACAAGCCCTTCGAGGCTTTCTATTCCACCAAGCGCACCGGCATGGGCGTGGGGCTGTCGGTCAGCCGTTCGATCATCGAGCGACACAACGGCCGGCTGTGGGCCGAACCCAACGACGGTCACGGCGCCACGTTCCTGATGTCGATCCCTCGCCACCCGGATTCTCCGCTCTCGAGATTGCTTTGAGGCCGTGGCTGCAGATGTGCGGTGTGGCCACGGGAAAAGCCTCCTCCATATTGAAGATCGTGCTTGCTGAAAAACCGCACGCGTAGCGAATGGACATCGCGCTCAAAGCCATCGCCTTCGCCCTTCCGGTACGAATTGCCCTCAATTGATGTTCCGCCATAGGGGGTGCGAACGCAATGGAAGCGTCACACGTCAGGACGAAGGTCTACACAGTAGGCTCGAGCCTGAGCTTCATCTTGATGCGCTGCTTGGCCGATTGATGGTCCTTGTCGGAAGCGCACAGGCGGTCTCCGGCCATGTGGCGGACAGGCGACCGCGTCCACGCGATGCCTGGTCATCGCGCGGCGTGCCATGCGCAATACGGGTTCAGCGCTTCGCCCTTCCACCATTGCCTTTCCGGACCGAGCACAAATACCGCGAAATGCAAGTGTGGTGCGTCGGGCGCGGCGTTGCCAGTCGTTCCGACATATCCGATCAGGTCGCCACGCCGAAGCTGCATGCCTTCATGCAGGCCTTCCGCATAACGATCCAGGTGCGCGTAGTAGTAGGCAAGTTGGCCTGCCGGGTCGAATTGATAGACGGTGAGTCCGCCCGGCTTGCTTTCGAACAGTTTGACCAGCTTGCCGTCTTCGACGGCGCGCACAGCGGTCCCGCGCGGGGCCATGATGTCGAGCGCCTCATGGCGGCGGCCGAGGCGTCCGTCCAGGAACGTGTCGCGGACGGTTTCGGGCCGGATGCCATCGACAGGAAACTGCAGCGCGCGGGCGGCGAGTGTCGCTGGCCAGGCACTGTCGTCACAAGCCTCTGCAATCGCCCAGGCTGGCACGGCGAGGCAAGCCACAGCCACCGCCATTTGCGTCCGAGACACGTGCATCGGCAGTCTTTTCAGGCCTTCACGTCGACCGCGAAGCCCGCTTTTGCCAGCAGCGACAGGCGTGCCGCATCCCAGTTGGTCAGGTGGATGCAGCCATTGGTTGTCGCAGTACCCACGCGTTCTGGCGCCGGAGTGCCGTGGATGCCCCAGTGCGGCTTTGACAGCCCCATCCAGACGTTGCCGATAGGGTTGTTGGGACCTGCTGCGATATCGACCTTCGCCGCGCCGGCCGGAGCCTTCTTCAGGATCGCCGGATCGTACGTGAAGGTGGGGTCCTTCACTTCGTTGATGATTTTCATCTTGCCCAAGGGCAGCGGGTCCAGCGGGCCGCCAATGCTGATAGGAAAGCCGGCGAGCGGCGTGCCCGACCTGTCGAGCACGAACAGCATGCGATCACTCTTGTCGATCTCGATTGACGCAGCGGCCTTGACGACGCTGGCATCTGCCGTGCTCGTGATGTTGACAACCACGATTTCCTCGCGCGCCTCGAATTTGGCTCCGGCATTCAGGGCGAGCAAGGCCTTGGGAGACATGTGGTGCTTCTCGGAAAGGGCTTCCTTCAGGTTCTCATAGCCGGACGTCTTCATCTTGGCTCGCTCGGCCATCGCCCGCGGCGTCGCCGCAAAGGGACCCGCCGCGTCCTTCTCGGTGATTGCATAGATGGCGAACAATGGCGCACTGTCGCGCTTCAGCGAGGTCCACGTCGCGGCATCGACCTTGCCGCTCTGCTCAAGACCGTTTGCCTGCTGGTAGGCCTTCACCACGCGGCGCATGTTGGCGCCGAAACCGCCGTCGATTTCACCCGGCGAGAACCAGGCGCGATCGAGCAGGATCTGCGCTCGCATGACCGCGGCGCCGCGTGAGCCTTGCGCGAGCGCCGGTGCTTCCTCGGCTGCATTGAGCCTGTCGAGCGCAGCGGGGCCTGATACGCCGGATCGATCCTTGGGGTCGTTTTTCGCTCCCGCGTGGGCAAACCACGACGTGGCGGCTGTGGCGCTGACAGCAAGACAGGCGGCATTGCGGAACAAGATTCGACGGGAAGAAATCATCATTGGAGCGCGCGGCACGGAGTGAGGTCTGCCGGACCCTACGGTTGGCGACGCGTGCGACCTGTAGTCTCAAATAGACACCAAGCCTCGGACTGCGCCGCATTCACTCAAGCCGCGCGCCATCTCAGTCCAACGGGGCCCACGTCAACCTTACCAGCCCGCATGGCGCTGGAATGCAGCGTCGAACCTCTGCGCGCTCGGACGCGTCACTGGGAACAGGGCAAGACACGTCCGCGGACCTCGCAACTCGAAGACCTTGCGCCAGTGAGGGACCTTGGCGCGCGCGAAGTTGGTCCTTCTCCGCGGAAACAATTCCGAGGTGAGTGAGTTCCGCCACAGCCGCGGCGAAAGCATGGGGCGCCTCCTGGGGCAGGTTGTGCCCGATCCCTCTCTTAACCACGCGATGCTCGTACCTGCCCGAGAACTTTCCAACATATGCGCGCGCCTCAGGATGCGGTGCACCGTTGGCATCGCCTTCGGAAGTAATCGTGGGAACGGTGATGATCGGCGCTTTGGCGAGCAGGCTCTCCAGAGCGTGGGACTTCGATTCGCCTTCGGCCAAGCCGAGCCGCCTCTCAAATCGCAGCCCCACGAATATGGGATGGATTTCCGGTCACGCGTACCTACACTGGCGCCCTGAGACGCCCGCGCAACGCGCGCCGGGAGCTGGAGAAATGCAATGAAAACGATCGCAAGTCCAACCGCGCGGCGCGTTAACTTGATTCGATTTATCGCTTGGACAAGAAGTAGAAGTCCATGAAAGCAAAACTCGGAACAATTGCGTGGCGCTTGAGCACTTTAGGCGTGGTAGCGCTTCTGCTTGCTTCATGCGGTGCGCCGCGAAAGACTCCCCTTGCGCCGACCTATGTTTCGGATGAAAGAATTGAGAAGCTGCGCGCCACTCTCGCGACAGAGTGGGTGAGGTGGGGCAGTACAGTCGTACTGGTCCCGTCCTTGAAAAGTGAAGCTGCGGATCTCCCCAAGTCGTCAGAGTTTTGCATGAGATTCGAAGACGGAAGCTGCTCCGCCGTCGATGACGGGTGCGGCCAAGAACAAACGGCAAAACTTTGCCCCGTTGTTGACGAATACTGGCTCGCCCTTCCGAGGGGGACACCCGTACACACCTGCCACAAGCTCGACCTATGCAAGACAACTTGGCCGCCTGACGCTGGCAGGCCGCCTAAAACACCGGCTTGGTCTGCAGCTTTCGTGAGCGCAATGTTTGCAAAATCGGAGTTCGAAAAGACCGAGTTTCGACGCGCATCAAGCCACGCGTCCTATATCGCAGCTGCGCGAGACAGCTTTACTTCCGCCTATGAAGTTGTCCCAACCCCTGCTGTGGCAAGCGTCGGCGATTTGATATGCGCCCCGAGACAAGAGGCGACGGAATCCATTTTTCCGAAGACGCTCAATCTCATCGTCGGTGGTGGCGAACCGACCAAGATGCATTGTGACGTTGTCGTTGCGGCTAGTGACAGGTACGTGGAAGCCATAGGCGGCAACGTCCAGCAGAGCGTAGCCAAGAGCATCGTCGAACTGGATGAACAAGGGCGAGTGGCGTACGACCTTAACAGTCATCGACCGTGGGTCTTGGTGATGAAGGCGCGGAAAGCCAACGCCAGACCTGTTGGCTCGTGATCGGTTGCTAACCTGCTGGCGCCCCGACGCGTTGAGGATGCGCAGAACCTGACGCCGGGTCATTCCTCAACTCGAATTCCCTGTCAAGGCCAAGTTCAAATGTCGCACTGCCAGCCAAATAGAAATGTCGCATTTCCTCTTTTTGGGTGGACCCGGCGAACGCCGTGACTGCCTTGCCTTTGAGCCTGCACAGACCTTTCAGCCGGAGGCCAACACGGTTGTTTTCTTGGGCGCTCGGCAGACCGCTCTGACCGCTTCGTCGAGGTCCTGTGACGTGAACTGCCTAGACCGTTTGGTCCCTGGCAAAGCCTTGGTGGAGTAGGGCGCTTGCCCCCGATTCGTTCGCGAGGGCGTACTGGACTTCCTTCTGTCGTCACGCTGCGCCTGGATCACCAGCGCAGCCTGCAGGGCGTGGCTCAGGCGCTTGTTCTCGACGATGGCGGCGGTGTCGACCTGTGGCAATCGGTCGTAGCGCTCGTAGACCAGATTTGCACCGTCGGCCCGCAGCTCGATGCGTCCATCCGGGTACTCGAAGACATCGATGTAGCGATGGATCAGCTTGCGGTTGGCCGGCGTGTCCTTGAGCAGGTAGATCACCCGGTCGTGCTGCAGCGTGAGCGACAGCGACACCTTGCGCTGCAGCCGCCAGGTGAACAGCAGATCCAGATCCTCATCGGCGCGCACCGGTCTGTGCGCATCGAACTCGCGCAGCGGCGCCTTGGCGAAGCGGGCGTTGAAGTCCGCGATGAAGTGCGGTGCAAACGCGTTGGCCGCCTCGCGCGTGTTGATCTCCCGCAAGCGAAGTTCCTTCACCAGGCGATCCTGCAGAGTCAGGTTGGCGCGCTCGACCCGGCCCTTGGCCTGGCTGGTGTTGGCACACATGATGTCGATGTTCAGTTCGAAGAGAACGCGTCCGAATTGCGTCGTGCCGCGGCCGAAATCGGTCGAATCGCGCACTGAGCGGAAGATGCTGGCCTTGTCGCTGTAAAACGCCACCGGCTTGCCATGCTGCTCGAGGTAGGCCCGCGTGGCTTCGAAGTACGCGAAGGCCGACTCGGTCGGCACGAAGTGCAGCTGCATCAGCTGGCTGGTGGCGTCGTCGATAAATACCAGCAGCGTGCACGATGGCGCGCGGTCTTCGAACCACGCGTGGTCGCTGCCGTCGATCTGGATCAGTTCGCCTCGGCAGGATCGACGGTTGCGCGGCTGGTGGATCTTGGGGGCGCGTTGTTTGCGGGGCGTCCACAGGCCCGCCGCCATCATCAGCACCCTGACGGTCTCCTTGGCCAACGCAAGCCCGTGGCACTCACGGAGCTTCTCGCATGCAAGTGTTGGTCCGAAATCAGCATACCGATCCCGGATCAGCGCAGTGGCACGTTCGGCGACGCCTGGCGCCAGTTGACGGTTGCTGGGCCGACCTCGCTTGCGCGAGACCAGCCCGGCAACACCTTCGTTCTTGTACCGCTGGACCAGACGCTCGAGTTGCCGTCGACTCAGACCCAGCCGCTGCGCGGCCTGGCCCGCGCGCGCCATCCGGTCGACAACGGCCTGAATGGTCTTGAGGCGATCGGCTTCGCGCATCGACATGGTGATAGTTGCCGTCGGTGTTGCCATTGCTGTGCCTCGGATCCAGAAGCTGGACCGGGGCAACAATGCGACATTTCTATTCGGTCAAAACACGACATTACTAATCAGCCGCTACATTCCCAGGCAAGGCAATTAAGATTATGTTAAATCTTATGTAAATAGCTGAGGCAGCAAGTTAGACGCGATGCGAAATCTACTTCGACCGGTCCTCTCTATGCTTCCCGGCTTCTTTGGGCGGGAGTATCGGAGCCAATATCGTGTGAGCGAGTGTCAAGCCTTCCCAGAATGACATCTGAAAAGAACGAGATTGGATCATGTCGAACTCGAGTTCCGTGGCTTCCGCTCGGTCTTCGAGTCGCCTCAGGAACGCCGCTGCGTGTCGCTCCCTATGCGGAAGCGCAATGTCAATCGCCTCCGGCTCGAAGGTGGCCACGGCACAAAGGTCGAACAGGTCACGTGCCTTTGCTTCACTGCCACGATGCCACATCTTCTTAGCAATGACCTCTGCGGACGTTTCGACGCGGATTGGTCGCCCTTGGCAGTCGACGACCTCGAAGTTCGGCTCTGTCAGCGGCGGGCCGACCACAATATCGATTTCGTAAGCGTCGAGTTGCAGCTTGATGAACTGCGCGTTCTCTTCGTACTCGCTGGTGAGATCCTCAGCGGGACCGCCGAGGCGGGGGTCACATAACCTAGATGTTGCGGGTCCGGCACAAACAGATCGATGTCCTTGCTGAATCGATGGTCGAAGCCGAGCATCAGCACCGTGCCGCCACCGAACGTCCAGGGCGGCTCGACAGTGACCTCTTCCAGATGGGACATGAGCCGCAGCGCCAGGGGCCAAAGTTTGCGCCATGGAGGGGTACGCTTCAGGTGGCGAGCGGCGCCAAGGGTTGTTGGCGTACCAACACCGAACAGCGGTTTGGGCGGCCTGCAAATCGGCGGTGACGTGTGATGTAGTGCACGGAATTGGTTCTGCTTGATAAGCAAGTCATTGCATCTTGGCTGCACTGCTGGTTACATTCGAGCCACCAAGCCGGCGGGTATTTTTTGGCAGAGCAAGTGCCGGCACTCGGAGACCCGAATGTCACTCTTGTTCTTGATGAGGCTGCAGCATGTGCAGCTTCCCGTCCGCGTCGCGTGCCCGGAGGAGCTGCACCACGTTTCGGTGCTCAAGGCCACGGGCCTGATCGAGGCCGAGTTCGCATCTCGCAGGCCGACCGCGCGCTACGTTTCTTCCCGTTTAGCGACGGTGCTTCGCATCACGGAGAACGGGCTCGCCGAGATCGCCAAAATGGGCGATGTCCCAGAGCTCGTGAGGACTTCGATGCAGTTCACCCGCGGGTTCCGGTTGATGTGACCTCTTCCTGAATATCCTTGGCTTGCCACCCGAACGGTCAGTTCCGACCGGGTTCTGCAGTTGCAGACGCGGATGCCCAGGGCCCCGCCTATACCGGCGAGACGAGCGACTCGGCCGACATTTCCCTGGGAGCGGTTTTCCTCTGCCGGCTGGTCTGTGCAGGTCCGGCAGAATGTCGCGCGCGTGGATTGCGAGCGAGGAGGGCCTTGGTCCTCATCGTTCGGCCGGCACTGCCGTGAGGATTCGTTCAGTGGCCGACCACGACCCGCACGACCGCATCGAGCGGCAGCGAGCGCCAATCCAGCCATTCACCCGCCAACAGGCGGTGCGTTGGCGCGGCGTCCTCTTCGCCGGGCGCCCACTGCAAAACCAGCCGCTGCTCGCCAAGTCGCAGCGCGATCTCGAAGCCCGGCCAGTGTGCGGGCACGCGCGGCGTGAGCGAGAGCATGCGGCCCTTCACGCACAGGCCCAGCAGTGTTTCAACCGAGGCGCGGGCGGTGTCCTTCATGGCTGGGGGGCCCGGCCGGTTCGCCAATGCATCCTCGATCCAGGTCGTCAAGGCGTTCATGGATGGGGGACTCTTTCAGGCCAACGGCCAGAGGCAGACGTTCACGCTGGCCAGCGCGGTTGCACTGGCCGGAGCCAAGAGTGCCAACGTAGATATCCGCCAGTCCAGCTATGAAGACGGGATCAACGACCACGCATTCCGTACATACGTCTATCAGTCATCCGGCTTCACGCTGGCGCAGGGTGCCACGTTCGTCATTGAAGCGGATGGCACGCGCCACATCGAAGACCTTGCCATCCTTCCGTTCAATGACGATTTTGACTTCGAATCGGATTCGACGTCCTCCAAGATCGGCAATGGATACCTCGAACCCCGCATCGATCCGACGGGCTTAGGCCGGAAAGTCGTGATCAGTTTCGATCCGGCGAGCAAGTCGGCCGTGCCGCGCGTGAACTACACGGCCGCCGACTTTGCGGCTGACAAGCAACGCGAGATCCAGACGTACCACCCAGCCACGGGTTTGGCGCATGCGGCCGCCGAGATGCCGGGTTTGGTGGAAGACCTCTGGACCCAGGGCATCACGCGGCTGCTCGACTCACAAGGCAGGGTGATCTTTCACGGCACCGCCGGTGGCGACAGCCTGGGCCCTTCCAAATTCCCGTCTGGACTGTACGCACCATTGCGCACGGCGCTCAACGAGAAAGGCATTGCGCTTTTTGGCGGAGCAGGCAACGACCAGTTGACGGGAGGTTCGAGGAATGACTACCTTGCCGGCGGCGTTAACGACGACCGCCTGAGCGGAGGGATTGGCAACGACACTTACGTTTTTCAGCCGGGCGACGGAAAGGACATTGTGCTCGACAGCGACGGTCTGGGCGAGATCGTGGTCGGCGGCACGACCCTGGTCGGCGGCGGTGCCGCGGAGTACAAGCTCGTCGGCAACAAGCAGGTGTGGACTGTCGGCAGCGGCGCGACGGAGGTCATCTACACCCTGGATGCCGGCGGCAGGACACTGGTGATCACCGGGGCGCTGCTTGGCGCCGGCAGTCAGATCACCGTGAACAATTTCGATCCATCGCGCGCCGTCGGCTACCTCGGCATCCGACTGAGCACGACATCGAAGGTGGTGCTGCAGCAGGACCTCGGGCCCAATCCGTTCGCGGACAGCGCCTTCGACCCCGCCACGGCCAGCGGCACGGTCAATATCAGCGAAGGAAATGGCAAGACCTTCGTTTTCTATCTCAACCGCCCTGCCAAGGCTGGCGAAACCTTGACGCTGGCGCTGTCCGACCTGGCCGACAAGTTCCAAGTCATCCTTGGCGACAGCACCGTGCCCGCCAACGGTGCGGTGATCACCTTGGTCCCCGGCCAGGACCGCGTCCTCGTGTCGCTGATCCAGGTGGGCGATGTGGAGGAGGACGGCAGCGCGCAACTCAGCGCATCATTCCAGGATGCCGATGGTAGCGTCAACTCGAACGCATGGGAGATCGCCCTTCACGACGCCGGCGAGGCGGCACGGACGTATAACGGCGATCAGCGCGCGCTCATCCGCGGGGTCGAGGTCGACTTCGAAATCCAGCCCGGAGATCCACGCTACAACACCTACAAGTGGGTGGCTGCGAGCTGGGGCACGGATGGCACCCTCAACGGAGGAACCGCGGAGGCCGACTTCAACGACGTAATCGACGGCAGCAGCGGCGTCGACAAGATCAACGGGCTTGGCGGCAACGACGCGCTTGACGGGCTGGCAGGCAACGACGAGATCAACGGGGGGGAGGGCTCGGACCTGATCGGTGGCGGCAGCGGCAGTGACGTCATTCATGGCGGCGCCGGCAACGACCACATCTTCGGCGCGACCGGCCTCAATGTGTTCCAGCGCGTCAGCCCCGATGATCAATGGGTCCCGCCGCCCGGCACGACGCTCGTCACGCAGGGCAGCAACTGGGGGGTCTACAACAACGGGACCAACAACACCGTGGTAGGTGGCGGCTCCCTCGCGATGGATTCCGACGGGGACGTCATGTTCGGCGAAGCCGGCGACGACAGCGTGAACGGCGGACTGGGGGGCGACTATCTGGACGGAGGCGAGGGCGACGATCAACTGTGGGGACATGGTGGCAACGACATCATCGTGGGTGGCGCCGGAGCCGACTTCCTGATGGGCGACGGCATCAAGGATCTCGGCTTCTACGAGACGCTCGACGGCACGCTGCATGGGAACGATTTTCTTGATGGCGGAGAAGGCGACGACACGCTCAAGGGCGGCGGTGCCGACGACACGCTCTACGGCGGCATGGGCGCCGACCTTCTGTGGGGTGACGACGCCTCCGAGCAGAAGCTTGAAGGCGGCTTTCATGGCGAGGACTACCTCGATGGCGAAGACGGCGACGATCAGCTCGTGGGCGGCGGACGCGACGACACGCTGTACGGCGGCGCGGGCAATGACAACATATGGGGCGACGACGACAGCGAGGGCAACCTCGCTGGCGCCTTCCACGGCATCGACTATCTGGACGGGGAAGAAGGGGATGACCAGCTCATCGGCGGAGGCAAGGACGACACGCTCTTCGGCGGCGACGGCGCAGATTTCTTGCTGGGCGACGATAGCGAATCGCAACTGGCAGGCAGCTTCCACGGCGCCGACTGGCTCGATGGCGAAGCCGGCAACGACCGCCTGATCGGCGGTGGCGGTGACGACACGCTGTACGGCGGGGCGGACGACGACGTGCTGGTCGGGGATGATCAAGACGAGAGCAGTCTCGCCAGCGAGTACCACGGCAACGACCAGCTTGATGGCGGCGAAGGCAAGGACCAGTTGCTGGGCGGAGGCGGAGACGACATGTTGTACGGCGGTGCCGGCAACGACATCCTCTGGGGCGACAACGAGGAGCAGAAGCTGGCGGGCGCCTCCCACGGCAGCGACTATCTCGATGGCGGAGACGGGGACGACATCCTTGTGGGCGGAGGCGGCGACGACGCCCTGACGGGCGGGGAGGGCGCGGATGAGCTGCAAGGCGATGCTGGAGCCGCCTACTTGGCCGGCCAGTTCCATGGCAACGACTCGCTCGATGGCGGCGCGGGCGACGACCGGCTGTTCGGCATGGGTGGCGACGACGTGCTTTTAGGCGGCGACGGCAACGACTATCTGAGCGGCGACGGCAATCTCGTGGACGTGGCGCTCGAGTTCAACGGCAACGACACGCTCTACGGTGGCGAAGGCGACGACACCCTGATGGCCGGTGACGGCGACAACTATCTCTCCGGCGACGACGGCAACGACACGCTCTGGGGGGGCAGCGGAGACGATGTGCTGCTCGGCGGCGACGGCAACGATTTCATCCGCTCCGGTTCCGGAAACGACATGATGAACGGCGGCGCTGGCAGCGACTTCTATTACGTCGCGCTTGGCAGCGGCACCAAGCACATCGAGGACGTGGAGGACGGCAGTTCGAATGTCCTGGTGCTCGAGGGCGGCTTCAATCTCGGCGCGGTGCGTCTGTCGCTGGGGTCGCTGGTGATCGGCGACGCCTCCGGCAGCACGCAGATTCACTTGGACGGCGTGGACTACGACGACCTGGCAGGTACCTCGCCAATCGACGAAGTGCAATTTTCCGATGGCAGCCGGATGACGATCGCACAGCTGATCGAGGCGGTGCCGATCGATCTTCCCGTCACCGAGCAAGCTGACTTCGTGCAGGGAACTTCAGGCCGCGAAGTCATCAACGCCCTGGCTGGCGACGACATGTTGGACGGGCGGGCCGGCAACGACCTGCTCGATCTCGGCGCAGGCAACGACATCGCCTATGGGGGCGAGGGCAGCGATACCGTCACGGGTGGGGAGGGCGATGACCTCATCTTCGGCGATGGCGGGGCAGACGAACTCGACGGAGGCAACGGCGATGACCGGATCGCCGGCGGCTCGGGCAACGACGTGATCGCTGGCGCTTCCGGGGCCGACGTGCTGGTCGGCGGCGAGGGCGGCGATGCGATGACGGGCGGCGACGGAAACGACGTGATCGCGGGCGATGCGGGTGCGGATACCCTCGAAGGCGGCCTCGGCGCGGACGTGCTCGCAGGTGGCGAGGACAACGATATCCTTCTTGGAGGTGGCGACGACGATCAGCTGGCGGGTAATGCCGGCAACGACCAGTTGGACGGCGGTGCAGGCAACGACGTTCTGGTGGGCGGCGCCGGAAACGACCGTCTTGACGGCAACCTCGGTGCCGACGAATTGTCCGGCGGCGCCGGCGATGATGAATACCATGTCGACAACGTTGGCGACGTCGTCAGCGAGGCACAGGACGAAGGCCGCGATGGCGTCTTTACCGGCATCAACTACGTGCTGGGCGAAGACCTCGAAGACTTGCGCATCCTGCAAGGCTCGCAGGCCACCCATGCGACTGGCAATGGGGCGGACAACGCAATCGTGGGCAACAACATCCTTGGCAGCACGCTGCTCGGTATGGCAGGCAACGACATCATCGACGGCGGCGCCGGCAACGACCTGCTGGACGGGGGCGAAGGCACCGATGTGCTCGCAGGCTTCACCGGCGACGACGAGTATCGTGTGGACAACGCTGCCGATCAGGTCAACGAGGGTTTCTCGAGCGGGATCGATGCCGTGATCTCCACCGTGAGCTACGCGTTGTCGAGCAATGTGGAGAACCTCACGCTTACAGGTCCCAAGGCTCTGGACGGCACCGGCAATGCGCTGGCCAACGTCATCACTGGCAACGCGCTGGACAATGCACTCCATGGTGAGGGTGGAGACGACAGTCTCACCGGCGGCGCGGGCAACGATGCGCTCGATGGCGGCAGCGGCGCAGACGTGCTGGACGGCGGCGACGGTGACGACGTGTACATGGTCGACAACGCGCAGGACGTGATCCTCGAGGGAGCCGGTGGCGGAACCGATACGGTGGTGAGCGCGATCAGCTACGTGCTGGGTGCCGATCTGGAAAATCTCACGCTGGTCGGTCAGGATGCGCGCAACGGCGTCGGCAATGCCGGCGACAACGTCATCGTGGGCAACGAAAACGAAAACCGCCTGGACGGGGGTGGAGGCGAAGACCGGCTCGAAGGTGGCCTGAACAACGACACCTACGTGGTCGACAGTGCAGGCGATGTGGTGATGGAGCTCGAGGACGAAGGATTCGATACGGTGGAGATCGGCAGAAGCTTCTCCGTCTCGGAGATCGCGAACATCGAGAACGTGACCTTGACCGGCACGCTCGACATCGATGCCACGGGCGACGATGGCAACAACGTGCTGATCGGCAACGCTGGCAACAATGTGCTCGATGGCGGCCTCGGCGACGACATCATGGAGGGCGGCGCGGGCGACGACACCTACTTTGTCGATGAAAACGACAACTGGGTGACGGAGTACCAGGACGAAGGCGTCGACACGATCGTTCGCAACTACGACACCACTTACATCCTCGATAACAACGTCGAGAACCTGACACTTGCGGGCACTGTCTACCGGGGCAACGGCAACAACCTCGACAACGTCATCACCGGCAACGATGCCGACAACAATCTCCTGGGCCTTGGCGGCAACGACACGTTGATCGGTGGCGCGGGCGCAGACGCGCTGTTCGGTTCGGAAGGTCAGGACATGCTGATCGGCGGCACTGGCGACGACTACTACGAGATTGACGATGCCGGCGACGCCATCGTCGAGAACGCCGGCGAGGGCGACGACTTCGTGCGCTCCTCGATCAGCTGGGCCTTGGGCGCGAACGTCGAAAGACTCGCGCTGGACGGCGCGGACGATCTCTACGCCACGGGCAACAGCCTCGCCAACGGCCTCTGGGGCAACGACGGCAGCAACATTCTCACGGGCGGACAGGGCAGCGACTTCCTGTCAGGCGGAGCGGGTGACGACATCTATGTGTTCAACGCGGGCGACGGACAGGACACCATCGACAACACCGACGCGCTGGAATCGCTCGATACGCTGCGTTTCGGCGCAGGCATTGGCGAGAACGACCTGCTGGCCTTCCAGTCGGGCAGCCACATCTTCTTCAAGATCAAGGGCACATCCGACCAGATCGCGTTCCTGGACTACTACGGCGCAAATTCGCAGAGCGGCGGAGTCACTCAGGACCACAAGATCGATCACGTCGAGTTCGCCAATGGCACGGTTTGGGACCAGGCCATGATCCAGACCGTGGTCGATCGGGCCAACAACAATCACGCGCCCTCCGTCAACAGCTTCCTGCCGACGCTGAAGGCCAGCCAGGGCAACGCCTTCAGCTACGTGGTACCGGTCAGCACCATCACCGATCCCGACGTGTGGGACTCGGTCATCTACAGTGCGACGCTTCCCAACGGCGATCCGCTGCCATCGTGGTTGTCCTTCGACGCGCAGACGCGCATCTTCTCGGGCACGCCGGGTGCTGGCGATATCGGAAGCCTGCAATTCGTGCTCTGGGGTACCGACAACTATGGCGCCGGTACCGGCATCTATGTCAATCTGAGCGTCACGCCGCCCAATCAGGGGCCAGTCATTGCCGCGCCGCTGGCCGACCAGAGTGTGGCCGAAGGCACGGCGGTTAACTACACCGTGCCATCGGGCGCCTTCACTGATCCGGACGCGGGCGACAGCCTCAGCTATGCGGCCACGCTCTCGGATGGCTCGCCGCTGCCGTCCTGGCTCAGCTTCAATGCCAGCACGCGCAGATTCACGGGCACGGTCCCCATTGGCGCGCTTGAGCCCTTGAGCGTGCGAGTGACCGCGACCGACCAGGGCGGCTTGTCTATCCAGGACGTGTTCAGCATTGCGGTGACGGTGCAGAACCTCACGCTGAACGGCACCACCTCGGCCGAAACCCTGACGGGCCGGTCCGGGAACGATGTCATCGATGGCAAGAGCGGCAACGACGTGCTGATCGGCAACGGAGGCAACGATCGGCTGATCGGCGGAATCGGCAACGACACGATGAGCGGCGGCGCAGGGGACGACACCTACGTCGTGGATTCGGCCACCGATCTCGTGAACGAGAATGCGGGGGAGGGCACCGACGCTGTTGAGTCGAGCGTGACATGGGTCCTGGGAACGAACGTCGAGAAGCTGACGCTGACGGGCACGGCCGCCATCAACGGCACCGGCAATGCACTAGACAACGTGCTGACCGGCAACAGCGCCGCCAATACCCTGACAGGCAATGCCGGCCATGACGTGCTCGATGGTCTTGCCGGTGCCGACACGATGAAGGGCGGGACTGGCGACGACACCTATTACGTGGACAACGCCTCGGACGTGGTGACGGAAGTGGCCGGCGAGGGCAGCGACACGGTCCTGTCGACGCTGACGCACACCCTGGCGGCCAACGTCGAGAACCTGCGCCTCAACGCCACGGGGGCCATCAACGCCACCGGCAACACGCTGGACAACATCCTGTACGCGGGCGCCGGCAACAACATCCTCAACGGCCTGGGCGGCCTGGACACCGCCTCCTACCTCTATGCGGGTTCGGCCGTGACCGTGAGCCTGGCCTCCACCAGCGCACAGGCCACGGGGGGCTCCGGCAGCGACACGCTGCAGAACATCGAGAACCTCACCGGCAGCGGCTTCAACGACACCCTCACCGGCAGCGCTGTGGCCAATGTGCTCGACGGCGGCGCCGGCAACGACGCGCTGACGGGGGGCGCCGGCAACGACACCTACCGCATGGGCCGGGGACAAGGCAGCGACACCATCGCCGAGAACGATGCCACGGCCGGCAACACGGACGTGGCGCTGTTCGGCTCGGACATCGCGACGGACCAGCTGTGGTTCAGACAGTCCGGCAACAACCTGGAGGTGAGCGTCATCGGCACGAGCGACAAGTTCACCTTGACCAACTGGTACTTGGGCAACCAGTACCACGTGGAACAGTTCAGGACGAGCGACGGGCAGTTGCTGAGCGACAGCAACGTGCAGAACCTGGTGCAGGCGATGGCGAGCTTCTCGCCGCCAGCGGCGGGGCAGACCACGCTGCCAGCGAACTACCAGAGCAGCCTGAGCTCGGTCATTGCCGCTAACTGGCAATGAAGCCATCGCGCGAAACCAGGGGGCCATGCGAGTGCTCGTCGTCCATCAGAAATTCTCTTGGCTCGCCGCTGAGCGACGAATGGAGCGACATCACGCCAAGCGCGCCAAGGCGCCGTCGGAAATCAGTCGCCGCCAAGCCGAAATCGCCGCGGTGCGCGAGGTGCACGCCAAGCTGGAGACCACGGTGCTGATCGCCATACAGCGAGCGCGTACCCATGAAAAACCACCGATAGTCGAGTTATATGTTCATCTCAAAATTTATTGTGCTGCTTGCTTGTTTTTTATTCCTTGACGCAAGCGCAGCCGGCAGCCAGTTCAACGCCCGACCGGAAACGCAAAAGCACACTGATTGCCTAGATAAATTGTGCCCAAGAGAAATTACTCCAAAGACCGGTCCTTCAGAGGTTGCCCTCAAATTGAACGGGCATTGGTTCATTGGCCCAAGGAAATATTTCAGTTCAGTCCGCAGTGCTGCCTCGTTCGAGTGGTGGGACCACAAGGCGCTCGACCCTTCCGAAAAACGCCCATCAGACGCGCAGCTCCTTGCGCTCGATGGAAAAGGATACGATCTTTCTGTTGAGATATTTCTGCGCTCAAATAGAAAACCACCCAGCAGCCATGGCATGTACGACTTGCTGATTGACGCCGAAAAAGAAAGCCGAGTGCTTAGCAAAACAACACTTCGTTCTGGTCTTGAGGTCTGGCGAGTTCAAGATCAGATCAATGGAGTCGCGCCGGGTCTTTGGTACGTCGCAACGCAGGTAAAGGACGACAATGGCTTGCCACCAGTGGTGTATTGCCGAGACAGCAACCCTAAATTCGATCGTTGCACAATGGGTTTTATGTGGCAAAAAGACATCTATGCTGACATTCGTTTTCGTGGAAAGCACGGATCTGACTGGCCCGAGATCTACAAAGAAATATTCCGCATTCTTCAGCTAATGAAAAGGGCATAAAAATGACCGTACTGAGTGCACTCGAACTCCAAACACTGGCATCCAAAGAGGTGCAGGCGCAGGCCGGACAGATCGGGTTTTGGCAAATCTACGAATGGCTGGCAGATTTGTTGGTGACCAAAGGTATTCCGGGCTCTGACCCAACATTGATCTGGCTGCGCGGCGCAACTGAAGCCAATGCAGGCCGCGGTACGATGGCTGAATTAATTCGTACCTATACGGAGACGCAATATCAACTGCGTTATGGCGCCGCTGTTCCGAGTGGAAAGATGCAAGAGGCCTCTGACGCAGTCGCTCAGAACTTGCTGGATGACCTGCTCGGAAGAAATCCACCTTGGCCAATTGGTCAAGTTCCCGATATCGATCGGATCGGCCAAGCCGACGCCACCGCTGTAGGAAGAGTGCTGTTTAACGCCGACCCCCTGGATACTGCGGCCGAAGGGCAGCAGAATTCTGCGTGGGCCGGTGCTTTGCTGTTTGGTCCTTTGGGCAATGATCAGACGGGCCGGCTGACGAGCACGGGAAGCAGTACCAGCGGAGTCGATAGTCTCAATGACTTGCGCGATGTCCTGTACGCTGCCGTCTCCTACGCAGCTGGTCTCCAGGCCGCCAAGATTTTGTGGCCGGTCCAAGGTCCAGATCAGCGGGGACGTGACACCGCGACAATGACAGGGACTATCTTCGCTTATATCAGCGGAGGGGGCCCGGCAGGTGACTTGTGGGACATGATCACTCTCGGCGCGACAGGCGCTGTCGGAAAAGTTTTGAAGGTCATCGGCGATGTAGGGCCCAACGCCTTCCTCGACATGCTGATGGGTGCTGTTGCAGGCAAGAGTCTGATTGGGAGCACCAATGACGCTAGCTTCTCCGGCAGAGCAAATACATTCTTTGGCGCGTATGGCGCCGAGATGCTGAAGGTCATCAGCGCAGAACTCCTTCCAACCAGCGCTTCTGCGCTAGCCGGCAAAGCTCGGACTGACGTCAATGCCCGCGCTGCGCTAGGGGCGCTGAGCATCATCAGCGTGCAAGTCAGCAGTGCCGTCGCAAGTCAATTCAATTTATACGATCCGGCAACAGGCCTGGGCATCACTCAGAACTGGATCAATGATCGTGCTGCCTTTACGGCGAATCTCTATACAAAGCTCAACGGACTAGGCGGGATCGTCAACGGAAGCGAGAACCTGCGCTTCTTCGACGCTGCAAGCAACACCGATGTGCTCGTGGGCGCAGGGAGTTTCCAGCGCAAGCACTATCTTTTCGGTGGGCAAGCCGCGGATGAGTTTAGCGGCCAAGGTCTCGAGGACCATTTGTACGGGGATGCCGGAAACGACACATTGAAGGGACTTGGCGGAGACGACTACCTTCAAGGTGATGCAGGTGACGACATTCTCGAAGGGGGCTCCGGCAACGACATCTTGAGCGGAGGCAAGGACACCGACACATACAAATTCTCTGGCGTCTGGGATTCAGATACGGTCATCGATGCCGACGGGGTGATCGAAGTTGTCGGCAGGGGCCGTCTGACGGGTGGCGGCACCAAGAGGATCTCCAGCACAACCTGGCAGAGCGAAGACGGCCAGGTGACCTACAGTGTCGTGCAAGTGAATGACTCCCGGCGGGATCTCGTCATAGATGTGAAGGACGGAGAAAACGAGGGAAGCATCACCATCCAGAGCTGGAGTGAAGGCAAGTTTGGTATCAGCCTCGAAGGTGAGGTCGATTCGCCCCCGAACACAACTCTGTTCAACGGTGACTTCAAGAAGGCAGAGGACACCTCAAAGGCCCAATATGTGATCGGTGCCGATGGAAACTATGTTGCAGACGGTGAGGAGGTAGGCGCAGCCGATCAAATCACCGGTACGTCTGGAAGAGACCGCATCTTTGGACTTCTTGGCAACGACGCATTGCTGGGACGTGGAGGCGACGATTACATCGACGGAGGTGAAGGTGCCGACGTGCTCATGGGTGGACTCGGCGCCGATACGCTTATCGGTGGCAGCGGCCACGACATGATTTACGGATCCAGCAGCGGTGCGCTGTACTACCCCGTATCGACCTACTATACCCCGCCCAGCCCGACTATGACCTATGGCTTCGGGCAAGGCTTCTCATGGCAGCAGCAGTCGCCCGGCGTCGACGAAGATGGATTCTGGCTTCGCTACCTTACTTCCACTGTTCAGCGAGATGCCGAAATCGAGGATGAGGGTAACTTTATCGACGCCGGAGGCGGGCTGGATTGGGTTCTGGCGGGCACGGGGTCGGATGTGGTGCATGGCGGAGACGATGCCGACGACATCTATGGGCTCGCCGGAAGGGACAAGCTATACGGCGATGCCGGAGCCGATCGCATCTTCGGTGACGGATCGGTAGTCTCTGATCAAGAACTTATCAGAACCGATGCCACTCTCCACGGAGCCGACCTGATCGTTGGTGGTGGCGGCAACGATATCCTCATCGGCCAAGGAGGTGACGACACGCTCTACGGCGGCAATGATGACGACAAGGTGTACGGCGATGATCGCAACACCGATGACACGCCAATCGCGATTCATGGCAAGGACTATCTCGACGGCGGCGCTGGCATCGACCAGTTATGGGGTGGAGGTGAAGACGACACCCTGTTCGGTGGCACCGAAAACGACAAACTGTGGGGCGATGACGAAACCGACGTCAAGCTGGTCGGCGCCGCTCACGGTGATGACCGGCTCGACGGCGAAGCTGGGGACGACGAGCTTGTCGGCGGAGGCAAGGACGACGTTCTATACGGTGGAGCCGACAACGACAAGCTATGGGGCGACGCGAAGTCACCGGGCGCACTTGCAATTGAGTTTCAGGGCAACGACTTTCTTGACGGCCAAGAAGGGAACGACGATCTCTACGGAGGCGGTGGCAACGACCAGCTGTATGGTGGCTCTGGCGCCGACGTTCTGCAGGGTGGAACAGGGCGTGACCTAATTTCGGGTGGAGCGGGTGCCGATACCATCAAGCTGGATGGGGGGGCGGTCGGTGACGACAGCATATTGTTTGGTAGAGGCGACGGTCATGACGTGATCCAACCGGGGCCGGATGGTGTCGGCACTCCAGCGAGCACTATTAATCTGGGGCCTGGGCTGACTCTTACTAGTTTAAAGGTCTATCGGCCAAGCGGCAGCACATTGAGCGATGCATATCTCGTGCTGGATTTCGGTGACGGTGATCAGATCGAAATTCAGTCAGGTGCAGCCGCGGGCCTCGAGGGCCTCGCCTTCGCAAACGGGACATCATTGAGCATGGAAGCACTGTTGAACATGACGGTTGCCTCCGGGACAAGCGGCGACGATATTGTCAACGGCACAGGCTATGTGGATGTGTTAGACGGAGGTGATGGCGCCGACCAGTTGCAGGGCTTTAGCGGCGATGACCAGCTCACCGGTGGTGGCGGACGCGACGTATTGATTGGTGGCAAGGGCAACAACACTTACGTGTTTGCTCCCGGCAGCGGCTCGGATCTTCTTCGTCCGACCGAGACCGAACAAGCGATACTGCGATTCGATGGCGTCCAAGTATCGGGCCTTCGCACCTCTCTGATTGGCAACGATCTTGTGATCCAGGCCGGTTCCGGTGATCTGGTGCGCATTGAAGGCTATGCCACTGCGGCAATTGGAACGACGTGGACCGTGGAAGCGGGCGGCCAGAGTCTTTCTCTCCAAGCACTGGTAGCCGCCGCCGCGCCCGTCGAACTCTCGCAATCATTGACAGATCGCAAGCAGAGGTTCGTCGATGATCAACTCGTCCAGCTGCAAACCACAGCGCAGTTTTATCAGTATCAGGAATGGGGATCGCCCCTCGGCGGTGCAGGAGTACCAGCCGCAGTGAGGCAGGTGAGCCGGCAATTGGTGGCTAATGAGACATACCGTCATTCCAGCTATCTGTCCCTGACGCCGTACACATACACGATCGGCACCACAACAACCAATCCGGTCTACGCAGAAGCCGATCCAATTCAACCCACGAGTGGCAAGATCATTACTTGGGGCAATCTCCCGACACTCGCGCAGTACTATTCGCCCACAGGTGGCTATTACGAATTGCCAGCTTCCTACGTGCCGGTCTATGGAACTGACGGCAACGGACAGCAAACTCAGCTGGGGTGGTACGTCGCTAACGAAGCGCCGGTCGCGGCTCCAAGTTCAAGGCTTGTTGGTTGGCAGACTACCTATTCGGAACAGACGATCACTGTCTCTGCGGGCACGGCGACTCAACTGCTCATTAAGGGTACTGCAGGCGCAGATGAAGTCCGTCCGGAGCCCGGAGCTTGGACGCTTGATACCCTCTTCAGAGGAGTGATCGAAACTGGAGCTGGCAATGACCGCATCCTGCTTGCGACAGGGAACACAGATGCCGAGAGCGCTGATCTTGATCGCACCAAGGATTGGGGCAGCGTCCTCCCCGGTGTCGCTATTGATTACATGGCTGCAAGCTTTCGGCCGCGCGGTCTCGGCGCTTGGATCGATGCCGGCGAGGGCGATGATGAAGTCGTCGGATCGGATGCAAACGATGTGATCATCGGCGGGGCGGGAAGTGACGTAATGGACGGCCAGGCAGGCGCTGATACATATTTAATTTCAAGCGGCGGCAACGATGTCGATCGCATACGCGACGTGGCAATGTTCGATTGGGGTGACTACAACGACTGGAGAGGCTTCCTGTTCCAAATGTACGGTGGTGATCTCAACAACCCGAACCGTGACATCGTCGAGTTCGACACGGATATCCAACTTGAAGATCTAAGTTATCGCTGGAACACGGAGCAAGCCAGTACGGGCTATAAGACGCTCGAGCTGTTCCACGAAGGGCGGTTGTTCCTGGCAATCGACTACAGCACTGCGCCTGTCCCTCCGGGGCGGGAGGTCTCCCTCGCGGGAGTCGAGCGGTTCCATTTTTCGGGTGGCCAGATCTTCACAGTCGACGGGCTTCTGGGCGCAATAGCGCTTGAGATCGATAACAGCCCACCCGTCGTCGCTGATCAGATTTTCGATCAGGATGCAACCGAGGGGGATGCGTGGACATTTGTAGTCCCCGAAGAAGCATTCCAGGATGCAGACCCAAGCGACACTTTGGAGCTGACTGCAGCTCTGGCGAATGGGGATCCGCTGCCTTCCTGGCTGAGCTTTGACGCGGAAACACGTACTTTCAGTGGAATTCCAGCGACCAGTGATGTCGGCAACCTGGGGTTGCGTATCACCGCAACGGATACCGCGGGTGCCACCGCCAGCCAGGATTTCGAACTCAGCGTTGCTGCGCTATCGGTGAGCGAAACCATCACCGGTACCATCGGCGACGATGAACTCTTTACAACTGCCTCTGCCAGGACGCTTCTGGGGCTGAGTGGAGACGACACGCTGCACGGTGGCGAGGGGGACGACGCATTGGATGGTAGTGCAGGAAGTGACGACTTATTTGGAGCCAATGGCAGCGACACGTTAGATGACGGCACGAACGACGACAACCTGAATGGCGGAGCGGGTAACGATGCCTACTTGCTTGCACGCGGTGGAGGTCAGGATTCGATATGGGACTTCGACGTCCAGAGTGCCAATGCGGATGTGGCGATGTTCCGAAGCGATGTAACGCGAGAGCAGTTGTGGTTCCGGCAGACGGCCACTGACTTGGAGGTGAGCATCGTCGGAACGGACGACAAGTTGATCATCCAAGGTTGGTATGTTGATGGTTCAGCCAATCACATCGAGCAGTTCAAAACTAGCGACGGCAAAGTGCTGCTGGACAGTCAAGTGCAGAACCTGGTACAGGCGATGGCGAGCTTCACGCCACCACCAGCAGGCCAGACGACGCCGCCGCCGGACTATCAGAGCAGCCTGGCAACAGTTATCGCTGCCAATTGGCAGTAAGACTCCCGACGCGTTCACTGCCATGAATTCACGTGGATGGCAGCGCGTCGCTCTATGGAAGCGTAGCTCTGCAACAAAGCACGACCGATGAACCCGCGCCGCATTCTCTTGGCGTGGGAGCACGGTCGGAATTTGGGCCATCTGGTTCGACTCTCCGAGATCGCGATGCAGATCAAGGCGAGGGATACGGAGGTGGTCTGGGCTTTACCCCCACCAGAACTAGATCACCCACTCGTGAAGCGAGTGGGTGGGCTGCGTTACGCAATGCCCCTCGCTCGGGAGGGGGGGGCGCTGGACATCAGGCCGAATCAGGCGCGCCTCCATTCGTTCGCGGATGTTCTCCTCTCCCTGGGATTTTCAGACGTCTCTCTCGTCGAGCACAGGGTATCGAGATGGCTGAAGTTGTTCGAGGCAGTAAGACCTCACGCATTGCTGTGTGACTACGCCCCGGCGGCGCAGATCGCCGCATGCTTGGCTGAGCTCCCTGCGATGCAGATCACGAACGGATTCGATGCGCCGCCCGCGGATTTTCCATTGTTTGAGTCGTCCATTCGGGGACCCTACATCGAACGTGCGCGAGCGAAGAGCATCGAGCAGTTTTCTGAAACTATTCAGCGCATCGGCCACATCCACAAAATGCCCGGCCTTGATCTCGGGAGGTTCATGTCGTGGCCACGGCGAATGCTGGACATCATTCCCGAAGTGAATCCCTATGGGCCGATTGATGCTGTGGGAACTTACGTCGGTCCTTTCATAGGAAGCGATAACGTGCACTTGCCTCAATGGCCTGCATCGGGGGAGGCGAGCCCGAAGAGGGTATTTGCTTATCTGCGCGGAGACGAGCGACTGGTGGATGTTCTACTCAAGGCACTTTCGTCTGCTGGAGCCGCCGTATGCTGCGTCTGGCCCGAGGCATCCGATGGGCTGCTGCAAAATTACAAAGGCACAAAGGTCCATCTCACGCGTCAGCCCGTCGATTTAAGCGCTAGCCTGCATGGCGCGGACGCGGTGGTGAACTATGGTTCATCGTCCGTGCTGTGCTCAGTGCTACTGGCAGGCAAGCCTCAACTGATGGTTCCCATGGACGTGGAGAAGTTGATGTTCGCCCGCCGTGTGGAGAGTCAGGGCGCAGGTGTCGTTTGGCAGACCAATGGCCAGAGACTGGAAGGATTGGTCGACAGGCTCTTGAATGACGCCTTGCTCGCGCAAAGCGCGCGCGCTGTCGCGGAGCGCAACTCTGCTGCGACACTGAAAAACGCACGATCGACGATGATTGACGCTCTTTGTCGAATTCCACCGGCCTTTTAGGCCACGTTGAATGTGGCGCCTTGCGGGCTAGGCGGTCGCGAAGCCGTCAATGCTTCGGGAAAAAATCATAAATCACTGGTCGGTGTTGATTGCCACCGAAATTTGACCCGGCTAACGCACTAATTTCCGTCTAAGACTGACCCACGTAAAACTCTACCCTGCTCATTTTTTGAGGCAGGGGATCCTAGGAGTGATAGACGTGGCGACATTGAGTGTCATCAGACGCTGGCCCCTCCGCGAGCAGATGTCCATTCGCGAGATAGCCAGGCGTACAAGCCTGTCTCGTAAGCGCGGCCTCAAGGCCCTCTTGACGCCGGCTACTTGAAGCGCCCGACGATGCTCAGACGTCGAGCACGCGTCGCAGAATGTGGAACGGCACCCGCCACGTCCCACCATTGCTGGTTCCCAGGGTGGCGGTGCGCTGGTTGATGCGCACGATCACGCCGGTGATGTTTCGACCGTCTCGGTCATCGAAGGAGACGGTGTCGCCTCGTTGGAACTCGCGAGCTGGGGCTGGCGCGCTGACCGGTTCCGGGGGCGGCTCATAGGGAGCTTGCTCATCGCGACGTTCTGCACCGTGATAGCCCTGCATCGCCAGGCACGGGATCTTCCAAGTTCGCTTGGTGCCTTCCTCCAGCACCGTCGCCTGCGTGTCCCTCATGGCGATGATCTTGCCGCGGCGCATCTGGCCATCGCGGAAGTCGACGAACTGCACAGGCTGGCCCAGATGGAGGTTCGCACGAGCGGCAATGCCACGGCGTGGGTCGGCCAGCATGCCCTCGATCAACGCCTTGAGTTGGTAGAGCTGCAGGCTGCTCGCGCGCTCGAGGGCTTCCATCATCCGCGGGTCGGTGCCTTGCGAGTTCACTGCCTCTTCCTTCGTCTCAGCCTGCTTGTGTGGCTCAGGCCGCCAGTCGTTGCTCAACGTGTTGCCCGCCAATGTTCCACGGCAGCAACTCGTCGATGCGGTTGATGGGATGGTCGGCAATTCGGTCGAGCACGTCGCGCAGGTACGCCTGCGGATCGAGCCCGTTCAGCTTGGCCGACTCCACCAGACTGTAGATCGCCGCGGCCCGCTCGCCGCCTGCGTCCGAGCCCATGAAGAGATAGTTCGATCTTCCCAGGGCCACGCCACGCAGGGCACGCTCCGCCGCGTTGTTGTCGATCTCGATGCGGCCATCGTCACGGTAGCGGGTCAGCGATGTCCAGCGCGAGAGCGAATAGCCGATCGCCTTGGCGAGCTCCGACTTCGTCGACACCTTGCCCAGCATGCTCGTGAGCCAGGCACGCAGGTCTTCCAGCAACGGCCCGGCGCAGGCTTGCCGCACCTGGCGTCTCACATCGGGCGGCTGCCCTCGGATCTGGGCTTCGATTGCGTACAGCGCCGCAATGCGCTGCAGCGCCTGCTCGGCAATCGAGCCCGGCACGAAGCCCTGGCTCTCATGCAGGTCCCAGAACGGTCGACGCGCATGAGCCCAGCACGATGCTTCGACGACGCGCCCGCCCGCGTAAATCTTGCCGTACCCGCCATAGGCATCGGCTTGGAGGATGCCGCTGTAGTTCGCAAGGTGTGCCTGCGGGTGTTCGCCCTTGCGGTTGGGCGAGTAGCGATACCAAGCCGCAGGAGGTTCTGCGTTTGCGGCCGGCCGGTCGTCGCGCACGTACACCCACAGCCGGCCGGTCTTGGTGCGGCCGCGACCAGGATCGAGCACGGCCACCGGTGTGTCATCGGCGTGCACCTTCTCGCCGGCCAGCACGTAGCGACCGAGCGCGGCAACCAGCGGGTCGAACAGCTTCTCGCTCTGGCCCACCCAGCCCGACATGGTCGAAGGATCGATGACGACGCCGTCGCGGCCATAGATGCGGCTCAGGCGATGCAAAGGGATGTGGTCGCAGTACTTGGACACCAGCACGTTGGCCAGCAGCCCTGGGCCGGCCACGCCGCGGGCGATCGGCCGGCTGGGCGCCAGCGCCTGGAAGATCGCTTCGCAAGCGACGCAGGCCATCTTGGGCCGCACGTGCCGGATCACCTTGAAGCGCGAGGGCACGTACTCCAGCTGCTCGGAGACGTCGTGCCCGATCAGACGTAGGCGACCGCCGCAAGCGGCGCAGCCGCAAGGCTGACCACCTGCGTCGTGGTGCGCGGAGGTTGCCTCCGGTCGATAGACCTGGCTCTCGCGCGGCAGGTGGGCGGGGAGCTTGCGATCGATCTGCGGTGCGTTGGCTGCATCGGGCGCGGCCGACTCGATCGGCGCCGGGCGTTCATACAGTGGTTCGTCTTCCAGAAGAGCGATTTGCGGGTCATCGAGCTGCTCGCTGGACGATCCGAAGCGGGCGCGAAGGCTGCGCAGCAACTGCAGCTTGAGCTTGTCGACCATCAGCTTGAGGAGCACCACTTCGGCGTCTCTCTCCTCGACCACTCGCAGCAAACCTTCAACGGTGTGAGGTGTGGTGGGGTCGTTGCTCGGCGTCGTCACGCCCACTACTGTGCCCGGCCCTCGGCACGTCGAACATCGGTGCTACACCGGAGGATTCTTCATACAGTGGTGGCGCAGTTGATCAGGCTGCAAGCAACGGCTCATGCGTGCGCACCGGCATGCGCCAGTCGATGCCTTCCAGCAGCATCGAGAGTTGCGCCGGCGTGAGCGAGACGCTGCCGGACGTGGCCTGCGGCCAGACGAAGCGGCCGCGCTCGAGACGCTTGGCCAGGAGCATCAGTCCCTGGCCGTCGAACCACAGGACCTTCAGGATGTCGCCGCGCTTGCCGCGGAAGACAAAGACGTGGCCGCAGAACGGATTGGCCGCGAGCGCCGTCTGCACCATGGCGGCCAGACCATCGAAGCCCTTCCTCATGTCGGTGTGGCCGGCCACGATCCACACGCGTGTGTTCGAGGGAAGACCAATCACGCGATAGCACCGAGCAGGCGCAGCACGCAACGCACGCTGGTCTCGTCGACGGCTCCGCGCAGACGAACACGTGTGGCACCCACGTCGATCTCGATCACGCCGCTCGAAGGGCGCGGCGCAACGGCCTTGTTGGTCTGGGCTGCAGGCTCCATCTGCACCGTAACCGGCAAGAGCGTGGCCGGCGCAGTGCCCTTGACTACTGGAGCTTGCGCGCGCAAGCGAAGCCGACGCCAGTTGAACAAGAGGTTCGCATTGATACCATGCTCCTGCGCGATGGCAGCGACTGACGCGCCAGGTTCCAGGCTGCGCTCGACCAATTCCTGCTTCAGCTCTTCGCTGTGCCTGCGTCGGGTGTCCTTGCCCGAAATGACTCGCTTGTTCATGTGTGCACGTACCGGTTAAATGCACACATCCAAGTGTGAGCACGATCAGGCGATCCTGCTCATGCCCGCGTCGTCTCGCCAGAGGGCCTTGAGGCCACGCTTACCCTGTCTCGCAACACCGTAAAGAAGTACCTGCGAGCCGGCGAAGAAGCGCCGCGCTACGCCAAGCGAGCGAGCTCAAGCAAGCTCGACCCCTATGCCGACAAGCTCGCGACTTGGCTCGCGATCGAGGCCACCAAATCGCGGAAACAGCGGCGCAATCTGCGGCAGATTCACACAGGGTCAGTACCCGATGGAAATCTCGGGGCAGAGATCGGCGAAATTCAACACTCAGGCTCTTCCTGAGCTTGAAGGTGTACTGATCGACGCCAAGGATGTTGTTTCAGTTGAATTTGTTAAACCACCACAGGAGCCAAACCATGTCAAAGCGCCGACGCCCCGCCCCCCGGTTCCGCCACCCCGTCCCCGAACAGTTCCAGGGATGGGAAAGGATCAGGCGAATGTGAATCCACCGGCGAGCTACTCGAAGCCTCCGATGCCTCCTGCGCCACCGACAAAAAAAGACAAACTTTGATTGGTTCATCGGTGCCCCTTATCGCCTTTCACCACTATCGCACCGAGCCACTGACCATTAGGGGAGAGGCGTATACCGTCCACTTCTTCAACAATGGAGATGAACACATGGTGTTCCTGGTGAAAGACGACACCACGAAAACTTATGTCGGTCGCTTTGACCCAGACAGTGCGGGTGACTGCAAGAAAATGAACGCCGAGGATTTGTCCGACCTTATGCTCCGCATCCTAATCGGCGACGCCGCTAAGTAGCACCTCACTGCCCGACTCCCGCCCGCATCTGGAGAGCCAGACGCTTTGCGCGTGCTGTCGTTTTGACCTGCTCGTTCTTTCCCGTGAGCAGATTGCTGAACCACCGGGCGCTAGTTCCCGCTCGGGATGCGTGCGCCGATGCCGCGGATGTACCAGCCCGACCCTGCCAGCATCAGGCCGACGTACAGAAGCGCAAAAGCGGCCGCAAGCGCCCAGCCCGAAATCGATGACGACAGGCCGGCAAGCATCGATTCGTGCGGCACTCGCGCGATGCTCCATATGACGATCAGTGGGACCACTCCAAAGATCGCGGCTATCCATCCGAGCGACCAGAGTTCGCGCCCTCGTTCGCGCATCGCCGTGCCGTCGTAGTCGAACTTGCTCGCAAGCCATTCATCCATGGACGCTCCTTGTTTGACCCGAAGGAGAACGAAGAGCGGTGCCGCACGGAACCGGCGGCTGCGCCCTACCTGCTTGCGATCAGCGTAAAGCGACGTCGGGGCACACCACATATAGGGGCCAACATGCCCCCGACCCGTACCCCGCAGATGCAACGCACTGTGCTTAACGCCGATCATTGGAAGCTCAAAGCAATGTTCAAGGACTACGAAGCATTGACCAAAGCGCACGCCGGCGCGAAGGATCTGATCGCACAGATTCAGGCGGCGGAAGTGGACGACATGTTCGACGCCAAGGTCACCGTCCTCGGCGAGTACATCGATCACCATGTCAAGGAAGAACGCAACGAGTTTTTCGTGAAGGCCCGGGCCTGCACGGAAGCTGAATCTGGTTGGCATGCGCGACGCCCTCACTGCGCGCGAGGAAGAGCTGATGAGCGAACTGGCTGTTGCCTGAGCCGGTTCACTACTCACTCGTCACTCAGAGAAATCACATGGGAATCATCTGGACCATGCTGATTGGCTTCATCGCCGGCCTCGTTGCTCGTGCATTGTTACCCGGTAAACAGGCCATGGGCTTCATCCTGACGGCAGCGCTCGGCATCATTGGCGCGCTGCTTGCCACCTACGTCGGACAGGCAATGGGGTGGTACACCGCAGGCGCGGGAGCAGGGTTCGTCGCCTCTGTTCTTGGCGCAATCGTGGTGTTGGTCATCTATGGTCTGGTCGTGAGACGCCGCTGAATCTCGGTCTGCACCTAGTTCGAAATCTCTCGCCTTGCAGGCAGGCGCCCTGAGGAAGCGACACGCCAGCCGTCGCGGCGCTAGATCATCGGCGTGCCCGACTCGGCTGACGAACGCCGTGCTGCTTTTACCGCACGTCCTCACTTCGGGCGATTTGATTAAGCAGGCAAATTGCTGATTTGAAATAGCGCCGCACGGCGCGTTTTGCCGATTTCCGCTCAACCTAATCGACAGCCTTAATATAAATTTATTCGGAAACCCTGAATTAAACCTATTCGACAACTCGATTGGTGTGCGCGCCTGACTCTTGCCGTTGATCACGCGTGAGGCGACCACGTGCAAATCGCACGGGCAGTTGCATTGAGGGGGTTTTTGAGCTTGAATGACCGAATCTTCAACAACGGACCGAGCTCAATCATGTAAATCGCAAAGAAACTCCCGCGCTGTTTGCGCAGCGCGGGAGCATCCGGTTAGCAATCCACTTCGACAAGTGTTGCTTTGAACAATACGCCTCAAAAAGCGTGTCGTCAAGGCGGGGGAGATGCTTTTCCGGAGTTTTTGCAGTTCGTGAGAGGCTGGAATGCACCATGCCGCCTGCAAACTCTGCGCACCAATTCAGCAAGGATCAGGAGCCGCCCGACGCTTCAGACGTCACGCGAGACTCACCTCCCACTGAGGACCTGCATCCGCGATCTCCGACCGGGGCGGATGATCATCTTTCCCTCGCAGGGGAAGTTGACGACGCGCGGCCCGTCCTGTTCCATGCCGGGCCCCACTTGATCGGAATTACGGACCAGCATGACTTCAATCTGGGCGATTGGCCTGATCTTGAAGTGAGCGGGCTGAGCCAGGAAAGGCTCGACACCTATCTGAAAAGAAAAAAAGGCATCTGCCCGTATGTCGAGGGTGCCGACCCCGAAGCAATTCGGGCTGCGTCCGGTGTCGGCATCCGCTGGATCCAACGGTTGATTCATCGGTGCATGAAAATCCACTCGGACGGAAGAATTTATGGCTGGAGGGCCTTGGTTCGGTACCACCGGATCGAACCCTACGTACGTAAAAAGAAGGTCCAGCCGGACCCGTTTGGCCGGGGTTGCGCCGGAAGCCTGCAATCCTTGTTACTTCGCGAGCCGGATTTCGAGCGGCGGTTCCGCAAATATATTTTTCAGCCCGCATCGCCGGGCAAGCTCAAGCAAATCAACAAACCCCTCAACGTAATTTGGCAATGGTTTCTGGATGAATTGCGCAAACTCGGGTATGAGGTTCGCAACGAGTGGCCGTTTTCGACGCGGTCGATGGGCTACTCGGCAGTGGCGCGGTATCTGGAGCAGTTGATGCGGGCCAATCCCGCGAAAGCCGCGCACCTGATCGGCGGCAAATCCCTGGCCGACAAACTCAAGGCGGGCGACGGTGTGGACCGTCCGAAGTTTCGGCCGTACCAGCGCGTCGAGATGGACGCTCATCGGCTGAACGGGATTTTCTGCATCCTGGTTCCGCATCCGCTGGGCGGCCATACCCCGAAGATCGTTCGGCGCCTCTGGGTGATCGTCATCCTCGAGATCTACAGCCGTGCAGTGCTCGGCTACTACCTGAGCATGAACCCGGAAGTCGACAAACAGGACGTGCTCCGCGCGATCAGATCCGCCTTGACCTTCTGGGAATCCAGGGAACTGTCGATGGGCAACGTCCGCTATGCAGAGGACGCAGCGCTGCCTTCGGGGCATGACGAGCGGTACATCGGCCTTTACTGGGACGAGATGAGCGTGGACGGGGCGCTGGCGGAGACGTGCAAAACAGTCCGGGACGCGCTGCGCAATGTCGTGGGCTCCACGCTGGTGGATCCTTCGCGCGGCTTTGCATCACGGCGGCTGAAGGATGACAGGCCCTTCATCGAAAGCTTCTTCCGTACCTTGGGTGTGCGCTCGCTCAATCGCATGTCGAATTCGACCGGCAGCAAGCCGTCCGACAAGAAGGGGCGCGATCCTGCGCAGATCGCGATCGCCAGCGAGTTCCAGCTCGAGTACCTGGAGGACCTGCTGGATGTGCTGATCGCGAACTACAACGCGACGGCGCACGCCGGGCTGGGCTACCGCTCGCCGCTGCAGGCGCTGGATTTCGCGACCACCCGCGAGGACGCGCCACAGATCCGCCGCGCTGACCCGCTCCTGGTAAGCGGCCTGTTGAGCGTGACCAAGATGTGCGTGGTCAAAGGCGGCCACCGCCAAGGGCGACGGCCCTTCGTCAACTTCGGTGGCGCGAGCTACAGCGGGGAAATCCTGATCGGACGCCACGACCTCGTGGGCACGAAGATCGCCGTGACGAACCACCTGGAAGATGACGCACGGTTCGTCAAGGCGGCAACGGCCAATGGCCATTCGTTGGGTCTGCTGCGCGCGGCAGCGCCTTGGAACGGCCTGCCGCATTCGCTCGCGATCCGAAAAGCCGTGCAGGCTTTGATCTACGAACACAGGTTCCGCGTCGCGGCCGGCGAGGATCCCATCTCGGCGTTCATCAACTACGCAGAATCCGCACCGGGGCGCAAGCTGCCGCCTCATCCGGCCTACCTGGCCATGCGTCGGATCAGGACCGCGCTGGTGCGTCGCGGTGAAGATGCCAACCCTGCGATCCACGCTGCACTGGCCCGGGATCGGCTTGACGAAGAGCGTGAGTCTCGCGCGGAAGCAAACGACGGGGGACCGGGCGTTGCACCGCCTGCAACGGCTGCAGGGCGTCGCCAGCGCCCCCCTGCAACCCGGCCCTCAGTCCCAAAGAGCCTGCCCATGCACCGCATGGCCGCAAGCAAGTAGGCACGCCATGACCGGTCTGCTTGACAAACACCTCGACAGCCCGTTGCCCCGGCACGTCGACAGCAACCACCCGCTTCTGCAGCAGCAGTATGCCGTCCATACCCCGCCGATCGAAGACATGGCTCAGACGCTGGGCGACTGGATCGCCCGCAAAAAGACGGGCGGCAGCATTCACGGACCGTCCCGCTTCGGCAAGAGCAAGGGCATGCAGTGGCATCTGCTTGCTCTCCTGCAGCAGCGATTCGGCAGAGCCATTCCCCTGCACATGTGGTCCCGCATTCCGGAAATCCAAAACAGCCAGACCGAGTTCTGGAAAGCCTTGTTGGTGGCGACCGGCCACCGGTATGCCAACGACCGGCATACCTGTGCAGCGCGCCACACCATGTTCGCGGAGCATCTCATGTCGACTGCGAAGGCCTGCGGCAGCAATTTCGTGGCGCTTCTAATCGATGAGGCGCAATCGATGACGCTCAAGGAGTGGAACTGGATTCTCGGGATGCAGAACCTGCTGGATTTTCAGCAACATCGTCTTAGCGTGTACACGGTCTCATCGCATCAGATGGGCTACCACTACGAGCTGATGTCCCACTCGGACCACGCGCACGTCGCCGCCCGGTTCATGGTCGCTCATGCGCCGTTTTCGGGCCTGACCTGCGAAGAGGAAATCAAGTTCGTTCTGGAGGGCTACGACTTCGCGAGCGAATGGCCCAAACGCTCGGGGGTCTCCTATCTGGCGCACTTCGCGCCCGAGGCGTATGCGCGCGGCGAACGTCTGGCCCGCTGCGCGCCCACCGTCTGGCGCGTGATGAACGCGCTGCTGCCGCAAGACTACGGCGGCGATCCCAACTTCCCCATGCAGCACCTGGCGTTGTCGGTGGAGACGATCCTGCTCAACCTCGCTCACGGTGAAGACTGGGAAGACGTGACAGGCGAGGAGGCCTGGCTGGAAGCGTTCGTCGACAACGCATTCACCGATCACATGCGCCTGATTTCGGCGGAGCTCCCGCGGCGCCGCAAGGCCGCTTAGTCCATGACCACGATTGCAACAGTGGGGGCTGTCGGGCCCATCGCCGGCGACGGCCGGCTCAGTCGTGACCGGCGGTTTCGCCGCGTGGCCTGGACGCGCGGCAGCATCGCGCCGTACACCTCGACGTGGATCGTCGTCCAACGGTTCCTCGTTCTGAACCGGCCAAGTCCGCAGTCGTTCGAGGCTGATTTCATTCGCAACGATGCCAGCGGCATGGCGATGTCCCTGGACTGTGCCGTGCGCCCGGAGCGATCGCTGCGGTTGTCGCGGTTCTGCCGTGTGACCGGCGAAGACGCCGGATCCTTGAAGGGGTCGCAGGTGGGGCACTACCCGACAAGCCTCTGGCCACTGTTCGGCCGGTTCGTGGTCTGGTGTCCTGCGTGCCTGGCCGAAGGGTTCCACAGCGTACTGTTCTCGCTGTGCGGGCTTCAGCAATGCCCCGTGCACAACCTGCCGCTGGAATATCGGTGTCGCTGCGGGATGACCATTCCCCACGGGAAGCTCGGCAGCCCATTTCATGCGCCGGGTTGCTGCCGATGTGGCCGCGTGTTCCTCGAACCCGCGGCCGCGAGGGCACCGAAGTCCGACCCGGCCCGCGACGCCGTGCTGGAGGAACTCGCCAATTGGCTGGTCGGCTCGGCCAGCCGGTTCTGGTTCGATGTGCGCGACTCCTGGGCGAGCTACCCAGGCATCGAGCGCTACATGGCGCACGCCCGGCATTGGGCCCAGGTGCTCCGGACACCCGAACCTCCGACCTGCTGGACAAGTGCGGACGCATCAGAGCGCTGCTGCAAGCGCTGGGCTTGTTCGTCCCATGAGTTCGGTGGTGAAGCCGTGCGCGTCCGGCATGACCCGTCAGAGACGTCGGATTTCGAAGCTGCGAGCGCGATCTTCAAAGCGGTCAAGCGCCATTTGCTGCGCCACGTGCTCCAGAGGCATACACGGCGATGGATCGACGCCTTCGTCCGGTCGTCGGATGAGGCCTGGATCCTGCGCTATCTGCCAACGATTCCGGCAGCGCAAGATGCGTGGTGCTTCCTGCTGTGGTGGCAGTCGTGCGTCTGGAGCGTTGGCCTGCGCGACTGGTTCCTGCGCCGGTCGTACCAGATGCCGTCCTCATGGATGGCGGACCATTACGCTGCCTTTGCCGCCGAAAGGCCGCTGCATCTGTTGGAGATGGTCTTCCGCGGGGGCAGCCGCCGATGGCTTCTGCAATGGACGGCCGCCGGCAGCTTGCTGATGCTCTGGGCCGCAGCGCGCAAGGCCGCGGCGGCTGCGGTGGCGGATGCCGCGGTCATTTGGGGGCACGGCGTGGTCGGCGAACTGGTGGTCCCGGCTTGGAGTGCAGCGATCACCCGCACCGGCACGCTGGCGCTTTGCATGGATACCCCGCATGTGCGCTGCTGCGGCGCACGTGCAAGCACGGACAAGGCAGCGAGGGTGCGACGGGCACAGGAACAGGCCGGCGAGCGGCGCGACCGTCTCGCGTCGCAGTGCGCGTCGGACTGCAACTTGTACGACCATGGCGCGACGACCTGGACAGCTGGACCAGGGATCGATATCACAGCGGGAGGTGACGCACGGAAGCGGCGGCTCCTTGGCGAGACGCGCTGCTTCTTCGTGATTGCCCGGTTGCCGTGCGCGGATGGTGCGCGGTTCGCCGCGCAAAGCCTGTCGCATCCCGTGGCAGCCATTGCGAACTCGTCCGCCGGCGCGATCCATGGCCTGCGCGTGGCGCTGGCACAGTGGAAAGAAGAGGGCGGTCCCTCGGGCGGGCAAGAGGTGACAGGAAAGCGAGTTACCCGGTGAGCAGTCTCAGCGAAATGAAATCCAGACCGCTGCACCGCGGTCATTTCGCCTTCCTGCGCGCGGTGCTGCAGGGGGCAGATCCCGAATGACCGGCGAGCACGTGCCGCTTGGTCGCCACCGAGACGCCAGCCGTGGTTATTCCCGGGTGATCGACCTTTCCACGCGCAAGACAAGATCGCTGGCCGGCACGCCGAAGCCTTTCGCGACCCGTAGGATCAAGCCGAGGGAAGGCTGTCGTTCGCCGCGCTCGAGCTTGCCGTAATAGGACCGATCGACGTTGGCCAGGACGGCGAACTGGTCCTGCGCAATTCCCTGCCTGAGGCGCTCGGCCCGGATCACGTCCCCGAAAGCAGTGGCCACCGCCGGCTCGAACGAGGTTGAGCGCGGCGCCGGGGCAAGCTTTTTCTTGGGGAGCGAAGACACCCGGTGAGGGTGCCGAATATGCTATCTTTCTGACCACAGCATATATGCCGTTAGGCTGCTTGGAATCCCATCATTTTTCAACGGGCCAAGCGACCGCCTCTGTTCACCGCATAGACCTGGGGGCATAGGAATGAACGATACGCCGCTTCCGATGACGGATCTTGGCCTTCTCGAGCAAGAAATCCTCAGCCAACCGCCCGAGGCTGCACTTCCCGCGAACTTGCCAGACCGCTGGCTCAGGCTGATCGCCCGGGATCTCGAGCTGGCCGATTCGGTTGACACAGACGCCCCCTCGGTTGCGGCCATCAGTGCCGCCGCACCGCTCGCGCTGATCTACAGGATTCTGGACGGCAAGGGTGAGGCAGGGGAGGCGTCGATCCCCGTCGAAGTGCTGCTCGGGTACTTTTTCGACTTCCGGGTGGAAGTGAATTCAGAACTCGTCAGCCGGCTGACGCGAACCCGGTTCGAGCCGGCCACGCTGCAGTCGATATTTTCGAACCGAACGCTGGCGCTCAGGCAAGCCCAAAGACTGGAGGCAGAACCCCTCGAGTCCACCGGCATGCCTGACGGGCGCAACAAGATCGGCACCGCTGCGCGCTAAGCATCATCTGGCTCTTCAGGTCGCTTTTTGCTCAGGGGCTGACTTCGGTTCGTCCGTGGAGCGGCCCTCCAGCGTTTGGCACGGGACAAGGGAATGCACCCCCTTGTGATGGCACAGGCCTCGGGAACTGAGTCCGTGCGCCACTACATGCGTATGCATCCATCACGATCACTCGGGTGTAGTTTGGACTGGAACACTGCCGTTCGTCTTCGCGCGCGAATGCGTCGGACGCATGTCTTTGAATTAACCGGATCGCTGCGCGCACGGGGTCTGCGCCGTGCCAAGAGACAATGGCGCATGCAAGTGATCTTCATCCGTCATGGCGAAAGTACCGGCAATGCCGGCCAGCCGAGTTTCGACCTTTCTAAACTCGAATTGACCCCGACGGGCCATGACCAGGCCGCACGGATGGCCACCGCTTGGGTGCAAACTCCTACGTTGATCGCATTGTCTCCATACTTGCGCACGCGCTTGACGGCGCAGCCCACCATCGACCGCTTCCCGCAGGTGCCTGTCGAGATCCTTCCCATGGCGGAGTTCACTTACCTGGAGCCGAGCCGCTGGAACGGCACCTTGCGCGCGGAGCGGCTACCGCACATCGAGGCTTACTGGCAGACGGCTGATCCGGCGTACCGTGACGGTCCAACCGCAGAAAGTTTCGACACATTGCTTGGCCGCGTCGAGTCGACCTTGGGGTGGCTGCAGAAGCTGCCACCGCAGTCGCTTGTCTATGCCTTCAGCCACGGTCAGTTCATGCAGGCTGTCCGTATTTCGTTGTTGCACCCGGGATGGAGCTCACGGCAGCGAATGGCCCACTTCTGGCCGTTCAACGGCAAGTACCCGATCCTCAATGTCGAACGGCTTGAGATCTGCTACGCGGACGGGTGTTGGACAACGGAACACGTAAGTCAATCATCCATGTAGCTCGAGGTCACACCGTTCCTTGACGTCCTCGCGGGGGCGGCTGCAGCATGGTGGTGAGACGTCAGGGGCGACCGGCCGCGGCGATCGCCGCTCGTCGTTCGTGGTTCGAGAACGTTCAAAAGCTCCATCGGATCGAAGGGCTTGACCAGGTGCGGGAGGCGACCGCCGCATTCATCGACATCTGTATCAGACAATTCGCAGTGCGGTCTATACCTCGCAGGTGACCGCGAGAGAAAACAAGAAGCTCGCCGGCAGGGCCGTCCTGACGGATCAGCAGCAGCCCTGCGCAGATCAGACGGAAGATCTCTAGTGCAGCTGAAACCGCGGATCGCCATGCCCATGCCGGAAGATTAGGAGCAGCTGTTGGGTGGGTAATCGAAGGAAATGGTGGTACCGAGTCAGGCACGTTCACGACAGCGGTGGGTATTCGACGGAATCTGACCATCCTTTTCTCGTGAGAGCCGGTCAAGGGTGGGTAATAGACGGGTTGGACTGGCAGGGGAGGGCCGAATTGACGTCTTTTCAGTCCCTTAGCCCTTTTCGAAGTTAAGGCGTGGGTCTTTTCAGGTCTATGGACGCCGTCTTTTACCCACCCATCCTGTTCATTCCGGTCCGAACCGTCTATTACCCACCCTGGCATGTCTGCAGACCACGCAGCCAAAGTGCCGGCACCATGCGAGTTCG